>DASVSS010000125.1:0-12800 GCA_036387945.1 Tepidisphaeraceae bacterium | reverse complement strand
CCGGGGGGGAGGGACCAGATTGGCGCGAGCGGTGCCGCTGGAGACGCCGCCCCGGAACCCGGAACCCCGAACCCGGAACCCGATTCCGACTCTGACCTCCCCGCCGTCGGCCGCGTGTGGGAAGGGGGCGGCGCCACGTCGGTGTTCGCGGCGTTCAAGAATCGCGGCCGTCAGTCGCCGCCGCCGCCGGCGGCGCGACCGGCCATGGCGTCGGCCAACGTGGCCCCGGTCGACGCGGGCGACTTCGCGGCATTGATGGCGCGTTTCCTCGACGCCGCCGGCCGCGAGCAGCCGACGGCCGCGGTGTTTCTCGAAGGGGGGCGGATCGTCGCCAATGACGGGCGCGTGGTCACGATCGAGTTGCCGCTGGAGAACGCCCCGGCGGCGCAGATGCTCGAGCGCAACAACCGCCGCGAGAACCTCCAGCAGGTGCTCAGCGGTCTGCTAGGCAATCCCGCGGCGCTGAAGATCGCCGTCAGTGACACCCCCACCGCCGCCGTCGCCAATCCGCGACCCGCCCCCGACGTGCCGCCGACGGTGCCCCGCCATGCCGAGCCCGAACCCCCGCCGCCGCAGCAACAAGGCATCCCGGTGACCGAAGAGTTGCGCATCGAAATTTTGCAGAACGTCCCCCTCGCCAAGGCCCTGGCCGAACAACTCGGCGGGCGGATCGTGAAAATCGAGTAGACGCAGCCGCAATTCCGCCCGTCTTCCGTCTCCGGTTTCCTGTCTCCCGCTCTCAACCCGGCGTAGAATCCTGTCATGCTCGATTCCTTGAAAAACCTCGGCAACCTTCCCGGCCTGATGGCCCGGGCCAAAGAGATGCAGGCCCAGATGCAGGCCATGCAGGAAGAACTCGGCCGCAAGCAGTTCACCGCCGACAGCGGCGCGGGGGTCGTCAGCGCGACGGTGACGGGCAAACTCGAGCTGAAAAAGATCCACATCGACAAGGCCCGGGTTGACGTCGCCGACACCGAATTGCTCGAAGACCTGATCGTCGCCGCCGTCAGCGCCGCCCAGGCCAAGGCCGCCGCCGCCATCGCCGAAGACATGCAAAAGGCTGCCGTCGGCATGGGCCTGCCGCCGGGGATGCTGCCCGGCTGAGACGTCGCGGTCGTCCACACGGGGCGTCGGCACGCCGCCGGCCGGCAACCCGTTTATGGCAAATCCGTTCCTGCCATTTTTACGCGCGCCATCGGCTCGAATCCGGCCTAACCCTGGTCGTATCCACATGATGCAACGCCGCGCCGTTCGCCCCGGCCGTCACGCAAACCGCCCAGTCCGCCCCGTGAAAACCCCGTGAAAACCCCGGGCCGAACACGATCATCTCGACGCAGTTTCGCTTCTCTTTGCCGTGCGCTGGAAACGGGTCTGGGTTAAAGGCACTCAATCACCACCCGCCGCGTGACGTGCTCACTACTTAAACCCTCCGCGCTGCGCCGTCGGCATCGCTCCTGCGCAGCGCGCCGGCCACGGCCCTGAAAAACCAAGGCCGGAATTTCCGGATTTCGACCAATGGCGTTGCGCGCTGCGCATTTGCGAGCCCAAACCCCATCCATCTGGGGCCAGGCGTCCCGCCCGGCAGACTGATCTATTTTTTCGATAGCGCCACGACGTGCCCGCCTACTGGATGCCAGTGTCGAGGCGCACGATTTACCCGCAAAATGAGGCGAAATACCGTTGAATGACGTGGTCCGATTCACTACCTTATGGAACGTTACCGTCCGTTAATCCGAGTACTCGATCGCCCAGGGGGACTTTTGTCTTCGTTTACCCGTGCCTGCCTTGTCGTGTGTGGATGCCTTGCACTGTCCGCCGGCGTGCCTAGCGCCCCCGCGGCCAGCACGTTCTACGTCGGCAACAGTCTTACTATCGACGCCAGCCCGACACGGATTGATGCGCTCAACGACACGATCGGCACCGGCGGCGCGTTCGATTGGCACATCAAGTGCGGCTCGGGTCTCGATTCGATCTACACCACGCCCGAGGAAGTCTGTCTTGGCTCGATGTACGGCTACGGGAAGTGGAATCAGGCGCTTCCGAACAACGAGTGGGATCGCGTCTCGCTCGAGCCTTTTTACGATTCCCTCGACGCCACGACCGGCGCCCCGGCGCGCGTTCGCCAGTTCATTGCCGCCAGCCAATCCGCGGGCAAGAATGCGAAGACCGATTACTTCATCTACTCCGCCTGGCCCAGCACTGCGGGGATCGATTACGCCGACACCTGGACTAAGCCGTACGACGCCAACGACATCAACACGATGATGACGCGCGATTCGACGCGGCAGATCATGGCGTCGCTGCGCAGCGAGCCGGCCTTGGCCGGCCGCACGTTTCTCGTCCCGGTGGGCGAAGTCTATTTCGCGCTGGACGCGAAAATGCGGCGCGGCGAGATTCCTGGTTTTTCGTCCGCCGCCGATTTGTACCGCGACGCCTTCCACGCCAATGCCGCCGGCTCGTATGCCGCGGCGTTGACGATGTACGCCACAATGAACCGCGTCTCGCCGGTGGGCATGGCCCTGCCGGCGGCGTACGGCGATTCGGGCCTGAGCGAGCAGACCCGCCTGATCTTCCAGCAGACCGTTTGGGACGTCGTGCGCACGTCAGAGTTCACCGGCGTGCCGGAACCGACGCTCCTCTCCGCCGCCGGCGTGCTCGGCGCGGTGCTGCTCCGGCGCGTGCGGCGCGTGGCCTGACGGGTCGCTTGACCAAAAATTAACGTAGTAATGCCCCCATCGGGCATTCGATCAAGTCCCCGGTCAGCCGTTCGGGATGGGGTTCTGCCATGCGTCCGTGGTGTTGATCGCCCGGAGTGGGCGTTCTCGCGCACTTCCGGTTCGAATTGGGGAAAGGGAAAGAAATGCAAGTTTGGTCTTTCGCGCGGGATCCTCGCGTTGCGGCGTAGTCGCGATTGAACTTCGTCGACGCGCGCCGCTGCGGCGATCGAGTCGCTCGAAGGCCGGCTCTGCTTCGCTGCCGTCAGCTTCACCGCGGCGCTGGACGTCCCGGTCGGCAACGCACCGTCGGACGTCGTCGCTGATTTCGACGGCGACGGACTGTCCGACTTCGCGACCGCAAACTTCTTCGACCAGAGCGTCAGCGTCCGGCTCAGCAGCGGCGACGGCGGCTTCACAGCGGCCCCGGACGTCCCCGTCGGCGGGCAGGCCACTTCCATCGCCACCGGCGATTTTGACGGCAACGGCACCGCCGACTTAGCGGTCACTCTACCGAAACGCCGACAGCGTCCGGGGGCTGCTGGGCGGCGGCGACGGCACGTTCACCGTCGGCCCGGACGTCACCGTCGGCGATCGCCCCGGGGCCGTTGCCGTCGGCGACTTCAACCGAGACGGCCTGCCTGACGTGGCGGCGACGGTCCCCGACGCCGATTCGGGGACCGGCCTGGACGTGCCCGCCGCCGCCGTCCGCCTCAACAACACCCCCGTCTTCGACGTAGACGACCGGGACAGGGGACGGAGCGCCGCGGCGCGGGTTTGACATTCGACGCCGGGCCGTTGCAATACCAAACCCGCCGGGCCGACGTGGCCCGGCGGGCTTTTCGTTTCACCCACACCGCGGGACCGCAGATGAGCAGCAAAATCCGTTGGGGCATTCTCGGCACGGGCGCGATCGCCCGGTGCTTCGTGCAGAACCTGGCCAAGAGCCGCACCGGCACGCTGGCGGCGGTGGGATCGCGGACCCAGGAGTCGGCGGACAAGTTCGTGGCCGCGCACGGTAGCGCAGGCGGCGGCGGCGCGGGCGGCGGGGTGCGGGCGCACGGGTCGTACGCCGCGCTGCTGGCGGACTTGAACGTCGACGCGGTGTACGTCTGCCCGCCGCACACGCTCCACGCCGAGTGGTCGATCAAGGCCGCCGGCGCGGGCAAGCACGTTTTGTGCGAGAAGCCGATGGCCCCATCCGCCGCGGAGGCGATGGCGATCTTCGAGGCCGCCGAAATCGCACGCGTGATGGCGGTCGAGGCGTTCATGTACCGCTGCCACCCGCAGACCGCCAAGCTCGTCGAAGTCATCAAAAGCGGCGCGATCGGCGAAGTGCGGCTCATCAACGCGCCGTTCAGCTTCGATAGCGGCTTCAACCCCGACAGCCGCTTGTACCGCAACGACCTCGCCGGCGGCGGGATTCTTGACGTCGGCTGCTACGCCGCGTCGATCGCGCGTCTGATCGCCGGCGCCGCCGTCGGCGAGCCCTTCGCCGATCCCACGCACGTCAGCGGCACGGCGAACCTGGCCCCCACCGGCGTCGACGCCTGGGCGGCGGCGGTGCTGAAGTTCAAGAGCGGCATCGTCGCGCAGCTCTCGACGGGCGTGAACCTGAACCAAGACAACGTCGTGCGCGTGTTCGGCAGCAAGGGAAACATCACCCTGCCCGACCCCTATCTCGCCGACCGCCAGAACCCGCCACAGGGCAAGATCGTCATCACCCGCGGCGGCAAGACCGAAGAGATCGCCGCGCCAAGTGAGCAGACGAGCTTCACCCTCGAGGCCGACGCCATCGGCGACGCCCTTCTCGCCGGCCGCCTCGAACCCGCCTACCCCGCCATGAGTCCCGCCGACACCTTGGGCAACCTGCGCACCCTCGACCGCTGGCGGCAGACCGCCGGCGTGCAGTTCGACATCGAAACCCCCAAGGCCTACCCGAAGACCACCGTCAGCGGCGAGCCCCTGCGCGTGCGCGACAACAACATGCGCTACGTCCCGATCCCCGGGATCGCCAAGCAAGTCTCCTGCCTGGCGATGGGGTGCGACAACCAGCAGACCCTCGCCCACGCGGCGATCATGTTCGACGACTTCTATGAGCGCGGCGGCACGCTGTTCGACACCGGCTACATCTACGGCGGCGGCCTGCAGGAACGTCTGCTCGGCGACTGGATGAAGCTGCGCGGCGTGCGCGAGCAGGTCAACGTCATCGTCAAAGGCTGCCACACCCCCGAGGCCGACCCCATCAGCCTGACGCGGCAGCTCCGCCAGAGCCTCGACCGCCTCAAGACTGATTACGCCGACATCTACATGATGCACCGCGACAACACCGACTACCCGGTCAGCGCGTTCGTCGACGTGCTCAACGAGCACAAAGCCGCCGGTCGCATCAAGGCCTTCGGCGGCAGCAACTGGACGCTCGAGCGCGTGCAGGAAGCCAACGACTACGCCCGCGCCAATGGCCTGGAAGGGTTCACAGTCGTAAGCAACAACTTCAGCCTCGCCCGCATGGTCGAGCCCATCTGGGCCGGCTGCGTCGCCGCGAGCGACGACGCCAGCCGCGCGTGGTTCACGAATACCCGGACCGCCCTGCTGAGCTGGAGCAGCCAGGCCCGCGGCTTCTTCCTCCCCGGCCGCGCCGCCCCGGACAAAACCGACGACAAAGAGCTCGTCCGCACCTGGTACGCCCCGGACAACTTCCAGCGCCTCGAACGCGCCAACGAGCTGGCCAAGAAAAAGAACGTCAGCCCGATCAACATCGCCCTGGCGTACGTCCTGAGCCAGCCGTTCCCCACGATCGCCCTCATCGGCCCCCGGCTGCTAAGCGAAACCCGCACCAGCCTGCCAGGCCTGGACGTGCCGCTGTCGGCGGAGGAGTTGAAGTGGTTGAATCTAGAGGCGTGACGGCCACGCCATATTCGACCGCTGATAATGACCTGCGATATCGCGGCACGTCAGCCAATATGGATGCTCCGACCATCGACAAACTCGACGCGACTCTTCGGCAAATGGACCGGTTGTGGAGCCGTCCCGTCGACACCGCCGCACACGTTTAGCAATCGGCGGCCGGCGGCCTCGGCGTATTCGCATGCCGTTCTGTGTTGCCACTCGTGAGCCCGCGCGTTGCCCGAGCAGCTTGCGTACGGCTATCCTTGAGAGAATGCCGCCGCGCCCCGACGCCGTTGCCCTGCTTAAATCTGCTGCCTTGCGGAAGACGCCGGTGCGGGTGGGGGTGTTGGAGGCGCTGGCGGGGAGCGTCGAGCCGCTGGGGGTGCTGCAGTTGATCGAGATGATGCCGGGGCGGGCGGACGCGGTGACGGTGTACCGCACGCTCAACACGTTCGTGTCGAAAAAGCTCGTGCACCGCGTGCGCGGCGGGGACCGGTCGTGGCGGTACGCGATGGGGCGGGCCCGCAAGCCGCACGGGCATCCGCATTTCGTGTGCGATGCGTGCGGGAAAGTCGAGTGCCTGGCGTCGAGCGTGGTGCCGGTGGATCTGTCGAAATCGATGCACGTGAGCCGGGAGTACGCGGTGAATTACACCGAAGTGCTCGTGCACGGGGTGTGTCCGGGGTGTCGGTGAATTGTGGTGGGGGGTTTGGTGGGGACGTGGCGCTGAAGCGACCACGCCGCAGGGTGTTGTTGTTGTGGGGTTTTATTCTGAGCGGGACCAGTAGTTGACGCGCTCCTGGGATTTGAGCGTGTAGGTTTGCGCGCCGTCGGCGCTTTCGTACCGTGTCATCACGCGCAAACGGTCTTTGGCGAACGTGAACGTGCCGACGCGTTCGCCGCCGGGGACGTCGGTGAGAACGACTTCGAGCCGGCAGGTTTCGACGTCTTCGCCGACGAAGCGAACTTCGGCCGGGCGGCCGTTGTGCGGCGTGTGAGCGATGAACTTCTGGTCGGGCAGCAACTCGATGGCGAGGGGCTTCTTCGACGCGAAGTCGAAACCGCGCAGCCACAGCGGCAAGCTGTTGAACGCCACGGCGGGCACGCCCGGCGGGGCGGGCTTGACCAGAGCCTGCACGCGGCCTTCGCCGGGCATGTAGCTGTAAGCGAAATAGCCATATCCACGCGTCACGTCTGCCTGCGTACCGACCAGAAAGTATTGCTTGAAGCTCGCGCCGCAGAATTCCTGGCTGCCCATGTCGAGGCGGGTGAGCGATAAATCGCCGACGCGCAGGTGCGAGGTCGTCGTGAACTTGTAGTCGTAGTTGGGGGTGGGGACGACTTCGATCTGGTTGTGCTTGAAGACTTCGATCGTCTTCTTCGCCGCCGGCGGCGTGTCGGACTTGGTGAGGGTGGCGGGGTCGTGTTGCTCTTTGTTGGTGAAGAAGATCGCGGTATAGGCGCGGGGCTTGCCGTAGACGATGCGGGTGGCGTCGTAGGCCGCTTTTTCGACAAGGCCGTCGTGCCAGAGGGGGTCGTGTTGCCAGTTGCCGTTCGCCAAGCCGCAAGCGGCGGAAGTGAGCAGGATGGTGAGGATGGCGCGCGGGGAGGTCATGTTGGAAAAGTATATGACGCTCTGAGACCGAGGCCGATTCGGTTCCTCCCCCTCCGGGGAGGTTAGGTGGGGGCGGGCGGAAGCCTCATCGCAAGGAAGCGCAACCACGCTCGGCCCTCTCCCTCCCTCTCCCAGAGTACCGGGAGAGGGGTTTGATTCTCAGGCAACATCTAGCCGTTATTGCAGGTCGCGGGCCGCCCCAATCTAACCTTCCCCCGTGAGGCGAAAGAACCAGAGAAGGGCGCAACGTCGGTATGAACCTGCTCACGCCGCGCCAAAGAGTTGGCGTTCGTAGAGTTGCTTGTACGTCGCGCTGTTAGCCAGGAGTTGCTCGTGGCGGCCCTGACCAACGACGCGGCCCTGGTCCATCACGACGATCGTATCGGCGGCGAGGATGGTGCTGAAACGGTGGGCGATCACGAACGTCGTGCGCTCGTGCATGAGGCGCTCGATCGCCTGCTGGATCAAATGCTCGCTCTCGGCGTCGACCTGGCTGGTGGCTTCGTCGAGGATCAGGATCGGGGCCTGCCGCACGATCGCCCGGGCGATGTTGATGCGCTGCTTCTGCCCGCCCGAGAGCTGCGCGCCCAAGCCGCCGAGGTGGGTGTCGTACCCCTGGGGTTTTTGCAGGATGAACTCGTGGGCGAAGGCCTGCTTGGCGGCGTCCTCGATCTGCTCGCGCGTGGCGCCGGGCTGGCCGTAGGCGATGTTCTCGGCGATCGTGCCGGGGAAGACCACCGGGTCCTGGGTGACGATGGCGATGCTGCGCCGCAGGCTGCGCAGCGACAGCTCGCGCACGTCGATGCCGTCGATGGTGATGCGCCCGGTGCTGGGCTCGATGAAGCGCGGCAGCAGCGACAGCAGCGTGGTCTTCCCGCTGCCGTTGCGCCCGACGACCGCGACGCTCTGACCGCGCGTGACGCGCAGCGTCAGGTCGACCACCGCCGGGGCGCTGGTGTTGGGGTACTGGAAGGCGACGTTCTCGAACGCGATCTCGCGCTTCACGCCGCGCATCATCCGCCGCACGTTGCCCGGCGTGCTGAGGCGCTCGATCGGCAGGTCGAGCAGCTCGAAGATGCGCGCCGCCGCGGCGTTGCTGCGCTGCAGCACGTTGTTGAGCTTGCTCACCCGCCGCAGGGATTCGCCGATCGACACCAGGCAGAACAGCACCAGCAGGAAGCCGGTTTTGTTCAGGCTCGGCGGCCGCTCCTCGAAGATCAGGTACGCCGCGAAGATCAGCACGCACCCGATCGCGAGCATGCCCAGGGTTTCCAGCACGGGGGTGCTGAGCGCGCCGTAGCGGGCCATGTTGATCTGGTCGCGCTGCAGGTCGTCCATGATCGCGCCGTAGCGGCGGCGCTCGAAGCGTTCGGCGTTGGCGCTTTTGACCACGCGGATGCCCACGAGCGTGCCTTCGATCTGCCCGAGCATTTCGGCGCTGTTCTCCAGTGCCGCCCGCGACGCCCGGCGGACTTTTTTGCCGAACTTCTTAATCATCGCCGCCATGAGCGGCGCGAACACGAGGATGAACAGCGTCAGCCGCCAGTCGATCATCGCCGCCACCAGCAGCGCCAGCCCCGCCTTGATCGGCTCTGCGATCGCCTGGCCGAGCACGGTCTTGAAGCCGTCCTGGAGGTTCTGCGCGTCCTGCACGAGCCGGCTGGTCACCTCGCTCGTGCCATGCTTGCCGAAATAGGCGACGGGCAGATGCAGCGTGTGATCGTAAAGGCGGCGGCGGATGTCGTTGATCGCGCTGATGGCCGAGCGGTCGGACAGGTATTCCTGAAAGAACCGGAACGTGTTGCCGATCACCGCCAGCACCACCAGCACCCCGAACATGAACGCGATGGCGTAGATCGGCCGCGTGGGCACCAGGGCGGCGGCGGTGCGCAGCCACTGCATGTAAAACGTCGCGTCGCCCCGGGCCGTCAGCTTGGCGATGCGGTCGTCGACGAGCTGCACGGCGTTGCGCGGGTTGTCGCTCGTCATCGATTCGACGATCGGGTACATCGCCCCCACGCCGCTGGTCAGCACGATGCCGCTGAGCAGCGCCGACACGATCGAGATGATGACGTACGTGCGGTACGGCGCCAGAAACCGGCAGGCACGCCAGAACTCGCCGTGCTTGCGGCGCTTCTGGGCGCCTTCGATGGTGATGGCTGTCGCGATGGGGGTAACGGCGTCACTCACGCGGGCGATTGTGGGGATATGGGGGGCGTTGTCGATAGCGGGCGCCTCGCAGTACTCTGTATCTTGAAGCGTCGTAGAGAAGAATGCTCCGCAGAGTTTTCTCAGGGCGAGTAACGTCCCCGTTTCTTCCTGCGGACTTTTATCCCTCCCACAAGGGCGTTCAGTAAAAGCCACGGCGGACTAACACGCGGTTACCGCGGGTATTCGCCCAGATTTCCAACTGCCGATGTAACGAGGAGTCGTCGAGCCGTTTCACGTTGAACTCGAAGACGGTGTAACGGTCCGCCACGAGTTCGTCGGCGGTAATGGATTCGATTTTGAAATTCTTCAAAACGTCCGATGGGAAGGCGGCGTTCTCGCGTACGGTTCGTTGCAGTTCCTGCCGACCCACCGCCGCGTCTGACGTTTCGAAAATCGCCTTTCGCATCCGATCGGGATCGGACCCTTCCAAGTCGATGACAAACAGGTGGTGCGTCGAATCCCACCACCCGACTTCGTACCACGTTACGGCTTTGGTGCCCAGCTGGTCGAACGGACTCGCCGACCACCCTTCGTTGAAGACGGCCGCCAACTGCTTCGTCGCCTCATCCTCGCTGACCTTTGTGTGCCGCGGCGCGTCGTTGAAGCAGCCCGTGACGCCGACTAACGCGAGTGGGCACAGGACGTCCACGAGTCGGTAACGGCGGCCTGCTAACGGCGTCTTTATGTATTCTCGTTCAATCAAGCTCTTTTATGATATGGCTCATGATACAGATGCGGCGAACGAGATAAAATCGGGCTATAATCCATGCTGGCGTCGGACGCAATGGAGACATCGCCGATTTTGCCAGAAATTAGTGATGTCTCCTCTCTCACCCTCTTTTTTCTCCGCTTCTCCTTTACTAGGCTTACTTAAGGAAGATTGCCAAAAACATCAACCCCACCGATAACGCTGACACGTTGAGCAGCACAACGAGATGTTTCGTTATTGTATTTCTTGCAAACACATCGAAGATAAAAGTTGTGGCCAGGAAACACGCGGCCAGTGGAATGGCCCCCAAGACTACGAAAGGTAAAAGTTGCGTAATCTGATCCAGATCCCGGCCCCATGCAACAGAGAATACCAGATACACCACAAAGCTTAGGACGGTCGAAATGAATGCCACATTCGAAATCCTGAGTGTCCAAACAACCGGCAGCGGCAACTTGCGGTTTGACCTCAGCGCCCTTGACCGACGGTAATATTCAAGCTCTATCATGGCGTCACCGAATGAGCTTGGACCTCAACAACCCGTCTACGATTGCAATCGTGGTAGAATCATTGTCGATAGACGTGTGATTCAAATTCGCGCCCCATGCAGTCGTACGCACATCAAGGTCTACATTCGAGCCGGGGATGCTTACGCCATAGACTGGCTGATAGGGAGCAGTTTGGTAGTAGTTCGCGTGAAATGCGGTACCTGGCGGCAATCGCGTCTCCGAATTCCAATCGGTCGTTCCTTGGTGCCGCACCGCATCGACGTACACTGTTATATCCAGGTTTTGGTTGCCAGGCATGGATTGTGCCAGTTTGTACACCTCGCCACCGCCATGACTGTGGCCATAAACACCGTAAGATTTAATGTAATTCTGAGATGTGAAGTATGCGGCGGTAGCCATGGCCGATTGAGCCTGCACAGGGAAGCTGGGATTGTACAGGCCCACGTTGTAGCCTGCCTTGTAAAGCTTTCGAGCCACGTCGAACATTCCGTTGGCATAAGGACTGGTGAACGTGAATGTCTCTCCCACATATCCGAAGACCATGCTCTGGAAAGGCCGTAGATCTATCTCGTCTACGATCTGCTCGTTATTCGTATCGACGTCCACCAAAACGACTTGAAGAATACCGAATTGGTCGTTAGTGAGGCCGGCATGGAAGTGCTGATCAGCAGTAGAGAAGATGTCCTTGTCGAGTTTGTCAGCATGAAAAACGGCTTCCCCAGTCATCGTTTTTTGCACAGTCACATAGGAGGCGTATCGCCTTAGCACCAATTTCTGCTCGTTTTCGTCTAGATCTTGGACCTCAGTCAAATTGATGTCGATCAAACTTTCCGAACTGCCGAATTTATCCGGGCGGACGAATGCACCATAGCCGGGCACGGCTTCGTTCTCCTCAGATATTTTTCGCTCTTCACGAGTGAAAGTCTCCGCAATGGTAAGGGAGTCACCGGGGTCTTTTGGCATGTAAGCAGTTAGGTTGGCCAGCTTTTTTACATAGCTGGTGTCTATGATCCAATAGAAATCGTCATAGTCCCGGTCGAACGCCTCGTAGCTGTCTTCCAGCACGATCATCTTCTGGGCGTCGTCCCCGGCCACCTCGAAGCCGTTGGAGTTGTTCTCTTTAGTGATCGAACCCCGAAACTCACCCGCCGTGCCGATCTTGAAGTAGCCGTTGGGGAAGTACTGCTGGGCGTCTTTGTTTCCATCGTTGGTGACGACGGGATCGACGGTGGTCGACTCACCGGCCGTCTTGTAGCCGCCGACGACGGTCCAGGCGGCCATCTGCCAACTGCTGGCGTGGACCCATTTGCTCTTGCCCGCGGCCCCGTCTTGGTATTGCGGCCAGACTTTGAGGGTGTCTTTGACGAGCGTCTGGCTGGTCTCGCCGGTGCTGGCGGCGGTAAGGTCGACTTTGTACCAGCCGGTGGTGTCTTCGGTGAGCGTCTGGGCGAGCACGGTGTTGGTCGACTGCACGCTGCCGCCGTTGGCCGACACCGCCGAGACGCGGTAGGTCGTGCGGCTACCCAGCGGCAGGTTGTTGATGACCGCGGCCGTGGCGTTAGCGCCGACGCGGACGCTGCGGCGCCAGCCTTTTTTCGTCCAGCGGTCGACGCGGTACTGCACTTCGGTGTCGGCGTTGTCGAGCCAGGTGAGGTGGATGGCGCTGCCGCCCCAGACGTCGGCCTGCAAACGGCCGGGCGCGATCGCGGGCACGCGCTTCGTGCCGATCTGCAGGACGGTGTCGGCCGGGGCGCTGGTCTGGAGGGTGTAGCTGCCGGTGCCCAGCACGGCCGAAAGACGGCGGCCGCTGGCGACGGACTTGCCGTCGGCGTTGAGGACGGCGGCGGTGCCGACGCCGAGCCAGGCGTTGACCTGCACCGCGCCGCTGACGGAGAACGTGTAGTCGCCGCCGCGACCGGGCGTGAGCAGTTCGGTGCGGAAGCCGCCGCCGATCTCGCCGAAGGCGCGGGCGGCGAGAAGCTGGCGTTGTTCGAGCACTTCGCAGGCCGCCTTTCGGACAGGCAGTTTGCGCGCAGAAGCAGACCCGACCAAGCGAATAATCCGAGAAAACATGGATGCCCCCACAAAGTGCCGAAAAAATCTTGCCATTCCCCCGCAAACGCATTGCGTATCGATGGCCCGCGGACGGTACC
>DASVSS010000124.1:0-4212 GCA_036387945.1 Tepidisphaeraceae bacterium | reverse complement strand
CTGAACTTCTCGACGACGGGGATGATGTTCCGCCCGATCTTCGTCGCGAGGATAACGGCCTCGATGAACTCGTCGTCCTTGAAGCCGTTGCAGACGATCGGCGTGTTGTCGTCGTCGACGATCGCCATGACGGCCAGCAGTTCCGGCTTGCTGCCCGCTTCCAGGCCGAAGTTGTGGGCCTTGCCGAAGTAGTGGATTTCTTCCACCACGTGCCGCTGCTGGTTCACCTTGATCGGGTAGAGGCACTGGTACGCGCCGCGGTACTCGTGGTCGACGATCGCCTTGGCGAAGGCGTCGTGGATGCGGTCGACGCGGTGCTTGAGGATGTCGGTGAAGCGGATCAGCACCGGCGCGTTGATGTCGCGCGAGCGCAGGTCGTCGACGAGCTTTTTAAGGTCGATCGCCTTGGCGCGCTCCCCGGTGGGATGAACGGCGACGTTGCCTTCGCCGTTGACGGAGAAATACTCCTGCCCCCAGCCGGCGATGTTGTAGAGCTTAGCCGACTCTTCGACCGACCACTCGCTGGCGGTGAAGGTGTGCAGATTGGCATTGGCCTTGTTGCCGTTGCCATTGCGCGGGCGTTCGATCAGCGGTGCGTCGAATGGGTTGACGGCTGTGGAAGTCGTCATCGTGTTTTATGCCTCGGGTAGGGAGCCTGTCGCGGGTACGGCGCGATGCCGTAATCGTATCGCGTGGGCGCACAAGTCAATGTCTGAATTACGAAAAGTTGCCGCCCCATAAACCGCCGGATCGCGTGACTGTGCGGTCGGACCGCACCTCGGCGGCTCGCTCATGCTTATCGGCCGGCGGGCATCTGCTGCGTGAGGCAATGGATCGCCCCCAGGCCCCAGATCAGCTCGCGGCAGTCGATGCCGATGACCTGGTGCTTCGGCAGATGCTCCTGCAGGATCGCCAGCGCGCGGCGGTCGGTCTTGGACGGGCCGAAGGTGGGGACTAGAAGGGCTTTATTGATGAACAGGAAGTTGACGTACGTCGCCGGCAGGCGCTGGCCGTCGTGCTCGACGGCGGCGGGCATGGGGATTTCGACGATCTCGAACGGCCGGCCGCCTTGGTCCCGCAGCTTCGCCGCCTGCTTGCGGGCCGATTGAAGAACTTTGTAGTTGGCGTCGCGCGGGTCGTCTTCCACGCCCATCACGAGCTTCGTCGGCGAAAGAAACCGGGCAAGGTCGTCGACATGGCCGTCGGTGTCGTCGCCTTCGATTCCGCCGGTCAGCCACGCGACGTGTTGCTGGCCGTAGTAGTCCCTCAGGTACTGCTCGATCTGCGCTTTGCCCAGGTCAGGGTTGCGGTTCTTGTTGAGCAGGCAGTCGGTCGTCGTCAGCACCGTGCCCGCGCCGTTGAACTCGACCGCGCCGCCCTCCATGATCACACATGTGGGGTGGGCGTCCCGCCCGCCTGACTTATTGCTGGCGGGCGAGACGCCCGCCCCACGGGCCCCACGGATTGGGTAAAACACCGGCAGCTCAAACGCCTTGGCGATCTCCGTCGGCACCCGGTCATCCGCGTCGTACGGCGGGTACTTCCCGCCCCAGGCATTGAAGCCCCAATCCACCACCGCCCGCTGCCCCTTGGCATTCACCACGAACGCCGGCCCGTGGTCGCGGCACCAGCTCTCGTTCGTCGGGATGTGAAAGAAACGCACCCGCTTCAGATCGACGCCGAGGTACGACAGCTGCTCGCGGACGATGTGCTCCCAGTTCTCGTTCGGCACATTGATGTACACCTTCTGCCGCGGCGTGATCTCACGCAAAATCGCTCCGATGTTCGCCGGCACCGTGCGGTACTTGCCCGGGAACGAAATCCCCTCCGGCCGCGGCCAACTGAACCACGTCGCCTCCTGCCTCGCCCACTCGGCGGGAAACGTGAAACCACGGGCGGCAGGGGTCTTGTCAAGAATCTTGAGTCGCGCCATCGGGCGAAACTTCTACCGCAAGCGGGACGGATTTGCGATTTGCCGGGTGCCACGACCCGGCACTCCGGGTCGTGTTCCTAAAGACGGCCACGACCCGGAGTACCGGATCGTGGCACCCGGCGATTTCAAACTTCCAAAGTCAACAATGAAAGTTCTAAGCGCAGCACGAAGACGGGTGGGACGGGTTGGTATCCCCACCTTTGCTCATGGGTGAACGCCGCTGCGACACAGGTTCGAGTACGAACCTGTGCCACCCGCCCTTGCCGCAGCCCGTAGGGTGGGCACCACCCACCAATCGCCGCCCACCGATTGGCGATAAGTCGCCGAAAATGGTGGGCGATGCCCACCCTAAAGATTTGGGATGGGTGTTGCCCATCCTCCGCAGTTACACTGCGCCCGTGCCCAATTATCGCCGAGCGTATCGGCCCGGTGGTACGTTCTTCTTCACGCTCGTGACCTACCGTCGCCGGCCGCTGTTCGACGCCTCTGCGAACGTGGGGCGGTTGCGGGCTGCCGTCGCGGAGGAGCGGAAGGCGCGGCCGTTCGATCTACTGGCGGCCGTCATCCTGCCCGATCATCTGCATTGGATGATTCGCCTGCCCGTGGGTGATGCCGACTTCTCATCCCGCATCGGCCGGATCAAGGCGGCATTCACGAAATCCCTCGGCGCCGGGGAATCCGACGCCGGCCCGCGTAACGCCCCGTCCCGCGTGCGGCACCGCGAGCGCAACGTGTGGCAGCGCCGGTTCTCCGAACACGTGATCCGAGACGACGACGATTTCCGCGCGCACGTCGATTACGTCCATTACAACCCCGTGAAGCACGGCCACGCCCGCTGCCCGCACGCGTGGGCGGCGTCGTCGTTCGGCAAATGGGTCCGCGGCGATTTCTATCCCGAAGATTGGCATTGCGTCTGCGAGGGACGCACGCCCGAGCCCCCGAACTTCGACCCCCTAGGCCATCCCGGCGTCGACGACGACACCCCGTAGGGTGGGCACCGCCCACCGATGCGCCTTCCATCGCAGGACGGATTGGTGGGCGGTGCCCACCCTACGGACTAGACCTTGAGGAACAGGACGATCGGCTTCACGTTCAGCGGCATGTCGTCGGCCCCGAACAGGCGGTAATAGTAAACCGGCTGGCCGCGGGCGGAGGTGACGTCGAAAGTGCCGAATTTGAGGACGTCGTTCACACCGTCGCCGGTTTCGTTAAAACGGAAAATCGCCCGGTAGCCCTGGTCATCGCTGTTTAACCCGCCGAAGAAATCCACATCGCTTCGGTCTTGCACCTGTTCAGTGACGAAGAGTTGAAGCTTCTCGCCGTCGTCGCTCAGGCGGGCTTGGCGGATGAAGATGCCGAAGAACTCGCTTTCGTTCAAGACGCGTTCGACGCCGGAACCGTATTTACCGAAAGCGAGGGTGGCGCGGTCGTCGCCGCCGCCGCCGTGGAGGACGCCGTAGTCGGCGCGATCGGTGTCGACGAGGTAATCGTCGTCGGGGCCGGCGTCGAGGTAGTCTTGTCCGCCGTTGCCAACGATCGTGTCGTTGCCTGCTTGGCCGAAGAGGATGTCGTCGTTGCCGGACCCGCCGATGCGGTCGTTCCCCGGGCCGCCTTCGACGCTGGCGCGGATCGATAATCGCGGACTGAGGATAACCGAGTCGTCACCCCGGCTGGCCATGATGCGAATTCGTTCGATCCGTTCGGTCCGGATGGCTTGCTCGACGCCATTGACGGCGACGACGACGGCCCGCTTGCCGGTGGCGACGGTGATCGCATCGACGCGATCCGTGCCGTTGACCAGCAGGACGCGGCCTTCGAACGCAATTGACGGCGCGTTTGCGAACATCTGGCGGTGTTCGAGCGACTCGAGCAAGTGGGGCGTGTGCATTGTGTTCGAGTTTAACAACGCCAACTGGAAACATCTTCTACTTGTCGCCTGCCGGCAGGTAAGCCCTGGCGGGTGGCACAGGTACATACGCATACCTGTGCTGCGCTTGAGCGGGTCGGCGGCTCGCACAGGCAGTCTCGTAGGGTCTGCTGGGGTTTAGTCGACGACGCGGACGGTCACGCGGCCGAGGCGGCCGAAGCCGTAGTGGTAGAGGGGTTGTTCGCGGGGGGCGGTTCTTCGTAGTCGAACGCGGTGTAATAGAGGGCGTCTTCGGTGCCGGGCATGCCCGGCGCGATGCAGGGGGCTTGGGTTTCTTCCAGCAGGACGAGCTTTATGGCCGGGAGTGTAGGCCGTTACGGGGCGCGGGTGTACGGCCGGGTGCCACGGTACG
>DASVSS010000123.1:0-17347 GCA_036387945.1 Tepidisphaeraceae bacterium | reverse complement strand
CGTCAGGTCGTGGACGCGCAGCGCGAGCAACTCCGCGGCGGAGTACCCGACGATCTGGCAGTAGCGGTCATTGGCAAAGCGGATGCGGCCGGTGAGATCGGTATGCGCGATGCCCGCCGCCGATTGCTCGAGCAGCGACCGAACCCGCTGCTCGCTGTGCCGCAATGCGTCCTCGGCGACGCGCTGGTCGGTCACGTCGTGATGGACGAGCACGACTTCCTCCACCCGGCCGGCGTCATCCTTCACCGGGTAGACGTACGCCCCCACCCACCGCACCCGCCCGGCGTGCCGGCCGATGTCCAGCGTGTAGGGGATCGGCTCGATCGTGACCGCCTCGCCCGCGAAGGCCCGATGGAACAGCGGCATCCTGCCCTGCTCGATCAATTGCGCGTCCTGAAGGATGTTGTAGCCGGGCAGGTCGGTGATCTTGATGCCCCAGAGCCGTTCCCACGCGGCGTTCACCTGCCGGGTCACGCCGTCGGGGGCGAAGATCTGCATGCTCTGGGGCGACTGTTCCACGTGTCGCTGCCAGCGGAACTCCGTCATCCGCCGTGCTTCCTCCACGCGCTGGCGGTAAACGTCGCCCGTCTCGGGCGACGCCGCGTCGCCGGCATCCGGATCAGGGCGGGGATGGCTCATCGGTCAACGTCGCTCTCGTGGGATCGCCCCCGCCCCACGGAGCGCGGATTAAACAGGCGCAAGCACTATACCCCACCGCAAAGAAAGCGAAAACGATGCCGCGGCGGCCGTAACGGCCTAATGCTTAGCGCCTTCGGCTGCTGCAGGAACGTCTTTGCCGTACTTCTCCTTGTAGGCGAGGGCAAACTTCTCCCTGAGGCCCGGGTCGCATTCGAAGCACTGGGATTTCGGCAGGTTGTGCCCGTCGTCCCAGTCGCCCTTTGCTTTGAAGGCAGGGGTCAGTGACGCGTTGCATCGGGTGCATACCGATTCGGGCACGCCGTGCTCGGGACACCAATCCGCCATCTGCACGACCGGGATCAGCGGCCCGGCGGGTTTCGATTGCTCGGCCGCCTGGGGCTTGGCCGACTCGGCGCTGGCGTCCGACCCGCTCTTGTCGTCACAGCCGACAGCCGCCAATGACGCGACCAGGATCGCCGAGCCGGACATACGAAGCATCGAACGTACAAACATGACTTCTCCTTGAAATGAAACTGCGAGCAAACGCTCTTACAAACACTGAACGTACCGGAAAAACGGCTGCCGCTCCCGCCATCTGGAACCTGCGTCTTGCCGCTTACGTTGACGGTACGACAAGCTGCCGCGAACTTGCCGGGCTCGATGTACGCCCGGCATTGCCGGCGGCAACGGGTGAGCCGAATAGCAGGTATAGCGAAGGCAGCACAAGCAGCGTCAGCAACGTACTGCTGATGACGCCCCCGATCACCACCGTTGCCAGCGGGCGTTGCACTTCGGATCCTATGCCGGTGCTCAAAGCCATCGGCGCGAATCCCAGGCCGGCGACGAGCGCCGTCATCAGGACGGGGCGAAGCCGCGTCATCGCCGCTTCTTGAATGGCCGCTTCGAACCCGAAGCCTTTGGCGCGGAGTTGTCGGACGTACGAGACAAGCACCATGTCGGCAAGCACCGCCACGCCCGACAACGCGATAAAGCCGACGGCCGCCGGTATCGAGAACGGCATCTCGCGCACCCACAGCGCCAGCACACCCCCCACGGCCGCGAACGGCACGCCCGTGAACACCCGGATCGCGTCGAGCCACCGCTGGTACGTGACGTACAGCAGTGCAAAGATGATCAGAAGAACGACCGGTACGACGATCAAGAGCCGCGTGCGGGCGCGCTGGAGGTGCTCGAACTGCCCGCCCCACTCGATACGGTAACGGCCAGGCGGGAGCGGCACCTGCACGGCAATCTTCTGCCGGGCCTCGGCCACAAAGCCACCGATGTCGCGGCCTCGCACGTTGACGGAAACGGTCGTACGGCGCTGGCCCCATTCCCGAGTGATCGTGCTCGGCCCCTCCACCTGCTCGATCTTCGCCACACTGGACAATGGAATGCGCTGGCCGGACGGCGTCGACAACTCGATGGCCCCGATGGCCGCGGGATTTTGCCGGTGGATCTCGGGCAGACGAACGACGAGCGGAAATCGCAACTGCCCTTCGAGCACTTCGCCGAGTTTCTTGCTGCCGATGGACTCGACCATCTCCATCACCTCCCTGGCCGATATGCCAAGACGGGCGATGGCGTCCTGGTCGACTTTGATCTGAAGAACCGGCTGGCCCGTGATCTGCTCGGTTGCGATGTCCGCGGCGCCAGGGATCGAGCCGACAATCGCGCCGATCTCGTGAGCCGTCCGGGTCAGCACGTCCAGATCGTCGCCGTACAGTTTCATGGCGACATCGCCGCGCGTGCCGGCGACCATCTCGTTCATTCGCATCTCGATGGGTTGGCTGATCGCGATGCGCTGGCCGGGCATGTCGCGCAGTTCCCGTTGGATCAGGTCTACGAGTTCGCTCTGTGACTCGGCCCGCGTCCACTGCTCGCGAGGCTTCAACGACACGAAGATGTCGGTAAGCTCCACACCCATCGGGTCGGTCGCCACCTCGGCGGTTCCGCTGCGGCTCCACACGTGGGCGATCTCGGCCGGAAAAGCCGCGACAAGGGCTTTTTCCATCTGCGTGTTGTAGCGGACCGACTCGTCGAGATCGGTGCCTGCCAGGCGAACGACGTTGATCGCAATGGCCCCTTCGGAGAGTCGGGGCACGAACTCCGAACCGAGTCCACGAGCGACGATGGCCGTCACCGCTAGCGCGCAGACTGCAAGCGCCACGACAACGTACTTGTGCCGCATCACGCCGCCGAGGACCGGGCGGTAGACCCACTGGGCGAGGCGGACGAGGAGGGGCTCGCGCTCGCTGATCTTTCGGGGAAGCAGCAGGCTGGCGAGCACCGGCATGAGCGTGAGCGACAGCACCATCGATCCGATGAGTGCGAAGATCACCGTCATCGCCATCGGCCGGAACAGTTTTCCTTCGATTCCTTCGAGCGTCAGGATCGGGACGTAGACGAGCATGATGATCAGTTCGCCGAACATCGTCGGCGTTCGCACTTCCGACGCCGCGTCCCGCACGAGGTCAATCACCGGCCGATTGGTCTTGTCGCGGCCGACGTGACGAACGGAGTTCTCGATCTGGATGACCGAAGAATCGACGATCAGGCCGAAATCGATCGCGCCCAGTGACATCAGGCTGCCGGCGATGGCGAACTGCCACATGCCGGTGAAGGCGAACATCATCGAAAGCGGGATCGCCATGGCGACGATCAGTCCCGCACGCAGGTTGCCCAGGAACATGAACAAGACGGCGATGACGAGCAGCCCGCCTTCGAACAGATTCCTGCGCACCGTGTCGATCACGTGATCGACGAGTTCCGTCCGGTCGTAAACGGTCTGCACGCGAATGCCTTGCGGCAGCGCGGCCCGGATCTCTTCGAGCCTTGCCTTCAGGCGTGTGGTGACTTCATGGGGGTTTTCGCCCATGAGCATGAAGCCGAGTCCCAGGACGGCTTCGCCCCTGCCCTGATAGGTGACAGCGCCACGGCGGATTTCAGAACCGATCTGCACGTCGGCCACGTCGCGCACGCGGACCGGCACGCCGTCCTTTGCGGAGATGACGATGTTGCTGATCTGCTCGATGCTGCCGACTCGGCCGATGCCCTGTACGAGCAGCATCCCGCCGCCGGAGGAGATGCTCCCGCCGCCGGCATTTACGTTGTTGGCTTCGACGGCCCGGGTCACTTCATCGAACGAGACTTTGAACTTGATCAGCCGGGCAGGGTCGATGCGCACCTGGTACTGCTTCTCGAAGCCCCCCCAGCTAGTCACTTCGGCCACGCCGGGGACGGTGAGCAGTGCGGGCTTGATGATCCAGTCGTTGACCGTTCGTGCTTCGATCAGGTCGTTTTTGTCCGACATGACGATGTAATGGAACACCTCGCCCAGGCCGCTGGCGACCGGCCCCATTTCCGGCCGCGCGATGCCGGCCGGGAGCTCGACGGTGGCCAGCCGTTCGCCCACAAGGCGGCGGGCGAACCAGACGTCCGTGCCGTCCTCGAACGTCACCACCACTTGCGAAAAGCCGAACTTCGATACCGAGCGCACGCCTTCGAGGTCCGGCAGGCCGCTGATGGCCTGCTCGACCGGGAAGGTGATTTGCTGCTCCACTTCTTCCGGCCCGAGCGACGGCGCGGCGGTGTTGATCTGCACCTGCACCGGCGTCGTATCGGGAAAGGCGTCGACACTGATGTGCGTGGTGGCATAAACGCCCAGCGCCACGAAGACCGCTGTCATCCCCAGCACGACGGCACGGTGCCTCAGCGACCAATGAATGACCCAGTTCAGCATGAAAAGAGGCGCTTTCTCGCGTTAAGACTTGGGCTCTTCCACCACGCAGCAGCCCGCCCCCAGTGCACTTTTGAGGATCTCAGACTTCAGCACGTGGCTGCCGCCCGCGGCGACGACCTCCCCGGGCAGCAACCCGATCACCACTTCCTGGTAGTCATTGGCCTTCACGCCGAGCTTCACCTTGCGCGTCTGGAAGATGTCGTCCGTCAGCCGTACGAAGGTGACGTAGCAGCACCCTTCCCACTGGATCGCTTCGGCGGGCACGACGGTGGCCGTGGCGGCAGCGCGGATGGTGATGTCGGCTTTGCCGAACGTGTGGGCAAGCAGCGCGCCGTCGATGTTTTCGACGTCGCCGCGCACCTTCACCGTACGCGTCTGGTCGTCCACCGACGTGCTGATCCAGGTGATTTTTCCGATGGACTGTTCGTCGGGCGAGCCGTCCGGGCGGAACGTGACCGCTTGACCGATCTTCACCCGGCGCACGTCGGTGAGCGGGATGTCGGCCGTCACCCACATCGCGCGCGTGTCGGCGATCACGAACAACAGCTTTGACGCCTCGACCACTTCCCCGGCGACGACGCTGCGTTCGGTGATCGTGCCGTCGAAAGGCGCCGTCACCGCCAGCAGGTTCGCGGTCGTCGTCTCGGGATTGAGGTTCTGTGCGACCGACCGCGGCAGTCCCATGAACTGGATGTTCTTCTGGTCGACCGCCTGCGCGGCGTCGGCGTCCTGTGCGGTGAGGCCGAGATTGACGAGTGACTGCCGGGCGTTGAACACGCGAATGCCCGCGGCCTTCACGGCGGCTTCGGCCTCCTGTAGCTCGGCCCCGGTCCTGAAGCCCGAGTCGGCAGAGGAGCGAAGCCGGTTGAGGGTCTGGGTCTTCAGTTCTTGTTCAGCACTGGCCTGCAAATACTCGGCCTTGGCGCGGCCGACGTCGGCCGATTCCACGAGGGCGATCACTTCGCCCTGCTTTACGGCATCGCCGATCTCCTTCTCGACGCGCCAGACTCGTCCGGCCGACGGCGTGGAAATTTGCGCCACCCGGTTGCGGTTGTATTGCACCTCGGCGTTGGCGGTCAGCACCGTAGCCATCGGCCGCTCGACGACCTGGCCCAGCCGCACGCCCGCCTTTCGCACGGCATCACCCGACGCGAACTGGACCCGCAGCGCGTGGGTCTGGCAGGTCTTCGGGTCCTTGACCGACCCCGCAGACGGGCGGGGCGTCGGCGCTTGCGACGGCGCGGAACCGGGTTCGAACGAGACGACCGCGCCGCTCGCCGATGCCGGCGTCGCTCCCTTGACGGCGATCTCCGGGTGACAGAGCGTGCAGCTCGTCTCGGGGATGCCATGCTCCGGGCACCAGTCCCCGGCCACGCCCGTCGTCAGGATCTCGGGATGGCAGAGCGTACATTTGGATTCGGGCACGCCGTGTTCCGGGCACCAATCCTTGGCGTCGCCGCCGACAAACTCGGGATTGCACTTGATGCAGCGTGATTCGGGTACGTTGTGCTCGCCGCACCAGTCCTCTGCCACGGCAACGGATTTCGTCCGCTTCAGATCGGCAAATTTCGGCGCCGACCAGCCGGTGTGGTGGCCCCAATACGCAATGGCGCCAATCACGGCAAGCACGACGAGTGTCGGAAGATATCCGAGTGCCCGACCGACGAACGTCGCGCGTTCCACCGGCGGCGGCGGTGCTTGCGGGTCGTGCGCTTCGTCGGTTCTGCTGATCGCGGTATGGTCGCTCATGTTTACGTCTCCTGCGGGTTTCACTCCCGTTGAGTGGTTGGGGAAATCGTCGGCATTGTGGACAGGGACTGGCCCGTGGCCGTCTCAAACCCAATGACGGCTGCGCGGTATCGCACCGATGCGTCGAGGAATGCTTGACGTGCCTCCACGGCGCTCTGCTGGGCGGCGATCCAGTCGATGACGCTGATCTCGCGGGCGCGGTAGGCGTTTTCGAACAGTTCCTGGCTGCGTTGCAGCAACGGCAGCACTTGCTGTTCCTGGAAATCCACCTCGGCCTTGGCGGCTCGCACGAGCATCCGGGCTTCGAACGCTTCGGCGCGAAGTTGATGGAGCAGTGACGTATATTGCGCGTGCGTCCGCTCACGGGCTGCCCGCGCCTGGGCGATGCGGCTTTGGCCCTGATCGAGCAGCGGCAGTTCCAGCGAGAGCCCGACGCCGAGCGACTTGCTTCCGTCGAGCTCGCGCTCGAATGCCGGACCGATCCCGAGTCGGGGATACTGCTGCCACACGGCCAGGCGTAGTTCCTGCTCGGCCTTGCGGTACGCGGCTTCCGTCGCCGCCAACTCCCACCGCCCTGCAATCAATCGCGCGTCGAGCTCGTCGTCGCCCACGTCGTCGAAGACCGTCACGCGGAGCGGTTCGCCGAGTCCGCTGATCTTGAGCGGATACTCCGGCGGCAAACCGAGCAGGCGATTGAGGATCAGGCATTCACGATTGAGTTCTGCCTCCGCGAGCCGCAGGTCGCGGTGGGATTGGGCCAGTTCCAGTTCGATCGCCGAGACCGCAAGTGAACCTGCTTCGCCCAGTTCTCGCTGGCGCTTGAGGACCTCCAGCGCCCGCTGCCGCAGATCGACGGCTTCTTTAAGCAAGGCGATCTTCCGGTCCGCCGACAAAGCGGCCAGACGCTGCTGCCTGACCTCGCCGACGAGCTTGAACTCCTGCGCTACGGCGTCGGCGTTCACCTCGTCGGCCGTGGCCGCGGCGGCCTTCGTCCGCGCGTCGCGCTCACCCGGGCGAAGCAAATCAAACAGCGCGTCGGCCTCGACAAGCGTGCCCGAGGCGCCGCCAATCCCCGGTCGAACGCCGACGCCGATCACGGGGTTCGGCCAAAGGCCCGCCGTGATGAGGGCCGCCTGCGATTCGCCGATCTCCGCGCGCTTAACGCGCAGGCTCGGGTTGAGGGTCAGCGCGACGGCGACCATCTCGCTTTCGTCCAGTCCGTCCTCGACACGAAAGCCCGTCGGCGGTGCATTGGTTAGCGCGAGATGATTCCGGTCGACGACGACGTGCCGAAGGTCGCGGCCGCGCAGCTCGGCGAGTTCTGATTTTGGATCCAGCGGCGAAGGCCGGTAACGCGCGCATCCCGGGGGGGAAACGACGACGGAAAACACGGCCAAAGCCCGCAGAATGCGCTGCATGCAGAGTCCCACTATGTGACAGGAGCCGCCGGGAGCAGAAAGGTGAAAGGACGCCGAAACCAGCGCAGACGACGCACCGGCCTGAAGGGCCAGCGGTCGGCCTACTGACGTTCGACTGCAGCTAGCAAAGCAGCACGACCGTCTCAACGGGCGCGTGCGCAAGAACAGGCAGGATAGACAGGAAGGTGCCCGGGCGCGTCGCACTGCCCGCGCCGGAGATGGGGTCGGACGTCACAACGAGAATCGCGGGGCAGAGTTCGAGATTCAGTGCGGACTCGTGCAAACGGGTCGATGAAGCGTCCCGCGTATCACGACCGATACGCGGATCGGTGCAGGAATCACAATCCTCAGCAGGATCGGCGTGCGTCGAAAGCGACGCCGAAGGATGAGCGGCAAGCTCGTTGTCCGTTGCGCCGGCGGTCTCCGGCCCGACAGAACCACAGCATGCCTGCGACGCGTTCTCCGACAGCACATCGGCCACGACGCCGACATCAAGACAAAGGGCGCACGCCATAACGGCGCCGTTGCCGAGCAAGGCGACCACGCAAAGGATGACTTTAAGGAAGCACCGGGGCATCGTCGTGATAGTGATTTTAACCGACCGCTGCCCGTTTTGGAATCGGGATCGGCTTTGACACTGACGTGCCAGACGCGCCTGCCGCGGCCACAGCACGCGGTCGATCAGTTTTAGTTTGGTGACGGATCGCACTCGGGCTCGCGTCGATTACTCCGTCTTGAGCGAGGCCATGTCGATGGAGAAGCGGTACTTCACGTCGCTCTTGGCCAGTCGCTCGTACGCCTCGTTCACCTTCTGCATCGGGATGACCTCGACATCGCTAACGATGTCGTGCTGGCCGCAGAAGTCGAGCATCTCCTGCGTCTCGGCGATGCCGCCGATGAGCGAGCCGCTAAGCTTCTTGCGGCCGACCAGCAGGGCAAAGGCGTTGAGCGCGAGCGGCTTTTCCGGCGCACCGACGAGCGTGAGTTCGCCGTCATGCCGGAGCGTGGCGAGGTAGCTCCCCAGATCGTGGTCGGCCGCAACGCAGTCGAGAATATAATCGAGCGTCCCCGCGGCGGCGTCCATCTCCTCTTTGTTCTTCGAGACGATCACCGCGTCGGCCCCGAGCCGCCTGGCGTCTTCCTTCTTGCCGGGCGAGGTGGTGAAGACGGTCACACTAGCGCCCATCGCCTTGGCGAGTTTGACGCCCATGTGCCCCAGCCCGCCGAGGCCAACGATGCCGACCTTCATTCCGCTCTTCACGCCCGCTCGCTTCAGCGGCGAGTAGGTGGTGATCCCCGCGCACAGCAGCGGCGCGACCGCAGACAATTCGAGGTTCGATGGGATGCGCAGCACCATGCGTTCTTCAACGACGATCGACTCGGAGTACCCGCCATACGTCGTGGGCGCGGTGCCGTGCTTGTCGGACGAGCCGTAGGTCATCGTCTGGTTCGGGCAAAGCTGTTCGAGGTTCTCGCGGCAGGCGGGGCAGGTGTGATCGGCGTCGACCAGACAACCGACGCCGACGATGTCGCCGACCTTGTGACGCGTCACGCCGCTGCCGACGTTTTTGACGCGGCCGACGATCTCGTGGCCGGGGACGGCGGGGTAAATCGGTTGCATCGCTTCCCACTCGCCGCGCACGAAGTGCAGATCACTGTGGCAGATGCCGCAGTACAGAATCTCGATCGCAACGTCCGTCGGCTTCGGATCGCGGCGCGGGATCGCGTGCGCCTTGAACGGGGCGGTCTTGTCGGCAACGGCGTAGGCTTTGACCTGGGGCATTCGTTTCTCCTGATTCAGTTTGCGTTCATTCACTTGCGGTACTGCTCGTCGGCGACCTTTTCCATCCAGTCCACGGCTTTGCCGTCGAGCTTTTCGGCGATCGCGATGTGGGTCATGGCATTCGTCGGCGTGGCCCCGTGCCAGTGACGCACGTTCGGCGGGAACCACACAATGTCGCCGGGGCGGATCTCTTCGACCGGCCCGCCCTCGGCCTGCGCCCAGCCGACGCCAGCGGTAACGATCAGCGTCTGGCCGAGCGGGTGCGTGTGCCACGCGGTGCGGGCGCCGGGTTCGAAGGTGACCGTTGCGCCTCCCACACGAGAGGGGGCTGTCCCCGAGAACGGCGAATCAATGCGCACGACCCCGGTGAAGTAGTCGGCCGGTCCTTCGGCGGATGGCCCGGAGCCGTTACGGGTGATCTGCATAGTGCTCTTTCTCGCTGCTGCGGCGGGCGATGAGACGAACGACAAGACGATAGGCATGCCCAGCGCATCCACGCCGATCGGCTGGAACTGGCCGAGCAGTTGCCTCGCGAAAAAGAACGCCCGGTGAGTCCGATGGATTCCTCTCCTTCTGGCATCGTTAGGATTCGAACAACCGGCGGGAAAACAAGAGAGCCGAAATCCGACGCGTCACCTGGCCCTGCTTTTGCATCCAAAGTGCATAACGGCCTCTAAAGTCCTCTGCACATCGTTCCGGCACGGTACGGCGACCGTTATAAGGGGGCGTTATGCAAAGCATCCGCGTCAGTCTCTGCTCCATCACGCTTGCCGCTCTGGCCCTGCAAGCGTCCGGATGGGCACAGGTCAGGACCGACGGCAGTCTGGGGGCCCGACAGTCCTTCAGCGGGATCGACAGCAGAGTGTCGTCAAGCCTGGGCCAGCGGCGCGGCGGGAACCTGTTCCACAGCTTCGAGCAGTTCGACATCCCCCGCGGGGGAAGAGTCGCTTTCACCGGCCCCGGCGACGTAAACAGGGTCGTCGCGCGGATCACCGGAGGCGCACCGAGCCGCATCGACGGCGTGCTCGCGAACGAGATTGCCCGTAGCAGCACGTACCTGATCAACCCCAGCGGTTTCGTGTTCGGCCCCGAAGCCAAACTCGACGTGCGTGGCGCGTTCACCGCGACGACGGCGCGGAATTTGACCTTCACGGACGACGCGACGTTCGATTCCACAACGCACGCCACGGCTGGCCTCACTGCTGCGCCGCCGAGCGCGTTCGGTTTCTTATCATCGAAGAACGGTCCCATTCGGGTCACCAAGGCATCGCTGTCCGCGCCTGCCATCCGCCTTATGGGGTCCGACATATCCGTTTCAGGCGGCGCGCTGTCGAGTCCTGGCGGAAGTATCGGACTCGCGGCTATTCGCGACGGCGAAGCCAAACTCACCGAGGCGAGGAATGCTTTATCTCTCACCCAGCCCATCACGGGTGGAACGGTCCAGTTGGGGGACGCCAGTCAGGTGAACACCGACGGCTCCGGGGGCGGCCGTGTCGAGGTACGCGCGGCAAATCTGAGAGTTGGTCCTCACTCGACGATTTCGTCTCGGTCCTTCGGCGCTCGCGGCGGGCGGGGTATCGACGTGCGGCTCTCGGGCACCCTGAACGCGCGCAGGGCGACCATTGCGAGCCGGACAGCCGGCACCGGCGCCGCTGGTCCGATGACGGTGATCGCCGACACGATCTCGCTGTCGGACGGCGGACAAATTCTTGGCGGCACGACCGGAGGAGAGGGTACATCGGTCGCGATCAAGGCGCGCCAGGTACTCCTCGACGGTAAACTGACGGCAGAAAGTGATCCGTTCGAACCGGTCATTACAGGAATCATCGCCGAGTCCGGGGGCGACGGCTCCCGTAAGGCCGGCAACGTCGACATTCAATCCGACGAAATCGCCGTGCGGAACGGGGGCCGAATCAGTTCCGGTGGGTTCCTGGAAAGCGGGGACAAGGGAGCGACCCGCGTCCGCACGCGGCTGTTGACGATCGACGCCGGCGGATCGGTCTCCGAATTCGGGACGTTCACGGGCATCGGCTCTGCATCGCTCTTCCTGACCTCGGGCGCGGCGGGAGACGTTTGGGTCGAAGCCGAGCGCATCCGGATCGCCAACGGCGGCGTGATTACCGCCCTCAGCGACGGCGGCGGTCGCTCCGGCTCCGTCGACGTGACGGCACGCTTCCTCGATTTGGACGGCGAGATTTCCACGCTCACCGGCGGCTTTCTCCGCAAGGTGGAGTCGGGACAGATCACCGTGCGGGCCGACCATTTGCTCGTGCGCGGGGGCATAGGGATCAATGCCTCGACGAGCGGCCTGGGCGACGGGGGCTCGGTGACCGTCGTCGCCCGCTCGCTCCTGATCGACGACGGCGTCATCGCCTCGAACACCTTCGCGGAGGACTTACCCGGCGGACGTGCCGGCAACGCTGGCGACGTGATCGTAAGGGCGTCGCGCATCGCGGTCACCAACGCCGGGGGGATCCGGTCGAATACCCAGGGCGAAGGGACCGGTGGCAATGTCTACGTGTCAGCACGTTCGTTGGCCATCAGCGGCGGGGACATCGCCGCCGCCGCGTTCAGTGTCGGCGACGCAGGGAGCGTCGTCGTCCGCGCCGACGCACTGCGGTTGGGCGAGGCCGAGGCCCCGGGTTTCATCAGCTCGCAATCGAACGGAGACTTCGAAGGAGCCGGCGCGGCCGGGAGCGTCAGCGTCACCGCGTCCAGGGCGACGCTACTGCGCGGCCAGATTGATTCGGCCAGCTTCGGGCCCGGCGCGGTCGCCGGATCGGTCACCGTCGCTGCCGGCGATTTATCGTTGCGGCAGTCGAGCATCACGACGCGGGCCGATTTCGCCAATGCCGGCGACGTCGTGATCGACGCCGCCGGGCGCATACTGGCCCTCGACAGCGGCATTGACGCAAGCAGTGGTGTTGACGGCGGGAACGTGCGCCTGCGGGCCGGCAAGGCGGTTCTGCTGAACAGGTCGGAAGTAACTGCACAGGCCGAGAGAAACGGCGCCAGGCTGGAAATCGTTTCGCCGGCCACGGCCCTGAACGCTTCGACGGTCAATGGTCGGGCCAAAGGCGTGCCGGTCCGTGTCTCGATCGATCCAACGTCCATCTTCCTGAAGTCGGCCGATTCGCAAATCCTGGCCGACCAGCCGTCGCTGCCTCCGGAAGTCGATCTCTCCAACGCGTTAGGCACTTTCTCGTTCGAACTGCCGCAAGGGCTGCGAATGCAGTCGTCCTGCGCGGCGTTGCTCGCCAGCAAGCAGGCGGTCAGCAGCTTCACCGTGTTCGGACGCGAAGGGATCAGAAACTAGAAAGGCATTCTGAGACGGCCAGCGGTATGAAACTCACGCCCAGAAAACGACGCCGAATCCGACGCTGCTGCCTACGGCAACGGCCAGACGCGGGCGGCACCGACTGCCGGCGGAACCAAAAGCGACACAAGTATCGCGTATTTGACTGATTTACAGAGGCTTGAGTGGGAGCGACAGGATTCGAACCTGTGAAGGCATAAGCCATCAGATTTACAGTCTGACCCGTTTGACCACTTCGGTACACTCCCGGACGCCGCGACATGGGATTCGCGGGGCGGGGACTATCGCAGAATGGGGGGCGGTTTGCAACGCCCCGGGCGGGTGCGGCCGGGGCGCGTGCGGGTCAGGCTTTGACGACGACGAAGGTGCCGGCAAGGATGAGGGCGATGCCGACGAAGTTGAGGGCGCTGGGGGTTTCGCGGAGAAAGATCATCGCCAGGATCACGGCCATGGGGAGGCTGAGGCGGTCTATGGGGGTCGACTTGGCGACGGTGGCCATCTGCAAAGCGCGGTAGCCGAAGAACCACGACAGCCCCGCGGCAACGCCCGCGGCGATGACGAGACCGAACACGCCGCGCGGGACGCCGGTGAAGGCCTTCCACTTGCCGAAGAACGTCATCAACGCCGTGAGCGTCAGGGCCATCACCGCGCTCTGGACACTCAGGGCGACGAACGGGTCGGCCTGGTCAAGGGCACGCTTGGTCAGCACGCTGACGATGGCCGCGAAGAACGCCCCGAGGACCGCGTAAATCACCCAGTGGAGTTGGTCCATGCCAACCATCGTAGGCGAGACGAAGCGCGGGCGACCGGCGATCCGGCCGCGGCATCAGCGCGCTTTGCGGATCGTCAGGCGGTAGTCGTCGGCCTGGGTGCTGGTGCTGGTGAACTGGATCGTCGCTGGCGAGCCGGCTTCGAGCGTCACGGGGATCCAACTGAACGGGCCTTCGACGCGGCGGCCGTTGGAATCAAAAAACTCGTACTGGTACTCGAGATAAAGCGTCTTGCTGGTCGCCGAGCGGATGGGCACGATGGCGGTGACGAGCCCGAACTGATCGCGCGAAATGTTTTCGGACAGAATCGCCGTCTGTTCGCGCAACTTCTCGCCTTCCTGCTTGCTGAAGAAGACGCGGCGGTGGTCGGTGACGTCGGCGCGGCCGCGCGCCGGAGGGTCGATGGATTTGCAGCCGGCTGCGGCGGCAAGGACGAGAGCGAATACCGGGATAAGCTTTTTCATGATGGGCATTGGATACGCGGGCAGAATCGTTGAGGCAAACAGTTCGATCGGGTTGGAACACCCCGCGGCGGCCGAGCGTTACTGTGGCTGCGTTGCCGGGGGCTGCGGCAGGGACTGGGCGTCGAGTTCCACCGGCGGGGGCGGCAGTTGCGGTTGCGGCTTCGCCGGCGGCTCGGCCTGGGCCCCGTTCCCGGGCTGATTCTGTTGGCCGTCCTGCGTCTCGATCCGCGGCTCTTTTGGCGGCTCGTTCGGGGCAGCCCCCTCGCGTTGCGGCGGCCGTGGTGCCTGCCAAGTCGCGGTCATGTCGGCCATGAGCTTGCGGGCGAGGAACCGCGTGCTGTCGTTCAGCACCGGCTTGTCCAATGGCGGCGGCACGTCGACGAACGCGCGGCCGAGCGATTCGCCGCCGTTGGTGTTGATCGCCTCGGCGATCAGGCGCACCTCCAGGCCAGCGGAGGTCTGCCGGGTAGGCTTGGCCTGCACCTGGATCAGGACGTCGGTGTTCTCTTTCCCGAGGTCGCGCAGGGCGTTGCCTTCGCCGGCCTCGAGCTTGCGGCGCTGTGCTTCGGTGAGGCGCGGCGACACCATCGTCACGCGGCCGCCGGCGGCGATCCAGTCCGTCATCACGTTTTCGATCGCGTCGTAGTCGATGCGCCGCGCGGCGACGTCGTCATACTCGCCGGCGGCGAGATACTTTTCGTCGCGGTCGACAATCTTCGCCGGCCCGGTGCTTTCGAATTTGTCGACATTCTCGTCGACTTCGCGCCCGTACCGGTCGAGCCGGCCGCGGCGCGTTTCGGTTTTGACGCCGCCGGTGCTTTCGCGCGTGACGACGCGCCCTTCCACGAGGCGGTCTTCGGTCGTGGGGACGATTTTGCCTTCGAACGTGCGGTTGACGAACAGCGACACCCGCGGCGACCCGACGGCGGCATAGGTCTGCACGAAACGGGCCTGCTCGGGCGTCTCCTGGTTCACCAGCGGCACGTCGTCGAACGGCGGCGGCGGGAGGCGGGGGTCCCCCTGCCCCGGCAGCGGCTTGGGCGCGCCGCCGCGGACGTTCGTATATGTGCCGACCGGGGGCATCTCGGCGCGCGGGGGCGGCGGGGTCTGGTCGCGGCAGCCGGACAGAACCAAACCGGCCAAACCCAAAATGGGGAGTATTTTCACGAACGTTCTCCTTCGAGTGCGGTAGACACGCCGCAGGCGGTTTCGTTGCGCGTCGGAAGTTAAATCATCGCCCCGCCGGGTCAACCGGGTTTGTGAACCCGATTTTATTCCCGGATTGCGGTCCGGGCCGTTTCGAGGGCTCTATACTGGATTCCGAACCCTCAAAGGAGAATTCATGGCTTCACAGAGCGTCAAAGAAACCCTCGTCGGACTCGAAGAAACCAGCATGCAGCGCAGTCAGCGGCAAAGCGAGATGAGCCAGGCGTATTACGCCCAGCACACCGGCGACATCACCGGGCGGCTCAAGGAGTTGGAACTGGAGTGGACGGTCGACAAGGTGCTCAAAACCGCCGGCAGCGTGGCGACCGGGTACGGGCTGCTGTCGGGCCTGATCGGCCGGCGGCGCGGGGTGCTGCTGGGGCTGGTCGCGCAGAGCTTTGCCATCCAGCAGGCGGTGACCGGCACGTCGCTGCCGGCGATTCTGCTACACCGCGTGGGGCTGCGGACGCAGAAAGAGCTGGAAGAAGAAAAGGCGGCGCTGTCGGGACTGAAGAAGACCAAGGCCAAGTAGACGCCATCGCGGGATATTTTCGAGGTCGTTATCGAGCCGGGGCTTGCCCCGGCTTTTTTCTTGTTCGTCTGCCTGTTCTGTGCATGGCGCGGGGCGTGTTCACGTAGGAGGGAAACCGGGATTCCACGGAGGCCGTAGCCGGTCAACCGACCATTCCATTTGGGGGTTCGCGGTGCGGGGGAGTGGGGAGTATTCTGGGCGACTCTTGCTGGCGCTTGCTGTCAATCGATTGAAGGTGCTCGCCAGCCGCGTGCTGGCGTCGATCGGGGTGCGGGAGGACGTCGGGCTGCTGCCGCTGGCGGTGGTCATCGGCGTGCTGACCGCGCTGGCGGCGGTGGCGTTCCATGAACTGGTGGAACTGCTCAAATACGTCCTTTACGAAGACCGCGGCAACGCGTTTCTATACGGCCCGGGACTGTGGATGCTCGTCGCGGTGCCCGCGGCCGGCGGGCTCGTGGTCGGGTGCGTATCACGGTACGTCATCCGCTCGGAAAGCGGGCACGGCGTGGTGGACGTCATCGAATCAGTCATCCGCACCCGGGGGTTCGTCAAACCGATCACGGCGGTCGAAAAAATCCTGACCAGCGCCGTCACGATCGGCAGCGGCGGCAGCACCGGGGCCGAAGGGCCGATCGTGCAGATTGGGGCCGCCATCAGCTCGCTCGTGGGCAACGTGCTTCTCATCAGCCGGCACCGGATGCCCCTGCTGGTCGGCTGCGGGACGGCGGCGGGCATCAGCTCGATCTTTCATTCGCCGATCGGCGGGGTGTTGTTCACGCTCGAAGTGATTCTGCGGGATTTTTCGGTACGCACTTTCGCCCCCGTCGTCGTTGCCAGCGTGGTCGCCAGCGTCACCACGCAGGCGGTGTTCGCGCGGATCGATCCCGGGGGCTACCGGGCGATCTTCGCGGTGCAGTCGCACCTGTTGCCGACCACGTTCGAGATCAACTGGACGCAGGCACTCGAATTCGCCGCGCTGGGCCTGCTGTGCGGCCTTGTGGGGGCGATCCTCACGAAGTCGATGACGTTGCTGGACAAGGCGTTCGTTCCGATGAAAGTGCTCGGCCCTTTCCGCCCCGCCGTCGGCGGGGCGCTGCTGGGGGCCAGTGGCGTGGGGTTCGTGCTGCTGTTTACTTGGCTCACCGGCCGCGATAAGCCCGTGCCGTTCGAGAACTACCCGATGCCCGCCTTCTTCGGCGACGGCTACGGCGTCCTGCGGACGATGATCGAGGGCACGTTCGCCAGCGGCATCCCCGGCAACGTCGTGGTGGCGATGCTGCTGGCGATCCTCGTGCTCAAAATCCTCGGCACCGGCCTGACGCTCGGCAGCGGCGGCAGCGGCGGTGTGATCGCACCGGCACTGTTCGTCGGCGCGGTCACCGGCGAAATCCTGCGCCGCATGCTCGGGCTGCCGCTCGGAGAAGTAGCCACGGCCCTGATCGTCGTAGGCATGGGCGCCGGGCTGGCGGCGGTGCTCCACGCGCCGCTGGCGTCGATTCTGATCGTCTTTGAATTAACGCAAAGCCCCGGCGTCATCGTGCCGGCGATGCTCGCCACCGTCGTCGCCCACAGCGTGGCGCGCATCGTTGTGCCCGACTCGCTTTACACCCGCGCCCTGCGCCAGCGCGGCATCAGCCCCGAGGCCGCGGCGGACCTGTCGAGTTTGCGGCAGTACACGATCAACCACCTGCCGATCGAACCGGTGCTGCGATTGACCGATACCGATCC
>DASVSS010000122.1:0-3303 GCA_036387945.1 Tepidisphaeraceae bacterium | reverse complement strand
GGCCGGTGATCCAGCCGACGTCGGCGGTACACCAGTAGACGTCGTTCTCGTGCCCGGCCGATTGCAGGTCGAAGACGTACTTCGTCGTCAGATAAGTCCCGGCCATGTACCCGCCGGTGGTGTGCAGGATGCCCTTGGGCTTGCCGGTGCTGCCGCTGGTGTAAAGGACGAACAGCGGGTCTTCGCTGTCCATTTCCTCCGCCGCGCAGGCATCCTCCTGCCCGGCGACGGCGTCACTCCACCACACGTCGCGCCCCGCGGCCATGTGGACGTCTTCGCCGGTGCGCTTGAGCACGATCACGTTCTTCACGCCTGTCGCGGTCTTGAGCGCTTCGTCTACGTTCTTCTTCAGCGGCACCGACTGCCCGCGGCGGTAGCCGCCGTCGGCGGTGATGATGAATCTGCTTTTGGCGTCGTTCACGCGGTCGGCGATCGCCGTGCTGCTGAAGCCCCCGAACACAACGCTGTGCGGCGCGCCCAGGTGCGCGCAGGCGAGCATGGCGATGACGGCTTCGGGCACGAGGGGCATGTAGATCGTGACGACGTCGCCCTTGCCGACGCCGAGCTTCTTCAGCCCGCACGCCAGCGCGCCGACGAGGTCGCTCAGTTGCCGGTAGGTGATCCGCCGGATTTCGCCGCCGGCGCCTGGGGCGATTTCCGGCTCGGCTTCCCAGACGAGGGCGACCTTGTCGCCGCACCCCGCCGCGACGTGCCGGTCGACGCAGTTGGCCGAGACATTGGTCTTGCCGCCGACGTACCACCTGGCGTCGGGCACTTTCCAGTGGAGCACCTTGTCCCAGGGCTGCGCCCAGTCGAGCTCGCGGCCGACGTCGCCCCAGAACGTTTCGGGATCGTCGATCGACTGCCGCCAAAGCCGCTTGTACTCCTCCATCGACTTCACATGCGCCCCCCGGGCGGCGTCGAAGTGCGGCGGGAACAAACGGTCTTCCTTCTGCGACGACTCGATATTCTTCTCGGCCAAGACGCACCTCCGCGTTGTGAGAGCTGGATTGATACCGCCGCGCCTACGCCGCGGCAATCGTGGATTCGACCCGGCCGGGCGTGCAGCCGGGTCGATTTTCGTTCCTGCCATTTTCAATTCCACACTTCCGGCCATCGTCCGGCTGGGCCGTGGGTTAGGGCGGATTTTTCGGTGCCCGGCGGCGCTGTAGACCGCCCAGCTTACGCGATGATTTTCATGCTCGACGACGTGGATCCGGGGCGAGCTTACGACCGTGGGGCGGGCGTCCCGCCCGCCAGACGGTTGGCGGAGGGGAACGGGTCGTGCGAGCCGCCACCACCTGTCTTGACGCGTCGCGCCTCTATCTAAACCGTCCGCGCTGCGCCATCGACGTCGCCATTGCGCAGCGCGCACGCGATCGACCGGCCGGCGCGCATATTTTTGTCCATTTTGCACCGCGGCGGCGCTGCGCGCTGCGCATTCGTGATGTCCGCTTTCTCCGGTCCCCTCTCCCGGTACCCCGGGAGAGGGGACCGGAGAGGGCTTGGGCTTAAAGATTCAGAGTTGTTCGAAGGCCCCACCCTAGCCCTCCCCCGCGAGTACGCGGGAGAGGGAACCAGTGTCGGCCGCGGAAATTCGCGTGCCTGCCCCGCCGGCTGGTATAACGCCGCCCCAGCGGAAGGAGCTTTCCATGTCGACCGACCCCACGCGTGCTTCGCCCAATCACCGGCTGGGCCTGATCCTGTTCGCGATCTACTTCGCCCTCTATGCCGGCTTTATCGGCATCACCGTCTACGACTACCGGATCATGGCCAAGCCCGTCTTCGCCGGCATCAACCTTGCCGTCACCTACGGAATCGGCCTGATCGTCGCCGCCATTGTGCTGGCGTTCGTGTACGCGATCCTCGCAAGGCACGACGAGCGGGAGAAGGAGTTAGGAGTTAGTGGTTAGAAGTTAGTGGAAGAGCGGCGGGCGGGCCGTATTCCACTAACTTCTAACCACTAACTCCTAATTCCCTTTCCCGACCGCCGAATTATAAACAAAGCGCCCCATGAGCATCGCCATCTTCCTCGCCTTCGTCGCCTTCGTCCTCGGCCTGAGCTGGTTCCTCGGACGCAGGGCCAAGACCTCCGCCGGGTACTTCGCGGCCCACGGGCAGGTCGGGTGGTTCGTCAACGGCATCGCCTTCGCCGGCGACTACCTCTCGGCGGCCAGCTTCCTCGGCATCTGCGGGATGATCGCTTTCTACGGCTACGACGGGTTTTTGTACTCGATCGGCTTCCTCGCCGGGTGGGTGGTGGCGCTGTTCGTGATTGCCGAGCCGATCAAGCGATTAGGCAAATTCACGTTCGCCGACGCCTTGGCGGCGAAGTTCGACAACAGCCGCGGCATCACCCTCGCCGCCGCCATCAGCACGCTCGTGGTGAGCGTGTTTTACCTCATCCCGCAGATGGTCGGTGCCGGCTCGCTCATCAAACCCCTGCTCGGCTTCCCCCACTGGGTCGGCGTGATCCTCGTCGGCGGCATCGTCATCACGATCGTCACCACGGCGGGCATGGTGAGCACGACTTGGGTGCAGTTTATCAAGGGGTCGTTGTTGGTGGTGTTTTGCGCCGTACTGGTCGTGATGATCCTCAATCGCGGACAGACAAAGAATCTTACCGAAGATCGTTCCGGCTGGATTGATGCCCCAATCGCTGACTACCTTGCGGCTCGGCGATTAACTCCGTTGAACACCATCCAACAAAAAAGTTCAGAACCCATTTATTTTTCAGGTCCGAATGCGGACGGCAAAGAATCGATCTTTCGAATTCAAGACGCCTCACACGGCTTCCAAATCAACGAAGCACAAATCGTGCCAGATGGCAGCGACAAGCAGCTACGCCCGAGCGGGATGATCGAGCGACTCGAAGGCGATGCGACCGCAACAGGTTCAGTGGGACCACGATGGTTTCTCGTTCAATTGAGCCGGGCGACAATCATTAACGCGGTCTCAGAAAAGTTGGTACTAACTGACGGTACGTCTGCCACCGGCTACTACCAGCAGGATCGACAAGGGGAACAACTTCTTCTCCCCGGCGGCTACTTCAAAGGCATCCGCTCGCCCAACCTCCTCGACCGCCTCGACTTCGCCTCGCTCATGCTCGCCCTGTTCTGCGGAACCGCCGCCCTGCCCCACATCCTCATCCGCTATTACACGGTGAAGGACGCCTCGGCGGCGCGCAAGTCGACGGTCGTCGGCATCTGCGCGATCGGTTTTTTTTACATCCTCACGCTCTACATCGGCCTGGGCGCGATGGTCAGCGGCAACCTCGACCCGACCGACAGCAACATGAGCGCC
>DASVSS010000121.1:0-5982 GCA_036387945.1 Tepidisphaeraceae bacterium | reverse complement strand
TGAGTCCGCCGGCGGCACGTTGGCCGCGGGCTCGCCACTGAGCGGCCAGGCGTATCGCCCGAGTGAGTTGACGTTCTCGAACCTGTTCCGCTACGGACAAGTCGCCCCCGCGACCGCACCGGACGAGTGGTACCGACTGCGCGTCGATGACGTGCTGGAATCAGACGTCGGCCAAGTGAACGACTGGTTCGTCGAAGCCCGCCGCCTGCGGAACATCGCCAACAAGCGGCCGGACGTTTCGGGATTGTCGCTTTCGGACAACAGCGGCGTTACGAGCGACAAGATTATTGACTTCCCGACTGGCACTTCCGCCACCCCCGTGCGGCGGACGTTCACGATCAAGAACACGACGACGATCGACCAGACGTTCACCATGCACGGCGCCACCGGGATCGAAGATTTCCGCATCTTCTACAGCGGCTACGGCGACCTCGATAGTCCCTCGGTCCAGGAGCGGCTTGGCACGAATTTCGACTTAAGCCTTTCGCCGGGCGAGACGTTCGCGATCGACGTGGAGTTCCGGCCTCGATCCGTGGGCGCACAGACGTGTACCTTCAACGTGTCGTTCGCCGGCGCGACGACCAATCTCGTCGCTCGTGGCACGGCGGTAGCTTCTCGGATCAAGGTCACCGACCCGCTCGGCGACCCGCTCGTGCCCACTGCCGCCGACGGCACACGGTACATTGGGGCGATCGACGCGAACGGGTCGTACTTCTACGACCTGCTGGTGACCAACGTCAGCACGTCCGCGCTGCCGCTGTCGTCGCTCCGCGCGACCGAGTACCCGTCGGCGTTCGGCACCGGCGCGGCATGGGAGTTCGAATCCGGTTTCATCGGCGCGCCGAGTGACGGCATGCTCCAGCCCGGGCAATCAGTGACGAAACGGCTGAAGTTCTATACGGCGGCCAACACAACGAGCGGGTTCAGCCCCGGCGGTTATTGCGGCAGCGACGGTTGGATGACCGACGGCAGTGGGAACACGGTCATCAACGGAACGAACTTCGTCTCGACCTACTTCACCGATCGCGTGAACATCACCGACACCGACTCGAAACCGACCGACATGGTCGCCAGCTTCGCCAGCACGAACCTCGGCTCCGGCTCGTCATTCCTGCGCTTCAAGCTCAAGGGCCTGGGCGCGGTCACCAACTTCGCCAAGGCGGGCAAGCACCCGGGCGATTTCACCTACACGCTCCGCAACGCCGCGGGGACGGTCGTCACAGCGACGAGCTTTACCATCCCCGACGGGCAGACGTGGACGGTGGACATGCAGTTCAAGCCCACCGCCGCCGGCCGGCGCGGGGCGGCGCTGACGTTCAAGTTCGACAGCGAATTCGACGGCATTCTGCCGATGTCGCTGGCGATGTACGGCACCGGCGTCGGCCTGCCGCCGCCGGCGCCGAGCAACGTGGTGCTGCGGCCGGTCAGCAGCACGTGGGTGGACGTGTCGTGGCGGGACAACAGCAGCAGCGAGACCGGATTCGTCGTGCAGCGGGCGCTCAACAGCACCTTCACGAGCGGCAAGGTCGAACTGAACAACCAGCAGCGGCTCGCGGCCAATACGACCTTCTACAAAGACGCCGCGCCGATGGCGAACCCGCCGCTGCCGAACACGCAGTATTTCTACCGCATCGCCGCGGTGAACGCGGCGAACCAAGTGAGCTACAGTCCGGTCGTGGCCCTCAAGACGCCGCCGCGCGGCATCGGCACCGTGCGCGTGCGCGCTGCGGGGACGAGCAGCCTCAAGACCGTCGGCGGGACCGGCGGGGCGACCGCAACGGGCGTCACATTCGCCGGGACGTACGGCTTCACCGGCGGCGGCAGCGTTGCCGGCGGGTTCGCCGTCAGCAACAGCAACTCGACGGACGACGCGCTGTTCAACAATTACCGTCAGGCGTCGAGCACCATCCCCAGCTTCACGTTCTCCACCGCGCGGGCGCAGGAAGGCTCGACGATCCACGGCGCGTACCTTCTCAAGCTCTACTTCGTCGAGCCGGATTCCACGAGCTATGTGGGCAAGCGCAGGTTCAACATCGTCGCCGAGGATAAGCCGATCGTGTCGGGTTACGACGTGTACCGATCGGCCGGAAACCTGACCCGCAAGGCCGTGGTGTTCAGCTCGAACATCATCGTCACCGACGGCCGGCTGAGCTTGGGCTTCAACAACGTGCCGGGCGCGGGCAACGCGATCTTGTCGGCGGTCGAATTGGTGCCGGCGTGAGCCGGCGGTCGTTCGTGAGGCACGTTGCCGCGGTCGTGGCGATCGGCGCTTGCGCCGCGGACGTTCGGGCCGCGTCCCCGCCGGTGCGGACGGACGCGACGCTCGGCCGGGCGGCGCGCACGATCGCCCCGTCGCGGGACGGCGTGACCCGCGTCCCCGCGGGCGTCGGCCGGCGGGCGGGAGACAATCTGTTCCATAGCTTCGAGCGATTCGACGTGCCCCGCGGCGGCGTGCGGCTCGGAGCGCCGGCCGACGGGCCGCCGCTCGCCCGCGTGCTCGCCCGCGTGACCGGACCGGACGCGACCCGTGTCACCGGCCCGCTCGTCAGCGACGTCGCCGGCGCTGATTTCTTCCTGATCAACCCCAACGGCATCCTGATCGGGCCCGGCGGCCGCGTGCTGTCGGGCGGCGGGGTGTTCTTGACCACCGCCAACGAAGCGCGGTTCCCGGGCGGCGAGGTGTTCTCCGCGACCGAACCCGAGCCCGCGGGCGACGTGCTCTCGTCCCGACCGCCGACGTCGTTCGGCTTCCTCGGCGGCGGGCCGATCGTCAACCGGGGCGGAAGCGTCCGCGCCGCGCCGGGCCGCGTGCTGGGCCTATTGGCCGGCGGTGTGACGCTGAGGGACGGCGCCGAAGCGGCGGCACTCTCCGGCCGGCTTGAAATCGCCTCGGTCGCCGGTCCGGGCGCGGTCGGGTTCGACGGCCTGACGCTGAGCGTGCCCACAGGCATGCCGCGCGCCGACGTGATCCTGGACGGCACGGCCACGGCCCGGCGGCCGCTCGTCGGCGTGACCGGCGGCCGGGCGCCGATCGAGAGCGGCGTGCGGGTGCAGGGACGCGACCTGTCGATGCGCGCCGCGATCCTGACCGCCGACAACAGCGGCTCGGCGGCTCGGCCGGCGGTTTCGATCGAACTGACCGGGACGCTGCGCATGCAGGACGCGGCGTTGATCCTCTCGCGCCGCGATCTCCCCGAAACCGCCGGCCCCGTGCGGATCGAAGCCGCCGTGATCGACGTCGACGGCGGCGGCGGTGAGGGCGCGACGGGCGTGCTTGTCGACCGCGTGCGATTCGCCGACACCGTCCCGGCGATCGACGCCCACGCCGGCCGAGTGTCGCTACGCGACGGCGGCCGATTGGCGTCGATCACCAGCGGCGAGGGCGCGTCCGGCGGGGTTCTGCTCACGGCCGCCCGGCTCGACATCGCCGGCACTCGCGCCGCCCTCATCAGCCAGGCACGCACGGGATCTACCGGCGGCGTGGGCGACGTATCGGTGGTGGCCCACGACGTGAGCGTTCGCCGCGGCGGGGCCATCGCATCGCTGACTGAGGGCGCCGGGGGCGGCGGCACAATCCGGATCGCGGCGCGTCACATCGCCCTCGCCGGCGAAGGGTTCGCAGGATTCACCGGCATTGGCGCCACCGCCCAACCCGGTCAAGCGTCCGCAGAGGCGGGCGCGTCGATGACGGGCGCCGCAGGCGACGTGACGATCGGCCGGCCGGATCGCCCGGTGACGACGCTGGAGATCGCTTCGGGCGCGGGCGTATCGGTCAAATCGTTCACGCGCGGGCGCGCGGGAACGATCGACGTTTATGTTCGCAGCCTGTCCGCGGACGGCCGTGGCGCGGGCATCGAAGGCGGCACGACCGGGTTGCGGTCTTCTGCCGACGTGATCCCCGGCGCCGCCGGCGGTTCGGTGCGCCTCTTCGGCGTCGAATCACTTCACCTCGACCATGCCGAGATCGGCGCCAAGGCGCTGGGCGACGGCGGCAACGTATTGATCGACGCCGTCGGAAAGATCGTGCTGACCGATTCGACGATCCAGGCCGCCGCCGGCGACGACGGCGGCAACGTCGGGATCGACGCCGGTGCCGTCAGCCTTAACCGCAGCGTGATCGACGGGCGGTTCGACCTCAATCAAACCCGAGGCGATGCCGCCCAGCCGGTCCGCGTCGAGATCGCGCGGCGGGCGGTCTTTCTGCGATCGATCGACTCTACGATCCTCGCGCGCGATCCGCTGCTTCCGCCGGACGTGGACTTGTCCTCGAGCCTCGTCGGCATCAATACCGTGCCGCTCGCGGGCGTCCAAGGGCTGCTGCCGAACTGCTTCGATCAAGCGCAAAAGAGTGGCAGCTCGTTCTCGGTCGACACCGCCGGCGGCCTGCGCGAGTGATGCGGCCGGCATCGCGGGCCTTGCAGGCAGAGGCACGACGGAATCTTCCTGCGTCCGTAATCCGCTCCCCACAGGCCCGCCGGACGTAAGCAGTTCTGTAGCACGTGAAGGACGATTCTGTCCGCCAAGACAAAAGCGACGGAACGACATGCGTCGTCCCGTCGCTTTTGTTGCTCGCGTGCCAAGTCTTGTCCGCCGGCCGGTGATGCCGGCCGATGCGGTCGGCGACGTGGCTACTCGATGATCCGCGTCGGCTCGGTTTCGTTGGCCGCTTCACCGAGCGAGTCGCTCTTGAGGGCGGTGTAGAAGCGCACGTCGCCGGGCTGGAGGGCCTTGACTTCGATCGTCCAGGTCACGCTCGCGCCGGCGGCGAGGTCGGCGACCGGGCCGAAGGTCAGGTCCTGGCCCTTGGCGGTCACGGTCGACGCGCCGCCCGGGGCCGACCGCACGAACTGCAGTTCCGGCGGGAGCTTGGCGGTCAGCGCGATGTTCTTGTCCGGGCCCGTGCCTTCGTTGCGGGCAGTGATGGTGTACGTCGTATTGGCGCCGACGCGCACCGGGTCGCTGCCGTCGATGCACTCGAGCTGCAGCGCGGGGACGGTGAGGATGTTCACCCCCGCCGACGCCACCGCCGGCTTGGCGCAGACCGCGCTGGCGTTGGCGTTGAGCGTAAGCGTGCCCGCCTGCCGGCCCGCGCGGGTGCTGACGGCGAACGAGCGCGATTCGCCCGCGGGGATCGTGCCCAGATCGCGGTCGGACAGGCGCTCGATGCCCGCGCCGCTGAGGCGCACGACCGTCTTCTCGGCCGGCACGTCGCTGGTGTTGCGCACGGTCACGCGGTAATCGACCGCTTCGCTGGAGTAGCGCGATTCGGGCGCTTCGACGTTCACCGCCAAGGCCGCTTCGCGGACCTGGGTGTTGACCGGGCGGCTCTGGGCTTCGACGCCCTGGCCGCGGGCGATCGCACGGCTGCCGAACTGGCCCGTACGGGTGGCCTTGACGGCGACGGTCTGCTGCTTCTTCTCGCCCGCGCCAAGGGAGTCGACGGTGAACCGCACGGCGCGGCCGTTGTCGGCGGCGAGGCCTTCGGGCAGGGTGTCTTCAACCACCACGTTCCGCACCGTGCCGGTGCCGGTGTTGGTGACGGTGTAGGTGTACTCGATCGGCTGGCAGATCAGCACCGACGACGGCCCGGCCTTGGCGACCTGCAGCTCCGGCTTGACCACGCGCACGCCGACGCACAGCGTCGGGGCGTAGGCGACGGTCAGGCAGTTGCTCATCGCGCCTTCCTGGTCGGCGACGTCGCTGAGGTTGTAGGTCTTGGATTCCTTCGCCCGCAGCGTGCCGACGTTCCACACCGGCGCCGCAGAGTCGTTGGCGGCGGCACTGCGGTCGTCGCGGGCGGCCTCACGCCCGGTGGCGTCATTGTCGGCGCCGGCGGCAGGCCGCGTGGCGGCGCTGTTCATGGCGACGGCGGCGTTGCGGACGCTGACGTTTTCCAGCGGCGTGTCGGTGAGGTTCGTCACCCGCAGCGTCTGCTGGAACGACTGGCCGAGCCGCACTTCGTCGGGGGTGTCGACTTCGAGC
>DASVSS010000120.1:0-2864 GCA_036387945.1 Tepidisphaeraceae bacterium | reverse complement strand
TTAAGGCGATAAGCTTTTTCGTACCACGCCTTCACATCGTCGAGCGTGATCGACTGCAGCGACGCGACCGTCGGGATGCGGCCCAATGGCGAGTTGCCGTATACGGCTTGTTGCAGTTCCCGGCTGGCGATCGTCGCGGGTGAGGTCAGCGATTGAGAGAGTCGGTCAATGGACTGCTCCTTCAACTTCGCAAACTCGTCGTCCGAGAAGTTCGGCTTCGCCAGCACTTCACCGGCCTGCCGCACAGCGTACTCGAGCTGGTCGCTCGTGCAGGCGATGCTGAGCCGCGTGTGATCGGACGCGTCGGCGATTTCGATGCTTATGCCGCGTGACTCCAGATCGTCGCTGAAGGCGAGCGACTCCTTGCCGCCCGACCCGCGCCGCATCAATGCGGCCGTGAGTTCGGCCACGCCCTCTTTGCCGACCGGCTCGGCATCACTGCCGGCGCGGACGTAGAGCGAGGCGTTGACGAGCGGGAGCCGCTTATCGGTGAGGGTGAACACCGTAATGCCGGGAACCCCCGCGACGGTCGATTCTACGCCTTTCTCGAAGACCGTCTGAATCACCTTATCGCTCATCGGCGGCTGCGTCGGGTAATTCGGCGGGAACTGTGTCACGCGCGGCGTCACCGGCTGCGTCGACGGCGCGACGTCCGCCGTCGCGGTCGCTTCGGCCTTGGCGGCCTGCGTGGCGGGCGGCGGGCCGTCGCCGCGCTTATATTCGAGAACGGTCATCGATTCGGGCGTGAGGTACTTGCGCGCCGCCGCCTGCACCTGCTCGGGGGTGACGGCCTGCAGCTTGGCCATCGTTTCGTTCACGCGGTTGGCGTCGCCGCCGAAGACTTCTTCCTCGGCCAATTGCGATGCCACTTCCTCCGCGGTGTCGCGCGAGCGGATGAGGGCCTGGCGGTTCTGCGCTTTGACTTTGGCGACTTCGTCGGCCGTGACGCCGTCGGCTTTGATTCTATCGATCACCGCCAGGACGTCTTTTTCCACGTCCGCCGAGCTCTGCCCGCGCTGCAGCACCGCCGACACCTGGAAGAGCGACGGGTCTTCGAGCTGCCACCCGCCGGCGCCGACACTAACGCACTTGGGGCTTTCGCCGGTCACCAGCGCCCGGTCAAGCCGGCCGGTGCGGCCGCTGGCGAGGACGTCGCCGAGGACCGACAGCGCGAACCACTCGTCGCTACGGTAGCTCGGGGCTTTGAAGCCGATTTGCAGGTTCGTCAGCGCGACGTTCGGTTTTTCGACCGTCTTGCGGCGCGTCTGCGCCTGGGCGTCTTCCGGCCGGGCGAGCCGCGGCGGCTGCGGGCCGCGCGGGATCCACCCGAAATAATCGCGCACCCACTTGCGCGTGGCGGCGTCGTCGAACTTGCCGGCGATCACCAGGCAGGCGTTGTTGGGCAGGTAGTAGGCGTTGAAGAAGTCCTGCAGCTCCGATGTGCGCGCCGCGCGGAGCTGGTCCATGTCGCCGATGGGCGTCCAGCGGTAGCTGTGCTGGGTGAACATCGTGCTGAGCAAGTCCTGGGTCATCGGGCCTAGCGGCTGATTGGCGTAGCGCATGCGCCATTCCTCGGCCACCACCTGCCGCTCGGTCTTGAAGATCTCGTCGGTCGCCTTGAAGCTGGCCATGCGGTCGGCCTCGAGGTACAGCGCCATCTCCAAGGCATTGTTCGGCACGGTGTTGACGTACGTCGTCTGGTCGAAGCTCGTGAACGCATTGGACTCGCCGCCGACCACGCCGATGAGCTTCATGTGCTGCTCGGGCGCGACGTGCTGCGAGCCACGGAACATCATGTGCTCAAACAGGTGCGCAAAGCCCTGTCGATCAGGCTTCTCGTCACGGCTGCCGACGTGGTAGAGCACGCGCACGTGCACCACCGGGGCCGTGCCCATCGGGGCGTAGATCACAGTCAGGCCGTTATCGAGCGTCTCCTTCGTGAACGGCACGTCCACGGCCCGGGCCGGGGCGGCAAGCAACAGCGATACGAGGACGAGCGGAAGCGCGAAATGGGCGGGCGGTGATTGCATTCTTGTTCCAGAGGATGGAGGAGATTGTTCGGGCGTTACGATCCTGGCCTCGACGAACGACTGACCAACGACGTTGCTCCGACCCGGTTTCAAACGCCGGCGGCCAGGTCATTCGGCGATTCTCGTTCCTGCCATTTTTAAGCGCTGTGAAACGAAGCCGCCAGCGGCTTGCCTTGCCCGCGTGCACGGGTCGCAATCGACGCGATGGATTATACTTCCCCCATGGCAACCGACGCATCGTTCGACATCGTATCCGAGATCGACCTGCAGGAGATGGACAACGCCGTCAACCAGGCGATCAAGGAGATCATCACCCGCTACGACTTCAAGGGCACCTCCGCCGGGGTCTCCGAACTGAACCGCGCGGAAAAGGAGCTCACCCTCACCGCCGACGCCGACTCGCAGCTAGAGGCGGTCAAGCAGGTGCTCATCGCCAAAATGATCAAGCGCGGCGTCGATCCGAAAGTGCTCGACTACCAGAAGCTCGAGCATGCCACCCACAAGACCGTGCGCCAGAAGGTCAAGCTCAAGGAAGGGATCGACAAGGAAATCAGCAAAGAGCTGCAGACGACGATCAAATCGCTCAAGCTGAAAGTAAACGCATCGATCCAGGGCGACACCCTGCGCGTCAGCGGGGCCAAGCGAGACGATCTGCAGGCGGTGATCGCCCACGTCAAAGCCAACCCGCCGAAGGTGCCCGTGCAGTTCAAGAACTTCCGCTAGCGCGCCGGGGGCTGGGTCGCAACGCCGCCGCATTCCAGGACGTCGGGGGCAGTTTATGAGGTTGAGTCGGTGTGAGGCGGATCGTGGCGTGGGCGTCCCGCCCGCGTTCGG
>DASVSS010000119.1:0-8812 GCA_036387945.1 Tepidisphaeraceae bacterium | reverse complement strand
TCAAACCCCTCGCCCGGTACTCCGGGCGAGGGGTTTGATTCTCGGGTTGCAGGTCAATGACAAGCTTAAGCAGGTCGTGGGAAGTACGGCGGGGTCCCTGGAAGGGGACCCGCGGAGTCGTCGTGGGGAGAAGGTGCTTGCCGCGAGTCAGTCTTCGTCGGCGGCTTCGCGCTGGACGTCGCTGCCGTGGGCGCGCTTGTAAGTCTGGATGTCCTTGAACTGCCCTTCGCCGTCGCGCACGGCGTAGAGCTTGCTGCCGCCGGTGCTGCGGTGGGTCGTGCGGCGGCCGGCTTTTTTCCTGGCCGTCTTAGGGGCCTTCGTCGCGCCTTTCTTGGCCGACTTTTTCACGGCCTTCTTGGCGCTTTTTTTGCCCACGCTTTTCTTCGCCGATTTCTTGCCGGCCTTCTTCGCGGATTTCTTCGCCATGTCGGTCTCCTGTTGAGCGGCGATGGTACCGGCACCACCGGCGTGGGCGATGAAAAAACTGCGTTGTCGTCAGGCGCCCCACGCCAGCGGAACTGGGATGGCGGCGTTGCGGCGACAGTGCACCAGCGCGAATTGGCCGCCCGGCGGCGCAAGGGTATGATCCGCGCCCGTCTTACAAGGAAACCCGCTATGCGTATCCGCCGTTTCGCCGCCGCAGTCGTTCTTGCTTTGTCGTCGCTGGCCGCGGCCGACAATTACACCGTCGACGCGATCCACAGCTCGATCCTCTTCAAGGTCAAGCACGCCGACGCCGCGAACTTCTACGGCGCGTTCGAGAAGTGCAGCGGCACGGTCGTCACCGAGGGGGACGTGATCAAAAGCGTCAGCATCACGATCGACGCCGCGAGCGTGCAGACGCGCAACGAAGCGCGCGACAAGCACCTCCGCGGGCCGGACTTTTTCGACACCAAGCAGTTCCCGGAGATGACGTTCGTCAGCAAGGACGTCAAGGCCAGCGGCGAGGGCTACGAAGTCACCGGCGACCTGACCATGCACGGCACGACCCGTCCGCAGACGGTGACGATCACCAAGACCGGCGCGGGCAAAAACCCGCGCGGCAAGGACGTGATCGGCCTGGAATCGATCTTCACCATCAAGCGCAGCGATTTCGGCGTCAGCGGCTACGTCGGCAAAGGCGTGGGGGACGAAGTCACCCTCATCGTCAGCGTCGAGTGCGCCAAGGAATAGTGGCGGCGGCGGCGGGTTGACAGCGCTGTCGCGCGGGATCACGCTACGGGCTTGCGCTTCGCCCGGCCGGGCGGGCGTGGATGAGAAAGGTCTTATGTCCGTCGACGTGACCGAGAAGGTCAAGCCCGAGGCGTTGTCATTGCTGTCGTCCGAGCGGCCGCGGAACCTCGGGTGGCTGGGGGCAGCCGGCCTGTTGTTCGGGGATTGGGGCACGAGCCGCCTGTACGTGCTCGGTCTGGCGTTTCTCGTCGCCGGGCGCACGAGCTTTTCGCTCATCCTGATGATGAGCGTGCTGATCCTCGTCGTCGCCTGGGCGTACACGCAGATCTGCCGCCTCTACCCCGAGGGCGGCGGCGTTTATTCCGCGGCCCGGGCGCGGCACCCGCTGCTGGGCGTGCTGGCGGCGCTGCTGCTGTTTGCCGACTACACCATCACCGCGAGCTTGTCGTCGGTCGAGGCGTTTCATTACTTTGGCGTCGAAAGCTCGGCCAGCGCCGACGCCCATCAGTCCGACACCGTCGACGCCGGCAGCGCGATCATCCCCGACGCCGGCGAGGGCGGGCACGCCGAGCACGTCGAGCGGCCGTTCTACTTCACCGCCGCGTTCTGGGCCGGCGTGGCGATGGTCGCCATCGGCGGCGTCAACCTGCTCGGCCCGCGGCATTCGGCGAAACTCGCGATCGTCGTGGCGGCGGCGATGGTCTTCATTACGCTGTTCGTCACCGTCTTCGCCCTGCCGCAGATCGAGTGGTCGAAGATCGAGTTCGGCAACCCGTTCGATCAGCCCAAGGCCGCGGTGTGGCATGCGTTCGTGGCGATCGTGCTGGCGCTGTCGGGCGTCGAGGCGATCGCCAGCCTCACCGGCGTGATGAAGCGCCCGGTCTATCAGACGGCCAGCAAGGCGATCTGGGTGGTGGCCGCGGAAGTGGCGATCTTCAACCTGATGCTCGCGGTGGTGATGCTCTCGATCTACCCGCTCGACCGCGAGGCCCACACCGCCGACATGCTGGCGCACATGGCGTACGTCTACACGGGCGTGTGGGGCGAGTGGCCGGTGCGCATCCTCGGTGGGCTGCTGCTGCTTAGCGCCGCCAACACCGCCATCGGCGCGCTCATGGGCCTGCTCTACGTCATGAGCCGCGACAGTGAGTTGCCGCGCCTGCTGCAGAAGCTCAACGCCTTCGGCACGCCGTGGGTCGCTGCGATGATCGCCACGAGCGTGCCGATCGTCGTGCTGATGTTCGTCAGCGACGTCGCGGGCCTTGCCCACCTTTACGCGATCGGCATTGTCGGGGCGGTGGCGATCAACTGCGTGCTGTGCGCGTTTCATCCGCGGCTGCGCAAGTTCTACCGCAAGGCGCCAATGATGCTGGTCGGCCTGCTGCTGGCGTCGATCTGGGTCACGATCGCCTACGACAAGACCAGCGCGACGAAGTTCCTCGGCATCGTGCTCGTGATCGGCTTCGGGCTGCGGTTTGCCACGAAGTACTTCGCCGGCCGGCGCGAAAAGCCGAGCCTGCTGCGGCAGGCGATCATGGACCAGCTCCCGCCCGAGGCCCTGGCCAGGCCGCGCATCATGGTGGCGACGGCGGGCTCGGCGACTTTGGCCGATACCGCCTGCGAGATCGCCGCCCACGACGATTCGGCGCTGGTGGTGGCGTTCGTGCGCGAGGTGGCGCTGAACTACAAAATGGAAGCCGCCGTCCGCACGACGCTCGACACCGACCCGGCGGCGCAGGCGCTATACGTCGATTACCTCGAGGCCGGCCACAAGTACGGCGTGCCGATCATCCCCGCCTACGACAGCGGCATGAACGCCGCCGAAACCATCGCCGAACTCGCGGCCCTCAACGGCGCCAGCAAGCTCATCATTGGCACGAGCCGCCGCGGCGCGCTGCACCAGCTGATCAAAGGCAGCTTCCAGAAAAAGATCGAAGACCTGCTCGGCGACGACGTGCCGGTGCAGGTGGTCGCACCGCGCTGAATCCCCGCGCAACGCGACCGCCACGATCCTCCCCCGTACTCGGGGGAGGGCAGGGAGGGGGTGGACGCGGCCGCCTCATCGCAAACAAGTGCCGTTGCCTTTCCGGTCCCCCGCAGGGAAGGGACCGGACATTTGCGCTTCGTCACCCGCCCCGCTCAGAAACCCGTTGCGTCCGGCCGCGCCAAGGGCGATGCTAATCGACATGGACTTATCGAAGCTGCCGAAGTTGTCCGAATCCCCCGCGCCGCGGGGCGTCGTGTCGGGCGTCGACGCGCCGGAGGCCCATGCCACTGAATCCGCCGCCCCGCCGCTGCGGATGATCGACGTGGGGTTCGACATCGCCCTGCTCATCGGTTTCGGCGCGATCCTGATGATGCTCGGCGCGCCGTTCGGCGGCTGGCTGAAGGCCAAGCTCGGCGGGCAGCCGTACGACACCGGCAACGTCTGGTCCGGCGGCCCCAACGACGGCCGGCCGGTGGAACTGTTCGAACTCCAGGGCGGCACCGGCTGGCTTTACGCCGGCGAATGGGTGGCCGGCGCGGCGATGATCGGCGCGGCCCTGCTGCTGGCGGCAGCGGCGATGCTGAAGCTCGCGCGCGGCAAGTCGCTCGTCGCCGCCGCGGCGTTGTGCGGGATCGGTGTGATCTCCAACGGCGCAGCCGCCGGGGCGGCGGTGGCGGAAGGGGTTCAACCGATCCAGTCACTCCTGCTGCTGCTGCTCTGCGGCGTGTTCGGTTACAGCCTGATGCGCCACAAATGGGGCGGCGCGCTGACGTGATCGAGGGGATTCGGCGACTCCGGCAACTCGGGCCATAAAAAAGCCCGAGCCGGGGGAAGACCGGCTCGGGCTCGGGGGGATGGGGGCAAGATTCAGGTCGTCGTTTCCGGCGACCCGACATCTTAGGCATGCAGATTCGCCGGGTGAGCGTCGCGGAAAATATGAAAGCAATTTCCCGGTTCATCTCCCGCGAAAGAGGCCACCGGTGGCGATCGCTGACCTGCATCTGCGGTCTGTTATTGCATGCCGCACGCCGCCCCCACCTGACCTCCCCCGGAGGGGGAGGAACCTGAGGCTGTTGCGCCCGCTCGGCTGCAGGCAGAGCGGGATCGTTTTAACCGTCGGCTTCCACCGCCAGTTGCATCGACCAGGTAATCCGGCCGCTGGCCTTGACGGTCGCGGCGGTGTCGAGGTCGACGGCTTCTTTGATGCTCTCGGCCCGGGCGGTGATCGGGGCCACGCTGACGTAGCGGCTGCCCGCGAGCAGGCCGGTGTCGAGCAGCACGGCCCACCACGCGGCGACGCTGTCGGCGGAGTCGTAGGCGATCAGCAGCCGCCGGCCGCGGGCGGGGTAGCGCACGCCCGCGGGCGTGCTCAGCGGGGCATCGCTCAGGAGTGACCAACTCTGCCCCGGCGGCAGCGCGTCGAAGGTGGTGAACCGCGTGCCGGCGTCGATCTGCGGCCACAGGAACCCGCCGGCCATCGGCGCGTCGGAGAGGTTAAGCTCGATCGGCGACAACGTGCTCAGCAGCAGGCTCGGCGACCAGAGGAACCGGAAATCGAACGGTGCCAGATTGATCAGCGTGTACTCGGCGCGGATCGTCGGCCCGTCGAGATACAGCTTGCGCGTCAGCCGGTAGCCGAACCGCAATCCGTGCCACACCGTTGTGATGCCGTTGAGGGTGGGGACGGCCGTCGTCGGCAGCGGCCAGAGTTCGCCGTGGTCGGGGACGGGCACGCCCTGGTACGGGTGCAGCGGGTACGGCCCGGCGGCGACGGCGGGAAAGCATTCGTCCCACCCGCTGCTAAACGCCATGTCGTAGGCCATGTCGTACTGGCAGCGCGTGGGCAGTTCTTCGGGGATGTTGTAGAGCAGCTCGAACCCGTCGGCCTTGTCGATCGCCGAGGCGATCTTCCCCCCGAACTGCGGCCACACGGCGAGCTTGAGGTGCTCGTTCTCAATGGTGACGGGTTGCGACATGAACAGTCCCTCTCGATCGAAGCGTACGCACAGCGCGCCGGAGATGCCACGCGCGGCGGGGTCACTTTAGTCACCCCGGGTCTTACACTGACGGTGCGCCCGAGCACGGGGTGACTGAAGTGACCCCGCCGCTGCGGGCGTTGTAAATCGGGTGGATGACCGGATCAGGCTCGGGTCGCAAGTCGCGTGACGATCTCGCTTGCCGGCACGGTCTGCTGCTCGCCGGTGGCGAGGTTCTTGAGAACGACCGTGTTGGCGGCGAGCTCGTCGTCGCCGACGATCACGCACCAGGCGGCTTTTTCGCGGTCGGCCATTTTCAGTTGTGCTTTGATCGCCCGGCCGGCGAGGTCCATGTCGGCGGCTATGCCGTTGGCGCGCAGGGTGCGGGCCAGGGCGATGTTGTGACGCCGCGCCGCGTCGCCGTGGGCGGCGAGCCACACGAGGCGGCGCTGTCCGACCGGCAGCGACACGCCTTGGGCGTCGAGGGCGATCAGCAATCGCTCGATGCCGCTGCCGAACCCGACGCCCGGCGTGGGCTTGCCGCCGAGGGCGGCGACGAGGTTGTCGTACCGCCCCCCGCCGCCGACGGCGTTCTGGCTCCCCAGGCCGCCGGCGACGACTTCCCACAGCGTTTCGGTGTAGTAGTCGAACCCGCGCACGAGCCGCGCGTCGATGGTGAACGCCGCGCCGGCTTCGCCGAGCAGCGCGACGACTTTATCGAAGTGCGCCCGCGACGTGTCGCTGAGCGAATCGGCCGCCGCGGGTGCGCCTTCGCAGGCGGCGACGTCGCGCGGGTCTTTGCTGTCGAGGATGCGCAGCGGGTTTTCCGCCAGTCGGCGCTGGCTGTCGGGGCTGAGCGAATCGTTCTTCGGCGACAAAAACGCCACGAGCGCGTCGCGGTAGCGCGCCTTGCTCTCGGCGTCGCCGAGGCTGTTGAGGCGCAGCGCCAAATCCCGCAATCCGCACGATTGGTAGAACTGCAGCTGCAATAAGATGCACTCCGCGTCCTGCTCGGGCCCTGCGACGCCGAAGGCTTCGATGCCGAACTGGTGGTGCTGGCGCAGGCGGCCCTTCTGCGGCCGCTCGTGGCGGAAGTTGCTGCTGATGTAATAGACCTTGGCGCGGGCGCCTTGGTCGTTGAGCAGACCCGCCTCGATCACCGCCCGCGCCACGCCGGCGGTGCCTTCGGGGCGCAGGGTGATCGATTCGCCGTCGCGGTCGGGGAAGGTGTAGGTTTCTTTGCGGATGACGTCGCTGGTCTCGCCGACGCCGCGGTGATAGACGTCGCTGGATTCGAGGACGGGCGTGCGGATTTCGCCGTAGTTGTAGAGCTCGGCCGTCTGCCGGGCGATCGCCTCGACCGCCTGCCACTTCGCGGACTGCGGGGGGAGGACGTCCTCGAATCCCTTGAGACTTTGCAATGCCATAACGCACCTGCGCCCGAAACGTGGGGCGGGCGTCTCGCCCGCCTGCCGAAATGCTATTTTGAACCACGAAGAACACGAAGGGCACGAAGAAGAGAATAATTCTTCTTCGTGCCCTTCGTGTTCTTCGTAGTTCCATGGAATGGTCGGCGGGCGGGACGCCCGCCCTGCGGTTTAGTCCTTCTTCTCCGGCTCGACTTCTTCGATCTTGGCCTTCTCGATGATTTTGTCGACCGCCTTGAGCTCGCGCAGGCGGACGTAGAGCGTCTGCAGGCTGCCGTCCTGGCTCATGCGATGGCGGACTTTTTCCGGCCGCTCGCCGCGCTGGGCGGCGATGCCGGCGATGTTGGCGTTGAGTTCGCCTTCGCTGACGTCAAGCGACTCATCCCCGGCGATCTTGCTGAGGATGAAGAACAGCTTCAGCTCGCGCTGGGCTTCACTCTGGGCGCCGCCCTTGAGGTTTTCGATGTTGGCGATCACTTCGCTCTCGGGCACGCCGCGCTGCAGCAGATCGACCGCGCGCCGCTGGACGATGCGGCCTTCCTGCTGGGTGCTAAGCTTTTTCGGCAATTCGAAGTCGACCTGCTCGAGCAGGGCCGTCGCCACCTGGTCGCGCAGGTTGTTCTGCACGTCCTGCTGCACGCGGGCCTCCATCTCTTCACGGAGGGCCTTGTTCAGCTCGTCTTCGCTCGTGAAGCCGAGCTGCTCGAGGAACGAGGCGTCGATCTCGGCGAGCTCGATCTGGCGCACGTCCTTGATCTTGAACTCGATCGCCACGTCCTGCCCGCGGAGTTTTTCCGTCGGGTGGTTGTCGGCGGCCTTGGTGTTGATCGTGCGCGTCTCGTCGACCTTCGCGCCGTCGAGCTGCTTGGCGAGGTCATCCACCTGGATCGCCATCACGCGGCCGGCCTTGACCTTGAACTGCATGTCGTCCTGGTGCAGCACGCTTTCTTCGCCAAGCTTGACGTGCACGTCGGCGGTCACCACGTCGTTCTCGGCGATGCCGCGGTCTTCGACGGGCAGGAGGTTGCCCTGCTGCTCGCGCAGGTTCTGGCGGGCCTGCTCGACGTGCTCGTCGTTGATCGCCACCTTGGGCTTTTTCAGCGTAATCGAGCTTAAGTCCGGGACGACAAAGTCCGGCTGTACTTCGACATTGAAGCTGTACTGCAGGTCGCCGCTCTCGGGCAGCTCGAGCTTCTGGTCTTTCTCGAATTCCGGCTCGCCGACGACCTGGAGGTTGTTCTTCTCAACGGCCTGCTGGTAGCTCTCCTGCACGAGCGTGCGCTGCACGTCGCTGCGGACGTCTTTGGTGAACCGCTTTTCGAGCAGTTTCGTCGGCACGCGGCCGGGGCGGAAGCCTGGAAGGGCGGCCTGGCCGCGCAGCTCCTTGAACTGCTCGGCAAGCGCCGACTGGATGCGATCGGCGGGGATGCTGACGGTCACCTTCTTCGTCGCCGGCCCGGCGTCCTCGACGGTGATCGGGTAGGTGAACTCGGCTGCTTCGGTCTGCTCGGCGATAGCGGTGTCGGCCATGACGTCCTCGTTCTCGGGATTCTCGGAATTATGCCGTCCTTAGACGACGCCGCGCCGGACAGACCGGCGCAAGCGAGCCGGGCAATTTAGCCGCGGGCGGGACGGAAATCAAAGGCGAAGGGGGGAAATGCGAGGAGGGATGGGCATGCTCCGGCAGTGCGACTCACCGCTTGACCACGCCCGCCTCAAAAAGTCCGGTCACCGCAATCATCAATTGTGGCAGCAGGATCGAAGGGGCCATTTGGCCCGCGACGAAGGGGCCGTGTTCGATGTACGCCCCGTCACGCAATTCAAGCACGGATACCGACTGCTTCTTCGGGTCGACGATCCAGTATTCGGCGATGCCGGCCGCGGCGTACTCGCGACGTTTTGCGAGGTAATCACGGTCCGGGTCATCGGGCGAAACGATTTCCACTGCCAGGTCTGCCCTTTCCCAAAACTCATTCGCCGCATCGGCCAAGTGTTCGGTCAATAAAAATGTGATGTCGGGCTGACGGAAGTTTAGTGCCCGCATCCGCACCCGCAGACCGGAAACGACGGCCAAACCCGCTTTCAGATCGTCGAGCAAGCGCAGAAAGTATTGCAGGATCAGTTGGTGAGCCAGCGTCGGCATCGGCAATACCTCGATCCGGCCGTCCACCAGCTCGACGAGCCGATTGGTCCGGTCCGTCAGGTTCAGGTAGTCGTTCTCCCGCCACTGCCCTTGGGGCGGAAACAGC
>DASVSS010000118.1:0-6863 GCA_036387945.1 Tepidisphaeraceae bacterium | reverse complement strand
GTACGAAAAATCCGCTGGCGAGGCGGCCGAGGATCGCGCCCGAGGCGAAGCCGAGGCCGAAGAGTATCGCCGGCGTCAGCTCAGCGAAGCCAGCGCCAGGCTCGAAGCGGAAAAAGAGCGTCTGCGTCAACAGCACGGCAGCAGCACCGCCAGCCTTGAAGCCTCGTACGCCCAGCGGCGTACACAGCTCGCCCGCCGCTGGCACGAAGGCCTGCAGCGCATCCAGGCCCCCATCGGCGACCAGCAGGCCGGTGTCGCCCGGGCGGTGGACTGGCGGGCGCTTGCCAGGGAATGGAAGCCGCCCACGTCCTTCCCCGAGTCAATCCCGTTCGGGACGCTGACGATCGACCTCAAACAGATCTCTGCCGGCATCCCACGCGACCCGGCCTTCGACGTCGCGCTCGCCGAGCACTTCACCGTGCCGGCGTTACTGGCGTTCCCGCGCGAAGCGTCGGTGCTGATCCAAGCCGACCCCTCCGGCCGCGAGGCGGCGCTGCGGATCCTTCAAATGGTGATGGCGAAGATCCTTGTCAGCATGCCCCCGGGCCGGGCGCGGTTCACCATCATCGACCCCGTTGGCCTTGGCCAGAGTTTCGCCGGTTTCATGCACCTTGCCGACCACGACGACCAGCTCGTCGGCGGCCGCATCTGGACCACGCCCGAGCAGATCGAGACGCGCCTGACGGACCTGACCGAGCACATGGAAACGGTCATCCAGAAGTATTTGCGCAATGAGTTTCTCACCATCGACGACTACAACCAGCAGGCCGGCGAACTTGCCGAGCCGTACCGGTTCCTTGTCGTCGCCGATTTCCCCAGCGGCTTCGAGGGTGAAGCCTGGCGGCGGTTGCTCTCGATCGCGCGCACGGGGGCTCGGTGCGGCGTCTACACGCTCATCCTGCGTGACGTCCGCCAGCCGTTGCCGCCGGAGATGATGATCGAAGACCTCGAATCCGCGGCGACCAACATCGTCCACGAAGGCGGTCGATTCATCTGGAAGGACGACGTCTACGGCCAGTTCCCACTGCTGCTCGATCCGCCACCGGACGAAGACACGCTGACCGATGTCGCCCACAAAGTCGGCCGGGGCGCCAAAGAGGCGAACCGTGTCGAAGTCGATTTTGACGCCATCGCCCCCGCTGCCGCCGACTTCTGGACCCGCAGCGCCGCCGCCGAGCTGGCCGTGCCGGTCGGGCGCATGGGGGCGACGCGCCTGCAATACTTCCGCTGCGGCAAAGGCGTCGCCCAGCACACGCTAGTGGCCGGCAAAACCGGCTCGGGCAAGTCCACGCTGCTGCACGCGATGATTACGAACCTGGCGATGTGGTATTCGCCGGACGAGGTGGAATTTTATCTCATCGACTTCAAGAAGGGCGTGGAGTTCAAAACCTACGCCGACTACAAGCTGCCCCACGCCCGGGCGATCGCCGTTGAAAGCGACCGCGAATTCGGCATCAGCGTGTTGCAGCGCATCGACGCCGAGCTGTCGCGCCGCGGCGAACTGTTCCGCCGCAGCGGCGTGCAGGACCTGGCCGCGTATCGCCAGAGCGACAACGCCCAGGTCATGCCCCGGGTGATGCTCATCATCGACGAATTCCAGGAGTTCTTTACCGAAGACGACAAGCTCGCTCAGGACGCGCAGCTGCTGCTCGACCGCCTCGTCCGCCAGGGCAGGGCCTTTGGCATCCACGTCTTCCTCGGCAGTCAGACGATCGGCGGGGCGGGCGGGCTGGCGCGGACGACCCTCGGCCAGATGGCGATCCGCGTCGCGCTGCAGACGAGCGAAGCCGACAGCCAGCTTATCCTCGGCGACAACAACTCCGCCGCCCGCCTGCTCTCGCGCCCGGGCGAGGCGATTTACAACGACGCCGGCGGCGCGGTGGAGAATAACTCACCGTTCCAGGTCGCGTGGCTGCCGGATAAGAAGCGCGAACGGTATCTCGCCCGCGTGAACGAGATGCTCACGACAAAAGGCGTGCGGCGCGCGGTGGCGTATCCGATCGTCTTCGAAGGCAACGCCCCCGCGGACATCAGCAAGAACGCGCCGCTCGAGCACGAGCTGCGCTCGCCGACGAAAACCGCAGCCCCGCGCGGATGGATCGGCGACCCGGTGGCGATCAAGGACCCGACGTCCGTCGTCTTCCGCCGCCAGAGCGGCAGCAACGTGCTCATCGTCGGCCAGCAGGACGAGCAGGCGCTGTCGACGCTGCTGAGCATCGCCCTGTCGGTGGCGGCGCAGTCGCCGGACGCCGCCTTCATCGCCCTCGATGGCACGCCGGCGGATTCGCAGTTCGCGGGCGTGATGGCGGACGTACTGTCGGTCCTGCCGCAGGCGGCGCAGGTGGTCGACTTCCGGGGCACGGACGAAGCCGTCGGCCAGCTCGCCGATGAGCTCGCCCGCCGGCAGGGCGACACCGAGGCGACACACCCGTTCCGGCTGCTGATCATCAACGGCCTGCAGCGCTACCGCTCACTGCGCAAGGGCGACGACGAGTTCAGCTTCTCCATGAGCGACGAACCCAAAAAGGCCAACCCCGCCAAGCAACTCGCCGACCTGATCCGCGAAGGCCCGAATCATGGCATTCACGTCGCGGCGTGGTGCGACACGCTCGCGTCGATCGAGCGCACGTTCGACCGCGGCCTGCTGCGCGAGTTCGATTACCGCGTGCTCTTCCAGATGAGCGCCAATGACAGCAGCAACCTGATCGACTCCCCCACGGCCAACAAGCTCGGCTTCTTCCGCGCACTGGCCTACAGCGAAGAACAAGGCAGCATGGAAAAGTTCCGCCCCTACGGCCTGCCGCCCAAAGGATGGCTGAAGTCCTTCGCGGAGCAGTTGAAAAGCCGCACCTGAAGCATTGCGACAAGCCTCAGGGCTGAGGCCGCCTCTACTGTTCACCCGTGGCGTGGGCGTCCCGCCTGCGTTCAAGCAACGCTTGAGGCACCTGCACAGCCGCACGGGTGCGACATCGCCACACGCCCCGAGTGTAGATGCGCGATCACCACAACGTTAAAACAATGAAAGCTGCCCGCCGGCCGCCGGCTTGACGAACAAATCACGGCGCAGCGGCGGCAGCTTGGCGTCGAGCTTGTACTTCCGCTGGAACGTGCTGAAGACCGTGGCCAGGTTTTCCGCCAGCACGCCCCGTCCGCGGCCGCGGCGCCCGAGGGAGCCGTCGTAGAGCTTTCCGTCGTGCGCCTGCCGCAGCAGCGATTCAACATGCCGCGCCTGCGCCGGCGGGGTGCAGCGCGCCAGCCACTCGGTAAAGAGCGCCTTGAGCTGATACGGCAGCCTCAGCGTCACCCAGCATGCGCTTTTCGCGCCGGCGTCGGCGACGGCTTCGAGGATGCTTGGGATCTCGCGGTCGGTCAGGCCCGGGATCACCGGGGCCACGTTCACCGAAACGTCAATGCCCGCCGCCGTCAGCTCACGGATCATCCGCAGCCGCCCGGCAGGGAGCGTCGCACGCGGCTCGAGTTTCTCGGCCAGCGCCGCATCGAGCGTCACCAGCGTCACCGTCACGCGCCCCACGCCGCGGCTGCACATCCGCTGCCACAGGTCGATGTCGCGCAGGATCAAAGCCCCCTTGGTCATCGTCGCCGTCGGCTGGTCGCACGCGGCCATGATTTCCAGGCAACCCCGGGCCAGCCGCAGCTTGTGTTCCAGCGGCTGGTAGATGTCCGTGATCGCCGACATCACGATCGGCTCGCCGCGCCATCCAGGCCTCGACAGTTCGTGCCGCAGCAGCGCAGGTGCGTCGTGCTTGGCCACGATCTTCGTCTCAAAATCGAGCCCGCAGCTCATCCCCAGGTATTCGTGGTATGGCCGCGCGAAGCAGTAGATGCAACCGTGTTCGCAGCCGCGGTAGGGATTCAGCGTGTGCTCGAATGGGACGTCTGAGAGGGGCGTCACCCTGTTGATGATCGTTTGCGTGCGATCGGTTAGAACCTGCACGTCCGCATGGCGCAAGCGCTGGGGTGGTTCCCCGGATTGTTCCGCGCGGCGCTGATCCAGCTCTTCGCCGAGCACGTGGAGTCGTACCCGGTCGAAACGATTGCCCAAGTTGATTCCGGCCCCACGACGGTGGACGTGCCCGTGATAGAAGTCGTTCGGATAAGTGAAATCACTAGCGGCAGCCACGCCACGCAGTGTATGGGCTAATCCGCGGCCGGCTAGCCCTCGCCCTTGATTGGTTCAATAGCGACCAAAGTTCGGCACGTGCCATGGCCGCTCAGGCCGGGTCATCCTGCTCGGCTCGCTCTACGGCTATCGATTCACTCGGCGCCAGTCCCACTGGAGTTCCTGTAGGGGATTGCGGGCAGCCGTCGGCGACCCCCGTTGCGTCGCACCTGCGGAAGTGCCCACAAACTCGTAGTACCACGTGTTGTAAATGGTCGCCTTCGTTCCCGATTCATACATGTAATATGGCTGGGAGACATTGGAAGCGTGGAAGTCGGCAAACAGCACGTTCGCTGTCCTGCCGCGGCCGTGCCGCAGGCCGACGGTGTTCTCGTCGCCGTAGAAATTCTGGGCCACGGACGTCCCCGGAAGCTTTGTCACGCAATCCTGCGCGATGCCGTCGAAGATCACGACTTGCCTAGTCGAATTCTTGATCTTCGTCACCTTCGTCCAAGACACCCCAGACGGATTCGGCCCGTAGAGGGTGTTCTGAACGCCCACCGCGTAGGGGTTGCCGGTGTAGTCACCGAAATACGTGTTCATCTTAAATGTTTTTGTACTATTGCCGCCGAGCGTTGCCGTGTCCTCGCCGAAGGTCGGGTAGACGGGGTCCTGCTTTAGGTCCGTGTAGTTGCGCAACTTGATGTCGGTGATATCCTTCATGTTCCGCGCGAGATAGGGATCGAGCGCGTTGAACCAGAGGTACGCTTCCCTCTGTGCCATTCCACTGATGTCCAAATCATTGTGGGCCTGGGGATACACGCCCTTGTTCGCATTGAGATACATGCCCATCGCCTGACCGAGCACGCGTAAGTTGCTCAGGCACTTCAAACTCGCAGCCTGCTGACGTGCGGCGTTGAGTGCGGGCAAGAGGATTGCGATCAGCATCGCGATGATTCCAATCACGACCAGCAACTCGACGAGAGTGAAACCGAGCTTGGATTTCGGGGATGTTAAACGGTTCAACATAGGAGGTTCTCTCGCCGAATGTAGCACGGCAGACGGCAATTGTTGGAAGTATGTGCCGGCTGTGACAGAGCGCACGGTGAGGCGGCCGGGTTCCAGACGGCCAGTACACGAGCTTACGCCCGCGCAGGCCCGATTGTTCGCTAAGACTTGATGAATAGTGCGAAACCGCACGATTGCGGGAAGTTAGGCGGATTACCGCAGAACGGGCAGCGGCCGGTCCTTTTCCCGCTGAAGCTTCGTCCAACCGCTCCCCAGTTCCCCGATCGGGTCGGGGGGGAGGATGGCGACCTTCTTTTCGCCCAAGCGGGCTTCGCCGCGGCGAATTTTGTCCTGAAACTTCCGGCACTCGTCCAGCAGGGCATCGAGGATGTTTTCCTCGGGCACGTTGGCTACGCGCTCGCCCTGAACATAGATGATGCCCCGGCGGTCGCCGGCGAAGATGGCGACGTCGGCACCCTCGGCCTCGCCGGGCCCGTTCACCACGCACCCCATGACGGCGACCTTGATCGGCAGGGCGATCTCGGCGTCGAGTTTCTTGCGCACGTCCTGTACGAGCTTGTACAAATCGACCTGGATCCGCCCGCACGTCGGGCAGGCGATCAACTCCGCGCCGCGCCGCTCACGCAGCCCCAGGCAATACAGCAGCTCCAGGCCGTCCTGCACTTCGTAGACCGAATCGTTGGCGTAGCTGATGCGGATCGTGTCGCCGATGCCGCTGGCAAGGAGATGGCCGAGCGGTACGACGCTGCGGATCGTGCCCGTTTCCTTCGGGCCGGCATGCGTGACGCCCAGGTGCAGCGGGTGATCGAAACGCTTGCTGATTTCCTCGTAGGCCGAGACGACCAGCAGCGGGTCGATGCTTTTGGCGCTGATGCAGACGTCGAAGAAATCGCGCGCGTAAAAGATGTCGAGATACTCTTCGAGCTTGGCGATCATGATCGCCAGGAAATGCCCGTGCTTGTTATCGCCGAAGACGCCGCCGAGTTCCTTCATCCGCTTTTGCTTGTCTTTTCGCTCGACGATCGAGCCTTCGTTCACGCCCACACGGATCGGCACGCCGCGCTCACGGCAGGCGTCGATCACTTTTTCCACCTGCTGGCGGTCGTTGATGTTGCCGGGATTGAGGCGGATTTTATGGACTCCCGCCTCGAGCGATTCGAGGGCGCGATGGAAGTGGAAGTGCACGTCGGCCACGATCGGCACGTTCACTTGCGGCAGGATGAGCTTGAGGGCGTCGGTGTCCTTTTTCTCCGGGACCGCCACCCGCACCAGATCGGCGCCGGCGGCGGCGAGCTTGTGAATCTCGGCGACGCAGTTGTCGATTTCGTGCGTGTAGCCCGCGGTCATCGTCTGGACCGAGACCGGTGCATCGCCGCCGATGCGAACGCGGCCCACGCGGTCGTCCCCGACGACAATTTGTCGCGTTTTCCGGCGAACATGCATGAGAGCATCGTACCAGCGCGCCGGGGCGGTGTGAACGCGGCCAGTTGGGCGGTCGTCTTTCACGAGGAGTATTATTAGAGCACTTTTGGGTCAGGCTCGCGCGTTGCCGGTAGAACGACGCGGGCGGCGGGCGCGATAAAGGCGTGATTAACCTGTCTCGCCCTCCCTCGCTTTTCCTTCCTTCTCTCCGGGGTTTCCGCCGGCCAGCCGGTCGTTTAGGCGCGGCGGACGCGGCCGGGAATCAACCATAAAGGTTATGGGCCGTGACGGG
>DASVSS010000117.1:0-14215 GCA_036387945.1 Tepidisphaeraceae bacterium | reverse complement strand
CCGCTACCGCCGGCCGGGCTCGGGCTACGACTATCTTTTCACCGGCCATTCCCACGTCCGGCACGACCAGCGGGTTGACGGGCTGCGCTGGATCAACCCTGGGGCGCTGTTTCGTGCGTCGGTGAAGACGGTGGTCACGCTCGACGTATCGACCGACGTACTGAAGGTGATCGTCGTGCCAGCGTCCTGAGAATCGGGGTTTTCGCCCCACTGACGTTCCCGCCGCTAGCGCGTATCATTGGTAGCGTGAAGTCGTTAGCGCCGCTTAAGTTCTCGATCCGCTCGTTCGACCCGCGCGATCAGCCCGCCTGCGGGGCGTTGCACAACGACGGCCGGATCGGCCCGGACGCACCGGAGAACGACAGCGGACTGGACATCGACGACATCGCCGCGGCCTACATCCGCACGGCGGGCAACCACTTTTACGTCGCCGAATCGCCCGGGCTGGGGGTCGTCGGCATGATCGGCATCCTGCACAGCGACGGGATGGGCGAGATCCGCCGCCTGCGCGTCCGCAACGACGTGCGCGGCCGCGGCGTCGGCATCACGCTGCTCGAGCACGCAGTGCGGTTCTGCGCTGATCAAAACTACCTCAAGGTCGCACTCGATACCTACATCGAGCGCGACGAAGCGATCCGCGTCTTTGCCAAGTACCAGTACCGCCTCGACCGCGCCCGGCAGTACGCGGGCAAAGAGATGATCTACTTTTACCTCGATCTCTACACTTCCGACGCCAACGACGAACCGGCATAATGCGCCGCATGATCCGAAGCGCGCGCGACTGTTTCCACGACGCATTGGCCGAATCGCGGGCGTTGCAGCTCGACGCCCTCGCCGGGCCGATCGAGCGCATCGCCGCGGCGATGATCGGGGCGTGGGACGCGGGGGGGAAAATCCTGCTGGCCGGCAACGGCGGCAGCGCCGCCGACGCGGTGCATTTTTCCGAAGAGCTCGTCGCCCGTTACCGGCGCGACCGCCGGGCGCTGGCATCGATCGCCCTGCTCGACAGCGGCGTGCTGACCTGCACCGCCAACGACTTCGGCTACGACCACGTCTTTGCCCGGCAGATCGAAGCCCTCGGCCGGCCGGGCGACGTGTTCGTCGGCTTTACCACCAGCGGCAACAGCAGCAACATCCTTCGCGCGCTCGAAACCGCCCGCGCGCGGCAGCTCGTGACCGTCGCCTTCACCGGCAAAGACGGCGGGGCGGCGAGATCCATGTGCGACATCCCGCTGATCGTCCCGTCGGCGACCACGGCCCGCATCCAGGAGACGCATTTGCTCGCGTATCATGCGATCTGCGAACACGTCGATTCATGGCTGCTCGACTGAGCCGGCCACCGTTTGCCGCCGCCACTCGATCACGTTCTTCGGCGATATTCCGCGCGGCGGGTTTCCGACGCGGGGTTGCGGTGACGATTCAACCCCTCTCCCGCTCGGCCGAAGATTGTTGATCGGGGTCGCAACGTCTTGTCAGGTCCTCCGATTCTTATCGTGGCGTGGGCGTCTCGCCCACGTTCACCGCGAAGCGGTGAAATGCTTCGAGCTCCGCTCGAACGCGGGCGAGACGGCCACGCCACGATCCTGCCACGGGGCGGTGAGGGCGTCTTATTATGAAAGCTATGAAACACCGCGGCCCCCGCGATGGTGGCGCGGGGGCCGCGGTGTTTTGATCAGGAGCCGGAACCTCCGGGGCGATGGCGATGCGACCCCTTGCGGGCCTCTGATGACTCGCCTTTCGCAGCCCGACGTGTGATGGCGGGCCGATCAGTACCGGTCGCGCTTGCCACGGTCGCGGTCGCCGCCGCGGTCGCCGCCGCGTCCACCGCCGCTGGCATAACCGCCACGCCCGCCGCCCCCGCCACCGCCGCCATAACCACCACCGCCGCCGCCACCGTACCCGCCGCCCCCACCGCCGCCTCCACCGCCGCCGTAGCCGCCGCTGCGACCACCGCCGCCGCCGCCGCCGAAGGATTCCTTCGGACGGGCTTCGTTGACCGTCAGCGCCCGGCCGCCGAGCTGTTGGCCGTTAAGGGCGTTAATGGCCGCTTCGGCTTCGCCGTCGGTGGCCATTTCCACGAACCCGAAGCCCTTGCTCTTGCCGGTTTCGCGGTCGTTGAGGACCTGCGCCGACGTGACCTGACCGTGCTGGCCGAACAGTTCCTGCAGCTGCGAGCTGTCGACACTGTAAGCCAGGTTCCCGACATACAAACGCTTACCCATGACAGGGTACCTCACTAAAGAAAACGAGCGGCCCGGGTGTGACGAGCGGGTTCTTTCAGGGCCGAATGGAAAGAGGTTACCTTCAACCAAGCGGGGGAGAGACGGAGCAAAGCCGGGCACGCGCCAACGTTCATGTCTTCCGGGTCTTCGACCCGCTACCTGCAGGCGAATAAGATACAAATTCGCGTTTACGCGCCAAGTCGAAAACGGCCAACCCTGCCAAAACCTGATCCGCCGTGCCGATGAGCGGCCACGTGGGGAAGCTTGTTGCGGGGCAACGAAATCCGCAGCGGGAACGCGGGACAAATTCGCCCGGCCGATCAGGCCCGGTTCATAAAAACAATTCACCCGTTTCTCACTGTTATCGCAGCATCTTCGGCGTCTTATCGGTCGTATCATTTACCGAACAGACAGACAGCCCGGAGAAGACAATGTTCAAGGTCAAAAATGTGTTCGATGCCGTAGAGCCAGACGACGGCCAGCGGCTGTGGGTCGAGCCGGTGAACCTGACGAGTGACTTGCGCGAATGGTGCAAGGTCGATCATGTGCTCTGCCATCTCGGCCCGACGCAGAAACTCAGCGAATGGGTGGAAGAACACCCCGACGCCTACGAGCAATTTCGCGGCGTGTATCATGACGCGCTGTCCCGCAGCCCGTTCCTGCTGCTTCTCAAGCGCGTCGCCGCCGCCGCCCAGCACGAGAACTTCACGCTCCTTCACCAGAGCAACGATCCGGCTCGCAACACCGCGGTCGCGTTGTACGAGTTCCTGAGCGAGCTGCAGGCGTACGTCCCGCCGGAAGACTAAGCCGACGCCGTCCACAGCCGATCCGCTCCGCACGGGGCGGACGGCTAGAACGGCGCACGGTGGGCGCCGGGGTTTGGTATTCCAAACCGTGTTCTGTCGGATCACAAGGTTGCGATCGGCGAACCAGATGCGGCTGGCAGTGCCAGACCGTGGCGCTCGGACGTACCCGACCACTGCCACTGTGCTGTCAAAGTGCAGGGCGTCCGCATACCACCGCTCCCGCCGCCGCCCTGTTTCGAGTAAACTTCCCGCCCCCGTGTTGTCCAGCGAAGAACTACTCGACGGCCTGACCGAACCGCAGCGCCAGGCCGCTTCTCACGTTGACGGCCCGCTGCTCATCATCGCCGGCGCTGGCTCGGGTAAGACGCGTGTGCTAACGCGCCGCGTCGCCTACCTGATGGCGCAGGGCATCCCGGCCAACAGCATCCTCGCCATCACGTTCACCAACAAAGCCGCGGGCGAGATGAAGGAGCGCGTCGGCAAGCTGCTCGACCGCAACCTGCGCGACATCGGCCGGCTCGACCAGTGGAACCCGATGATCTGCACGTTCCACTCGCTGTGCATGCGCGTCCTGCGTCACTACGGCCAGCGCATCGGTGTGCCGGCGAACTTTACCGTTTACGACTCGTCCGACCAGACCAAGCTCGTCAAAGACGCGCTCAAAACGCTCGACATCAGCACGACCAACTTCCCCGCCGGCCAGGTGCATTCGGCGATCTCCAACCTTAAAAATCAGCTCACCACAGCCGAGCAGTTCGCGCAGTCGGCCAACGCGTTCTACGAGAAGACCATCGCCCGCGTGTACGGCAAATACCAGGCCCTGCTGACGGCAAACAACGCCCTCGATTTCGACGACCTGCTCATGCGCGTCGTGCACGGCATGCGCGACCACCCGGACGTGCTCGCGGAACTGCAGGAACGGTTCCAGTACATTCTCATCGACGAGTACCAGGACACGAACAAGGCGCAGTACTTCCTTGCTCACACGCTCGCCGCCAAGCACAACAACCTCTGCGTGGTGGGCGACCCGGACCAGTCGATCTACGCATGGCGCGGGGCCGACATCCAGAACATCCTCGATTTCGAGAAGGATTACCCCAAGGCCACCGTCGTGCGGCTCGAGCAGAATTACCGCTCGACGAAGACGATCCTGAGACTCGCCAGCGAACTCATCAGCAAGAACCGCCGCCGCAAGGAAAAGGGCCTGTGGACGGAGAACGCCGAGGGCGAGAAGGCGCGGTACTACGTCTGCCAGACCGAGGACGACGAGGCCAACACGATCATCGACGAGCTGCGCGAGCAGCACGAAAAACACGGCCGGCCGTGGAGCGATATGGCGGTGTTCTACCGCATGAACTCGCTCAGCCGTGTGATCGAAGAACGACTCATGCGCCAGCGCATCCCCTATCAGGTGGCGCGCGGCGTGGAGTTCTATAACCGCAAAGAGATCAAGGACGTGCTCTGCTACCTACGCGCGCTGTGCAACGTCAGCGACGAAGTCAGCCTCGAGCGCGTCATCAACACCCCCACGCGCGGCATCGGCGACGAAAGCGTGCGCAAGATGCAGGTCCACGGCGTCGCCAGCGGGCAGAACCTGTGGGCCGCGATCCAGGACTGCTCGGCCGTGCCGGGATTGAGCACGCGGGCGATCAAGAGCACGCAGTCATTCGTCGCCACGATGAACGCCCTGCGCGAGCAGGTGACCGCGCCGCCGCGTTCGCCTGGCGCCGAGGTTCAGCAGCCCGAGAACCCGTCGGTGGTGGACTTGTTCGTCGAGCCCAAGGCCGGCTCGGTGCAGGCGATCATGCAGGCCGTCATCGAAAAGACCGGCCTGCGCGCCAGCCTGGAGAAAAGCACCGACCCCGACAAGCCGGAACTGGCGAACGTGCGCGAACTCATCAATAGCGGCGCCGACTTCGACCGCGAACACCCCGGCGGGACGCTGGAAGAATACCTGGCGCAGGTGAGCCTGATGAGCGACGTCGACAAAGTGCGCGACGGCGGCGGGGCGATCACGCTCATGACGCTGCACGCGGCCAAGGGCCTTGAGTTCCCGGTCGTGGCGATGATCGGCATGGAAGAAGGCGTTCTCCCACACGCCCGCGCCCGTACGGACCCGAGCCAGCTCGAAGAAGAGCGCCGCCTGTGTTTCGTCGGCATCACGCGCGCCCAGGAGCGAATCCTGTTCAGCCGCGCGTTCGCCCGCACCCTCATGGGCCGGCGCGAACGCACCGTGCCGTCGCCGTTTCTGAAGGAGATGCCCGCCGATTCGATCGAGATCATCGACCGCACGGACCTGGGCTTCGAATCCGACGAAGACGACGCGCCCGGCGGCAGCCAGTTTCGGCGCGGCCAGACTGTCAAACACCCGGCGTTCGGGCTGGGCAAGATCGCGGAGATCCAGGAAATGGGCCGGCATACCCGCGCGATCGTGGAGTTCGCCCGCGCGGGGCGGAAGACGCTGATTCTGGAATATGCCCAGCTCGAAGCGGTTTAAGGAAAGTGAACCGCGGAGACGCGGAGTAGTGCGGAGAGACGTCCGGCGACCGCGAGGGCGTGGAGAATAGCGGCGCGAAATCGTGAGGGTGGAGTATGGGTGCCACGGTCTGGTACTCCAAGCCGTGCCCGCATCCTGCACGGCCAGGAGTACCAGACCGTGGCACCACGAAATCCAGTTCCACGTATGGGCTTCACGCTCTCGCCCAGGTGGGTGAGACGCCCACCCCACGATTTTCCCGCAGTGTTCGCAGCCCTCGCGGCCGCCGCTCGTCTCTCCGCGCTCCTCCGCGTCTCCGCGGTTACTCGTCATTTTCCCGTTCGGCGTCCGTCATTTGCTCTAACGCGCTGACGAACTGCGTGCCGCTGCTCAGCGTCGAAAAATCGGGCGGCGTCTCGGGTTCGCGCATTTTCATCGCCGCGGCCTCGGCGGTGAAGGCCTTGGCTTTTCGGCCGAACCACGCGGCCCCGACGATGAGCCCGAACGCCAGCACCACGTACGCCGCCATCCGCGGCCAATCGCCCGAGCGGGACGCGACGTACGCGAGCCAAAACGATTGGCCGGCCGTTCCGAGGCAAACGAGTGCGGCCACGATCACCCACGTGCGGTTACGGTAGACCGCCCGCTGCTCGAGCGACACGGCCCGAATGTGCCGGCCGCTGAGCAGCGGCTCGGTCGCCGAATGCTGATTGACCGCCTCGTAGAGCGCGGTTTCGTCGTCGATCGTCGAATCGTCGTCGGGCACGAAGAACTGCGATTTGCAATGCGCGCATTCCTGCGGACCCGCAGCCGGGGCGACCGGCGTCTGGACTCCGCAGTCGGGACACGTCACTTGGTCGATGAACTCGGCCATGGCGGGAACGCTTTAATCGGCTCGGAGCGTCGCCGGATCGACGCCGAGCGCGTGACAGAAATCGACGTACGCCTGCGGCGCGATCTCGCTTGGTTTGATCTCGCTGCGGCCGCCCCAGAAGACGTTCGTGTAGCTCACGGGGATGCCCGCCTCTGCAAGGTGTACGTCGATGGCGGCTTTGTGTTCGAGCACCTTCGCCTTGTCTGTGCCGTGGGCGACGCCCATGACGTTGACGTTGCCGAACTCCGGTCCGCCCTCGCGCCAGTAGGCATGGGTCATGATGTGATGACGGCCGACTTCCTCGCCGGCCTTCATTTCCATGCCAGGAGGGACCGCCCAATGGAACAGGGCATTGAACTTCGTCACGCGCTCGCCGCTGGCGTTGGGCTTGACGTGTTCGAGAAAGGTGCTGAATCGCCCGATGACCTTTCGCGCCGCCAAGTCGGCGGCGACGCGACAGAACTCCGCCGTCGGCAGCCCCGCCTCGGCGGCGCGGGCGGACCAAAGATCGCGCACGATCTCGTCGGGGGTAAATTCCCGTTTGAGCGCCACGAGCACGCGCCAGTCGGTTTCGCTCATCGCCAGCACCGTCGTGTCGTGCGCCTCGGCCACGTCGCCACGGCTGCCGGGCGGCAGGTCGCGCCGACGTACGTGCCCGACTCCGAGGGCGAAGAGTTTCCTCGCCGGCATCGCGCGGTAGCTCGTCGCGCCGGTCTTCTTCATGAGCATCGCGCAATGCTTGTCGAGCGAAAAGCCGACGGGAATCTTCAGCGTCGTCCACAAACGGTACTTCGCCCCGGCGATCGCGGCGTCGGTGCTGCGGATGACGACGTGCCCGCTGAACGGGTCATTCTCGAACATCCAATCGAAGGCCGATTGCAACTGCTCTTCCGGCACGCTCCAAGCGACGAGTGCGCCGGGGGCGAGGTTCACGCTCATGAGCGTCTGTCGCACGCGGCGGATCGTGCCGGCGGTGAGCATCGCGCGCACGCGCTCGATGACGGTGCCCGGGTCGATCCCGCTGAGCCGGGCGATCTCGCCGATCGGGTCGGGCGAGAAGCCGACGATGCGGTCTTCGGAGACGCGCAGGATCGCGGCGTTGATCGCGTCCTGCGTGCTGGTGACGTCCGGCGCGGCGGCAGTGGTCATGGCGGGGATTCTAAAGGCAAAGGCGGATGGCGTCTCGCCTGCGGTTTTCCCGCCTCAGCGCCGCCCTTGGCCGAGAAGGAGCCTGCCGCCAGGCGGCTATTTCATCCGGCCGTCGCTGTACATCAGCGTCAGCACTTCCGACCGTGAGCGGGCGTCGCTTTTGAAGCTGCCGCGCAGGGCGCTGGTGACCATCGTGCTGCCGTGCTTTTTGGCGCCGCGGATGGTCATGCAGGTGTGGGTGGCTTCGATCACGCACGCCGCGCCCATCGGCGAAAGCTCGGCCATCAGTGCGTCGGCGATCTGCGTCGTCAGCCTCTCCTGTACCTGCGGGCGTCGGGCGTACCCTTCGACGAGGCGCGCGAGCTTGCTCAACCCCACGACTTTCCCCTGCGGCAAGTACGCCAGGTGTGCGCGTCCGGTGAAAGGCAACAGGTGGTGTTCGCAAAGGCTATGGAACTCGATGTCGCGCAGGAGAACGATCTCGTCGTACTGTTCTGTGAATACGGTCTTGAGGTGCCGCCGCGGTTCGTCCTGCAGGCCGGCCATCAATTCGCCGTAGGCGCGGGCAACGCGGTTTGGCGTCTTGAGCAGGCCCTCGCGGTCCGGGTCTTCACCCACGGCGAGCAGAATTTCGCGGACGGCTTTTTCGATCCGGGGGATGTCAACCTTCGCGGGCCGGAGCTCGGACGCGCCATAACGATCGGTGTCGTGTTCAATTCGGTCGGGCATGGTAGGTTCCGCAAGGCATTCTAGTGCATAGCGTGCAGACCGTCGCGGCGTCGAACGCTCCATTACGGGCAACACGCTGAGCCTATCGTATCTGTATCGTGCGTGCCGCGGCGGCCGCGATGGGTTGCCACCATGATACTCGGGAGTTGCGAATGAACGTCCTTGTCATCGGCGGAACGGGTTTGATCAGCGTGGGCATCGTCAAGCATTTGCGCCAGCGGGGGGCGACGATTGCGATGTTCAACCGAGGGCAGCGCGAGGACACGACCGGCGGTGGCGTCGAGATCATCACCGGCGACCGCAACGACGCCGCGTCGCTGGCCGCCTGCGTGGCCGGCGGGCGAACCTGGGACGTGGTGATCGACATGATCTGTTTCTCACCGAAGCAGGCCGACGTCTCGGTCAGCACGTTCGCGCACAAGTGTCGGCAATTCATCTTCTGCTCTACGGTTTGCACTTACGGCGTCAAGATCCCGCCGGGCGTGCTCGTCGACGAACAGTTCCTACAGGAGCCGATCAGCGGTTACGGCCGCGACAAAGTGGCGTGTGAGAAGAAGTTCCTGGAAGCGCACGCCCGAGGCGATTTCGCGGTGACGATCGTTCGGCCGAGCCACACCTACGGGCCGGGCTCGCCGCTGATCGACCAGCTCGAGCCCAATGCCGCCGCGTGGGACCGCATCGCCAAGGGTAAGCCTGTGCTGTGCGGTGGCGACGGATTGGGTTTGTGGGTCAGCACGCACCGCGACGATTGCGGCAAACTTTTCGCCGGCGCGTGCCTCAACGCCGCGACCTACGGCCAAGCCTACAACGCCACCGCCGACCGTCAGTTCACCTGGCGTGATTACTACCGCGAGGTCGCCGCCGTACTTGGCAAACCGGCGGAGGTGCTGTTCATGCCCGCCGATTGGATCGCCGGGCACGACCCCAAGCGCTTCGGCCTGCTGAAGGAGATCACGCAGTTCCATGGCGCGTATTTCAGCGACAAGGCCAAGCGGGACGTGCCGGAGTTCGTGTGCGAGACATCCTTCAGTGATGGCGCACGTCAGACACTCGACGACGTCCGCCGCCGCGGCGCGTGGCGCGACGCGGACGGCGATTCGGTTTACGAAAGCATGGTCGAGAAGGCGCTGGCAACGGGCGTTCGGCCAATCACGATGTGACCTACGCCCGCAAACGGGCGTTCCGAAACGGGCGGCGGCCGATGAATAAGCGCCGGTTTAATGCGAGCGCTTGCCATTGCGATACGTCGCGATCCACGTCACAGCGCCCAGTGCCGCGACTGCCACGGCGGCGATCGCGACAGGAGGCGCCGATCTACGGGGCGGCACCTGGTTGGGGCCGTCTACGTCGGACAGGACCGGATGCTCGGTATAGCGGCCGTTGGCCGGCACGGCGATGCGGCGGAAATTGGCGGCGAGTGCGCCGAGCTGGTCATGCAGCTCGGTGCCGCGCATCGGCGTGCCGTGGCCGGTGGCGGCGATCTTCGGATCGAGCGTGGCCAGGACCTTGACCGTTGCCTCGGCCTGCTGCCAGTCGTGGGTGAAATAGCTCGGCGGACCGTGCACGGCCTGGGCCTGAGTCAGCACGCTCAGGAGCGATTCCTGCTTCGTCGTCACGAATGCATCGCCGGCCAGCAGCAGGCCGTCGCGCTCGCGGTAAAACGACACATGCCCCGGCGAATGGCCAGGCGTCGGAATCCATCGCCATTCCTTCAGGAACGGTACATGCCCGTCCGGCGGCAACTCGAACGCCAGCTTGCCCATGTCGATCGGGCCGCGGGGGTAGAGGGGGGATGTCAGCGACATCGACCCGCCGACCCACGGGTCCGGCGGCGCATAGCTGGCGCGGCCCGTGATGAAGGGCATCTCAAGCGGGTGGGCGTAGATCGGGACATTCCATTCGCGCCCGAGCGTCGGCAATGCACCGACGTGATCGAAGTGCCCATGCGTCAGGATAATTGCCTCGGGCGTGGTCCCTGCGCCGTAGCGCGCTTCGGCGGCGGCTTTGATGGTGTGCCCGCACATCGGGAGCCCGGCATCGACCAGCACCCACCGCCGCGCCTGCTCGGTATCGGTGGTGGGCAGATCGACGAAGTACGCATTGGCCATCACCGTGCGTACGCCAAGCACGTCGTCGGTGACGTGCAGGTGAGGATCACCGGGCTTGCGGGTGGCAAGTTTAAGGCCGTCACGCCGGAGTGGGGTCGCTTCCATGTCAGAGCCTATGCCGCCCGGTTGCGCTGGCGCTATCGGGAGAAATCGGACGCACGGGTGGCGGAAGTATGCCCGTCGCGACGGATGGGGCGGGGCGGCTTCGGGCGCGGGCCGTTACGGCGTGGCCGGCGGGTCGCGCTTCATGCGAAAATGGATCGCCCACACCCACGGGTTATCGAGCCACGTTTCGCCCGGCTTGGTGAAGAAGGTATTCCAGAGCTGTTCGAACGACATCCCCGGCGGCACGCCTTCGGCAGCGATGTCGCTGGGGGTGATGTCGTTCAGCCGGTGGACGTGCACTTCGGTGACGAACAGGAACAGCCGGGCCGCGTCACGTGGCATGTACATGCCGGGCTTGAAGCCCCCGGACGCCGGAGCGCGGTCGGCGGCGTAGCGGTACCCGCTGTCCAATCGCGCCCACGGCTCGCGCACGTACAGCCATTCGCCGGGTTGGGCGGTCTTGCAATCAGGCGCCTGCGGCGGCGTCACCGGCACGGGCCGAACGAGCCGCCGGGTCTGTGTCTTACGCCCGGCCAGGATCGCCCGTACGAGTTCCGCCGAAAAGGCGATCCCGCGCGTCCGATGATCGGGGCCTGCATCGATCGGATTGGCGATCGGTGCTGCGGTCATCGGCGCGACAGAGCCCACCGCCGTCGACAGGGCCGATCGCAAGGCGTCGGCCAGCCGCAGGCGGGTTGCGTCGTCGGCGTAGTTCATTGGACGCGCGACCGCCGATTGCCAGTTCCCATCGCGGCCAAAAACTGAGCGGCCAATGAGTCATCGCCAGGCCGGCACTGTCAGTTCGTTCGACTAAGCCAAGCTCCCCGCGTCCAGCCCGTACGCCTCCTGCCCCGCGGTGCTGCCGCCTTCGCGGCCGACGGTGCCGAGCACCTGTTCGTGCAGGCCTTTGCCGGCGGGGACCATCGGATAGACGTGCTCGTTCGGGTCGACCTTGAAATCGACCACGACCGGGCCGTCGTGGCTGAGCATCTGATCGACGATCTTCGGCACGTCCTTCTTGTCCGTGCAGACGAGGCCTTTGACGCCGAAACTTTCGGCCATCATGGCGAAGTTCGGGTTCTTCATTCTCGATTGGCTGTAGCGCTTGTCGTAGAACAAGTCCTGCCACTGCTTGATCATGCCCTGGAAGTCGTTGTTGAGGATGACGGCTTTGACATTGATGTTGTACTCGGCAATCGTCGCCAGCTCGTAGCAGGTCATCAGGTACGACCCGTCGCCGTCGATGTCGATGACCGTCTTGCCCGGGCTGCCCAGCGCCGCGCCCATCGCGGCGGGAAGGCCGAAGCCCATCGTGCCCAAACCGCCGCTGGTGATGAACTGCCGCGGGAAGCGCCAGCGGTAGAACTGCGCGGCCCACATCTGGTGCTGGCCGACGCCGGTGGTGATGATCGCGTCGGATTTCGTCTGGCGGTTGATCTCCTCGATCACGTACTGCGGCTTGGCCATCTCGGCGTCGTCGAAGTACTTGAACGGGAACTTGCCCTTCCAGGTCTGGATCGTGTCGAACCAGCCGCGGCGGGTGCGGCTTTCGATCTGCGGCAGCATCGCCGCCAGGCTGGCCCGGGCGTCGCCGACGACCGGCACGTCGACGTCGACGGTCTTGGAAATGCTCGACGGGTCGATGTCGATGTGAATGATCTTCGCGTGTGGGGCGAACGTCGCGAGATTGCCCGTCACGCGGTCGTCGAACCGGGCGCCGATGGCGATGAGGCAGTCGCATTCCTGCACGGCGAAGTTGGCGTAAGCCGAGCCGTGCATGCCGAGCATGTGGAGCGTGCGGTTGTTCAGTTCGTCGAACGCGCCCATGCCCAGGAGCGTCGTGGTGCAGGGGATGTTGCCCTTCTCCGACAGCTCGCGGACTTCTTTCCACGCGCCGCTGATGATCGCGCCGCCGCCGACGTAGAGGACGGGCTTCTCGCTTCGGTTAATCAGTTCCGCGGCTTCGGCGATCTGCTTGCTGCTGCCGCCGGTGAGGCTGATGCTTTGGCGCTTGAGGACGTGAGGCCGTGGCGTGTCGTCGACTTCTTCGGGGCAGATGCCGGCGGAGACGTCCTTGGGCAGATCGATCAGCACCGGGCCGGGCCGGCCGCTCGTGGCGATGATGAACGCCTCGTTGATGACGCGCGGCAACTCGCGGATGTCCTTGACGAGATAATTCCACTTCGTGCACGGCCGGCTGATGCCGGTGACGTCGGCTTCCTGGAAGGCGTCGTTGCCGATCACCTTCGTCGCCACTTGGCCGCTGATGACGACCATGGGGATCGAGTCCATTTGCGCCGTCGCCATCGGCGTGATCATGTTCGTCGCCGCCGGGCCGCTGGTGACCAGGGCGATCCCCGGCTTGCCGGTGGCGCGGGCGTAGCCGTCGGCGCAGTGGCCGCTGGCCTGCTCGTGGCGGTTGAGGATGAACTTGGCTGGCGTGCGGTAGATCTCGTCAAACACAGGCAGAATGGCCCCGCCGGGATAGCCGAACATTACCTCGACCTTGTGCGGGCCGACGAGCATTTCATGGAGGATCTTCGCGCCGGTCTTGCCCTTGAAGCGGGGCTGGGCAGTCGAAGAGGAAGCGGCATGGGGCTTTTTGACGGCGGCGGGATCGTTGAGCAGGGTCATTGTGTTTCTCTACTGTGTTGCCGAGCCGCCGGGTCGGTAAGAACGGCTTCGGAAAGGGATAAGTCGGACAAATCTAGCGGTTTACGCCAGATGCGACAACCAAATTTTGCAGGAAGCGAAGCGGAGTGGCGGGCCGGCGGTCAGCGTCCGAGGGTCACGAACGCCGTCCCGACGGCCGGTCGTACGACGGCGGGAACAAGGCAAGTGACGGTCAGACCTTCGGGCACAACCCGCCAGAATACCACCCGCCCGCCGGCCGTCAAGTCGGCCCGCGGCGCGCCGTCGGCGCCGGCGAAATTGCGGCCTGGCGCTTCGTCCGATACGCTCGGCGTCATGCCCAATTCCCCACCTGATTCCCCGCTCCGTTTCGGCATCTGCGGTTGCGGCGGCATCTCCAACCTGCACGCGAAGTGCCTGAAGGATCTCGAAGCCGAAGGCATCGCCAAGCTCGTCGCCGGCGCCGAACCCAAGCCCGAGCGGGCGGCGGAATGGTCGGCCAAGCACGGCGTGCCGGTGCACGGCACGCTTGCCGAACTGCTGCGGCGCGACGACATCGACGTCGTCACCATCACCTCGCCCAGCGGCCTGCACGGCCAGCAGGCGATCGACATCGCCAACAGCGGACGCCACGTCCTGTGCGAAAAGCCGCTCGACGTGCTGCTGGCCAAGGCCGACGAAGCGATCGCAGCGGCAAAGAAGAACAGCGTCGTGCTCAGTGGCATCTTCCAGCAGCGCTTCGCGCCTGGCCCGCAGAAGGTGAAACGCGCCGTCGAGGCCGGGGCCTTGGGGCGCATCGTGTTCGTCCACGCCGAGACGCCGTGGTACCGGGCGCAGTCGTACTACGACGCGGATAAAACCTGGCGCGGCACATGGGCGCTCGACGGTGGGGTGCTGGGCAATCAGTCGCCGCACATGATCGACCGCCTGCTGTGGCTGGGGGGCGATCTGGAAGAAGTCATCAGCGCCACCTGCGCCGAAGGCCTCGACCGCGACATCGAAGCCGAAACCCTCGCCGTCGCCACGCTGCGGCTCAAGGGCGGGGCGCTGGGGACGCTCACCGGCACGACGCTGGCGTACGACGGCCTGCCGCAGCGCGTGCTGATCTGCGGCAC
>DASVSS010000116.1:0-1619 GCA_036387945.1 Tepidisphaeraceae bacterium | reverse complement strand
CAACGGCTCGGCAAGATTGTTCACCCTCGCATTTTGACGAGCAAGTCAGTCCCGCAGAACAGCTTTCTGCGAACGAGCACATGAGTCCCGCCGTACAATTCATTGGCTCATGGAAGACCGCACCGCACGCCTCAAGCGCCTTTTGGAAAAGGCCCGCACGCTGCCCAAGACGCCCGGCGTCTACCTGATGAAGGACGACCGCGGGCGGGTGATTTACGTCGGCAAGAGCCACGCCTTGCGCGACCGGGTGTCGTCGTACTTTTTGCCGTCGACGAAGCTCGAGATCAAAAAAGCGCCGCTGCTGGATCACGTCGTCGATTTCGAAACCCTCGAGATGGAGACCGAGGTCGAGGCGCTGCTGGCCGAGAATCGGCTCATCAAGGACATCCAGCCGCGGTTCAACGCCCGCCTGCTCGATGACAAGACGTTCCCTTATCTCGAAGTCACCACCGGCGAGGACTTCCCCGGCGTGTACGTCACGCGCGAGCCCCAGTCCAAGGGCACGAAGCTCTACGGCCCGTTTACAAGCGTGTACCAGCTCAAGGAAGCCGTCACGCATTTGCAGAAGGCGTTCAAGTTCCGCACCTGCACGCTCGACATCGTCGAAGGCGACGACAAGCGGCGATTCTTCCGCCCGTGCCTGCTGCACGCGATCAACCAATGCACCGCCCCGTGTGCCGCGAAGATCGACAAAGAAGCGTACGGCGACGACACGCGCCGCCTCACGCGATTCCTCGACGGCGAGCGCAAAACGGTTCTCAAGGAGATCGAGCGCGACATGGCCGAGGCGGCCAAGACGCTGAACTTCGAGAAGGCCGCGAAGAAGCGCGACGAGCTCAAGGCCCTGCAATCGCTCAGCAAGCGCGCCGCCAAGGGCGACCAGCAATACTGGCAGCCCGAAGCGTTCGTGCACAACCCGATGGAGAACGTCGACGCACTGCAGAAGGCCCTGGGCCTCGAGCGCCCGCCGCGCTTGATCGAAGGCTTCGACATCGCCCACCTGCAAGGGGGCGAAATGGTCGGCAGCATGGTCAGCTTCATCGACGGCGTGCCGTTCAAAAGCGGCTACCGCCGCTACAAGATCAAGCACGGCCAGGGCAACAACGACTTTCTGTCCCTGCAGGAAGTCGTCAGCCGCCGCTACCGCGAGGCCGGCGAAAATCACGAGCTGTACCCCGACGTCATCCTGATCGACGGCGGCATCGGGCAGCTTCACGCGGCGATGGACGCATTCAAGACGATGGACGTCCGCCCGCCGATGGTGATCTCGCTGGCGAAGAAGGAAGAGCTGATCTACACCCAGCACCACGGCGACCCGATCCGTTTGACGCGCAATCACCTTGGATTGAAACTATTGCAGTACATCCGCGACGAGGCCCACCGCTTCGCGCAGTACTACCACCACATCCTGCGCCGCAAGGCGACCCTGGACGAGCAGGTGAAGCAGGGCCGCCGCCCGCCGCGGAAAAAGAAGACCGCGCAGCCCGCGGCGATCTCCCCGCCGGTGGAGCAGCCGCCGGCGGCCGTGCAAGACACCGCCCCGACCGCAACCGGCATGCCGGTGGTTCCGATCGAACGCTAAACCGGGCGCAACCTGTTTCGTGCTATCCCGTGGCGTG
>DASVSS010000115.1:0-7917 GCA_036387945.1 Tepidisphaeraceae bacterium | reverse complement strand
ACGATGCCGGCGGTGATTTCGTTGCCGACCTGCACCATGTCCGGGGCGGCACCGTTGTTCTGCAGATCCTTGATGACGCTTGTGGTGTACTCGGCGACGCGCGCTTCAAGGGCGTCGAAATCCAGGCCGTCCCATTCCTTGGGCTTTGTCTGGTGCATCGGGTCGGCCCAGGTGTCGGAGTAATGAAGGTTGAGCAGAAATTGCCCGCCGGCGGATTTGATCCGCTTGCCGAGGGCGCGGACGTAGTCCAGATCCTGCGTCGCCCCGTCGGTCTTGCGAAAATCCGGGTCGGGCTTGAGGAACAGACGGACGCGGAACAGATCGCAGCCGTGGTCACGCAAAATCTTGATCTCATCCGCCGGCTGTCCGTTGACGCGGAACACCCCACCCGCCTTTTCGATCTCCGGCAGCGCCGAGATGTCAGCCCCGCTGAGCAGCGGCCGCTCCTGGGCAAGCGCGCCGCTGACGGCGAGTGCGATCAGCGCGACGAATACGAGGTTCGTGAAGCGAGAGACGTCCAAGGTGCCTCCGATGAAATCGATTATGAAAGCGGTTGAATCGTGCCGCGAGACTGCGTCAGGGGAAAACCTGGTCCACGACCGACCCGTCGGGCGCCCTGACCGCGAACAGGGGCTTGGCCTTGGGGTCGCCATACGGCACCCACTCCCCGCCGGGGCCGGCGGGTTTGACGAGTACGCCGTTGCTCATGAACGACCGGTCGCCATAAAGCGAAACGGATTCAGGCGGCTTGCCGGCCCTGGCGGCATCGGTGATCGCGGCCTCGAGCTTGGTTTTCGCCTCGGGCGTGAACTTAGCCAGATAGGCGCAAAATTCTTTGCTGCCGTTGGCATAGTTGTACACGTGAGCGACCACCGCGGTCTTGCCGTTGTAGTCGAACGGGGCGACCTTCGTCGCGCTGTCGGTGAACCACGTCTGCCCGTCGTCGATGGTATAGAACGCGCGCGACAGATCGGCCTGCTCTTCAGGCCAGTAGGTGCGGGCCAACACCAGCACGGCAATGAGAACAAAGGCGGCCGTGACCGCGAAGCCGATCGCCGGCTTTTCCTTGAGTTGTTCACGAACGCCCATCACTCGCCCTTCGCTCGGCCATCGTCATTGCAAGGCAACTCGCCAACCGTACTACGGCTTGTCCAGGCACACGTCCCGCGCCAGGACGGTGCCGAGCTTCCGGCTTTCGACATGGCCATCGACGAACAGGAAGTTGCCGGTCGTGTTGTTGACGTGGCGGAACCGCATGTTGCAGGAGTCGAAGCCGCCGATGCCGTTGTAGACGCCGATATTGGTGTAATCGCGGTTCGCGGCCTTTAGGTACGAAGCCGTTACGCTGCCGGCGGACTGACTGCTGGGGTTGCCGCCCACGCCCACGGGCGCGCCGAGGGAGATCGGATTATCGTACCACGAGCGGTCGTAGGTGTTCTGCACCGGCGTCGGGTAAAGCAGACCGTGCCCGCCGTACATGCCGTAGTTATCGAGAGCATTCGGGTAGGTCAGATACACGCCGTAGTTCCGTCCGTCGCGCAGTTCGACCGCGCCGTCCCACATCATCATAACCTCGGCGCTGCGACGGATGCCGCCGATCTTTCGCTGCCGCCAACCGTTGTAGTTGCCGGTATCCGGGTCCCACACACTGAAGATCGCGGGGTTGTTCACGGTGCCCATCACGCGGATGTTGCCGACGTAGGCGGTGGAGTGCTCGTACCAGTCGTCGCTGGGCGTGTCGCGGTCATGAAAGATCCTAGCCGTCGCTGGGGGCATGAAGTTCACCGCGGTGGCGGGCTGACCCGGGAACGGCGTTGTGGCGTAGACCGCCGGCCGCTGGGTCATGAGCGACAGGGTGTCGGCGTAATGCGTGAAGTTGACGCGGTCGGCGACGACCGGCAGATAGCCCTTGTTTTCCGCGACGTACATCTGGATGAGCGAGCCGATCTGTTTCAGGTTCGTCTGACACACCAGCAGGCTCGCCTGCGCCCGCGCCCTCCCCAGTGCCGGCAGCAGGATGGAGATCAGCAGCGCGATGATGCCGATGACGACGAGCAGTTCGACAAGGGTGAACGCCGCCCCGCTGCGGGGTTTGGCAACGGGTCGGATTTGATGGGACTGATTGCGCATCTCGGCTCCTCACGAATAACTGAGAGATAACTGGAATGAATTCGATCGCCTTGTCCCACGCGGCGCCGCCGGGCCCGTGTCGTGACATGTGCTGATGCAAGGAGAGTACGCAATCACACGGAACTCCCCATGCGGATACGCGAATTTCGCCTTCGAAAATGCGACAAGCTCGCGTCGGCCGCGCGGGGCCGGCGGATGCCCGGGGACCGGTCAGAACCGGACGAGGCGCTGCTCGTCGGCCGAGAGGCGGGCGCGCAGGCAGGCGTCGGTGAGGCGCAGCGTGTCGGCGGTGGTGATGATCGCGGGACGGACGCCGTCGCAGTGGTCGATGAAATCCTGTAGCGGTGAGCGGTCACACGCGACGGGCACCGCTTCGTCGGGCGGGTTGTTCTCGCTCAACAAAGTGATGGAGTCCGGGCGCGCTTCGATGATGCCCGTCGAGCCGACGATGCGGGCCCAGTCGTCGCCGTGGGTAGGAGCGGTGGCGGGTCGGAGGACGTCAATGCTCACCGTCGCGGCACGTTCGCCGGCGATGGCGAAGTGACAGGCCGCCGAGCGTTCCATCGTCCCGTTGCCGCCGTTGTGGGCCGCGGAGTGGCTGGCGTATACGCTCTCGAAGGCCGCGCCCGCGAACCACATCACCCAGTCGATCGCGTGGCTGCCGACCCAGGGAATCGTCCCGCCGTATGTCGCGCGGTCGTGGTAATACGCGTCGCGCCGGCCGAGGCGGTAGCTCTTGCGCGCGTTGATGAGCCGCACGTCGCCGATCGCGCCGCCGCGGACCAGCGCGGCGGCGGTGTAGAAGCCGGGGTCGTAGCGGCTGAACATCATGCCCGCGAAATGCACGTCGGGGCGGGCCTTCGTCGCCGTCTCCAGCCGGGCGAGGTCGTCGAACGTCAGGGCCGCGGGCTTTTCGGTCAGCACGTGGATGCCGCGCTCGATCGCTTCCACGCACTGGCCCGCGTGGCGCTCGAACGGCCCGCAGATGACGACCGCGTCCGGGCGGTGGCGGTCGAGCATCGCCGCGTGGTCGGATTCGACCGCCGGCGTGGGGCGGTCATTCTTGGCGCACCATTCCACCAGCGGCGCGACGTTGTCCCCGCCGTCGGCAAGGGCGACGACTTCGATGTCCCGCCGGCCGGCGAGTTCTTTGGTGACCACGCCCCAGTGTCCGCGCGTGCCGGTGAATGCGATGCGCGGGAGGCTCATGGGCGTGGATCTCCTGCACCCGTGCCTGCGATCGTGCCGACGCCCTTGCCGACGCCCGTGCCGGGCCGCACGGCGGGGTCGCCAGCTTCGGCGAGGTTGTGATGGCCGACCACCGTGCCGTCGTCGAGCGGGTTCTCGCTCACCTGCCGCAGGCGCACGAACAGCCGGCCGATGTCCTTCAGCCCGCCCCAGGTGAACCACACGACCATGATCAACGCGATCACGAACGGCAGCCAGATGCTCGTCACGCGCCAGAAGTTGATCCACCAATGCTCCGGCCAGCGCCAGCTGGTGGGGATGTTCCAGAACACGATCACCATAAAGACCACGAACCAGAGAATGCGGTAGCCGAACAGGCTGAGGGAGATTGCCCTGTCGGCGGTGGTGAACTCCGGCGTGATGCCGATGAGGCGGTTGAAGGAGAAACGCTGCCTGATGTTTGCGCTCGCGGCGATCTTTTCTTCGCCGGCGATGGCGTACGGACCGCGGTAGAGCATGCGGTCGAGATTGAAATCCTGCCGGTACGTCAGCCACGCCCCGACCAGGTACGACAGGACCGCCGCGATCACCGCGAAGCAGGCGATCCACATGCGGTTGAGGAAAAATCCGTTCGGCTCGATATGCCAGTTCAGGTTCGGGATGGTGGAGGAGATCACGTCCTGGAGGACGTAGTTAGCCTTCTCCAGAACGGCTGGGTGGTTCGTGCTCAGCCACGGGTAAAGCGAGCCCTTCCACGTCTGCGTCAGCACTTCGCCGGTGACGCTGACCAGCGCCCCACTGATCATCGCCGCCCAGGCTGCCGCCGTCGTGCCGCGCTTCCAGTAGAAGCCGCCGATAATGCACGCCCCGAGCCCTGCGGTAATCGCGCCGACGATCGCCAGGAACATGTTGATGTACGTCGTCTGCGGCAGCAGCGCGCTGAACAGGAAGGCAAAGACCGCCACGCCGATGACAGCGATCCGCAGCAGCCAGACGTGCTGGTGCGGCTCCATCGGGCGTTTGCGCAGCGGCACGACGATGTCCTGGACGAAGATCGTGCCCCACGAGTGCATCATCGTGCAGTCGGTGGCGACGAGTGCGAACAGCATGATGGCCGTGAACATGCCCTTGATCGCCGGCGGCAGCATCAGGCCGAGCGCGATCGGCGTGCGGAGCTGGTTCTGCAGCGCCGGGTTTTCCACGCCCGCGAGCGTGCTGGAGACCGCCACCGACCCGGCGGGCGAGTTGAGATAGGCGATGGCGCAAATGCACAGAACGGTGAGCATGAGCGTGCGCACTTCGTTGCGCCACGGGCCGAGGATCGCGCCCATCTTCTGTTCGTGCGCGTTGATCGCCGCCCCGCGAAAGCCGTGGCCGACCTGGGAGCTCTGCCAGCCGTAAGCGTTGATGAAGATCGCGATCATGACGTACCAGAAGCCGAAATCCTTGTTCTGCCCGGCATTGAAGGGGTTGAACAGCGAATTCCCGTCCGGCCGCTGCATTGCGGTCGAGATGTCCGACCAGGTGAACATCCACATCAGCGCCGCCGCGATGCACAGGTAGAACAGCAGCGAGATGATGCCTTCAAGGCAGTCAACCACCATCAGCGTGAGTTGCCCACCCATTGTCGTCAGCAGGATGCCCGGCAGCAGCAGCAAGGCCATCAACGGAATGAATGTTGAAACGGTCGTGCCCAGCACCTCGAACGATTCAGGCATGCCCAGGAAGTAGACGAAGAACCGCGCCCCCACGGCCGGATAGATTCCGTACGCGAGGATGCCGGAGAAAAAGACCATGCACCCGGCGAAAACGCGGAACGCCTTGGAATAGCGGATTTCGAAAAACTGCGCCAGCGTCATCACGCGGCTTTCGCGGTATCGGTAGATGATGAAGCCGCTGAGCAGGATGAACAGCCAGACGATGTTGTTGAATGTCAGCCACCATGCGTAGGTGAAACCGGCGAGGAAGAAGAGCTCGAACTGCGCGATCACGTTGGCGGCGCCATAGCTGGCTTCGCCTTGCGCGGTGGCGACGAGGTATCGGCCCGCGCAGCGGTTGGCGGCCATGAAGTCGGCGACGGAGCGCGTGTACTTGCGCGTCTTCGCGGCCACGACTGCGATCACGAGAATGGGAATGGCGATGAACAGCCAGTCGATGGCGCTAAGATTCATTGGGCCCTTGATTTCGATGTCGTCCGGTGACCAAGCCGCGCCGCACCGCCTGCGGCGCGGCGCCGTAATTTTCTTAACCGATGGTGAATTATTTTGGAAATTTATGCAAATCGACATAGGCTCGGCGCGGGGAAGGCAATCGCCCGCGGCGGCAAACGGAGTGAATCAAATGAGCGGCACGACACGACTGATGGCTCTTGTGATCAGCTGTAGCGCGGCATCGACCCTCGCCCAGCTGAAGGCCTTCCCCGAGGCAGAAGGATTCGGCCGGTATGCGACGGGCGCCCGCACCGACCTCGCCGCGGCGGGCGTTTATCACGTCACGAATCTCAACGACGCAGGCGAAGGCTCGTTCCGCGACGCCGTCAGCCAGCCGAACCGATTCGTGGTGTTTGATGTCGGCGGCGTGGTGACGCTGAGCAAGGCCGTAAGCGTCAAGCCGAACCTGACGATCGCCGGCCAGACCGCCCCCGGCGGGATCACGCTGTACGGCGCGAAAGTGTCGTTCACTGGCGCCGACAACGCCATCGTGCGCCACCTGGCGGTGCGCAAAGGCACCATCACCCCGCGCGAAGACGCGGTAAGCATCGCCGCGGGGCAGAACATGATCTTCGACCACCTGTCGGTTACCTGGGGCAATGACGAAACGTTCTCGATGAACCCCAGCCGCGGCGCGACGATCGATCGCATCACGATCCAGAACACGATCGTCGGCCAGGGCCTCGACGACGTGAACCATTCCGCCGGCGGGCTCATGCAGCCAAACGGGAGCCTGAGCGTGCTGCGCTGCCTGTTCATCGACAACGAAACACGCAACCCGAAGGTGAAGGGGACAAACCAGTTCATCAACAACGTCGTCTACAACTGGACGATCGCCGCCTACATCCTCGGCGGCGATTCCAGCGGGCGATCGTACGCGAACATCAGCGGCAACTACTTCATCGCCGGCCCGAGCACGCCGCCGTCCGAGACCCCGTTCAGCCGGGCGAACGCCAACTTCTTTCTGTCCGCCGGAGACAATTTTTACGACGCCAACCGCAACGGCCAGCTCGACGGCGAAAACGTGCCGCAAGCGGGATATGGCCCGGTGACGCGGCAGGAAAAACCGTTCGACTTTCCCGGGGTTACCGCCGACTCGCCGCAGGCGGCGTTCGAGAAGGTCGTCGCCCAGGTCGGCCCCACGCCCGGCCGCCGGGACCCGGTCGATCAGCGGATGGTCGATGAGGTGAAATCGCTCGGCAAGATCGGCCAGATCGTCAAGCGCGAGAAGGATTTGTTCCCGGACTTCCCCGCCCCGCGGCCGCCCATGGCGCGTCCGCAGGACACCGACAACGACGGCATGCCCGACGCATGGGAAACCGCCAATGGCGCGAATCCGAACGATGCCAACGATTGGAAAACGCTCGCCCCCTCGGGCTACACGCGTCTTGAAGAATACCTCAACGCCCTGGCCAATGAGTCGGTCAAATAAGGCCGATACCGGACGCGCCAAACCATGGCGCCCGAGGCGGCAAATGCACGGCGCATTTGCAGAAGCGCATCACAAGATTTACCGCCGAGGCAGTGCGATCACGTCGTCGCAGTCGACGGGCAGGCCGGTTTCGATCGACTTGTTGGCGCACACGCCAAGCAGGATCGACGCCGCCCCGTCGACGTGTGAAGCGTCGCGGCCGAGCGGGTCCGGCGGCGCGTCGGGGTTGAAGACGCGGTCGAGGACTAGCACGTCCCCGCCGCCGTGCGCGCCCGCGGCGGCCGGGATTTTGACGTCGCGCGGCGCGGCGAACATCGGGTAATGCCGCAGCGTCGTGCAGGATCCCTTGTTCTGCTCTGCCGCGAGTTCCTCGTCGCCCTGGCCGGCGATGATGTGCGAGCTGTGGCGCGATTCGAGCTCGACGCGGCCCTTCGTGCCGGTGATCGCCACGCGCATGCCTTCCCACGGCGAGTAAGCGATGAGCGAGTAGTTGAGGATCGCGCCGCTGCGGTACCGGGCGGCGACGGCCATCGTATCTTCGATGTCGATCGATTCGCCGAACACGTTCCTGTCGCGGACGTAGCCGCTGTCGGTCTCGGCATCGAGGTACATCGCCTTCAAGCGCGGGTCGGCGTCGAGGTGCATCGCAAACGGGTCGCCGGCGGATTCGGGGTGGCCGGTGTAGCGGTCGTAAGCGTACGTCTCCCCGCGCTCGGCGGCGGCGGCTCGGCCGTAGAACTGCAGGCCGCCCATACAGAAGACGCGCTGCGGGTACGAATCGATCCACCAGTTGATGAGATCGAAATGGTGCGTCGCCTTGTGCACGAGCAGGCCGCCGGAGTTCTTCTTCTCGCGGTGCCAGCGCCGGAAGTAGTCCGCGCCGTGACGCGTGTCGAGCATCCAGGCGAAGTCGACCGCCGTCGGCTTGCCGACCGCGCCCTCCAGCACGAGCCGCTT
>DASVSS010000114.1:0-11839 GCA_036387945.1 Tepidisphaeraceae bacterium | reverse complement strand
GCCGCCATCGCCGAGCTTGTTGACGAGGCGCCGCATGAGCTCGCCGGCGCTGTGGCGGCTGCTTTGCGTGCGAAGCGAAAGAATGAGCCGGCCTTCGTGGATGGCCGTCACCAGCACGCAGTCGACGCCGTCGAGCCGCAGCAGGCCGTCGGCGAGGAGCGCCGCTTCCTCGAGCTGGCGCACCGCTCCGGCGTGGGTGACGACGACGCTGCCGAAGCGGCTGGCCGACTGCACGGCGCGGGCGAAGGCGACGAAATAGTTTTCCGGCAGCGCGACGTACCGCATCTGCCACAATTTGCGCACGTCGGCGTTGAGAACCAGACCGCTGATGGCCACGGCGTCGAGCGGGCTCTGATGCCCGGCGGCGCCGGCGATGTCGCACTCGATGCCGTAGAGCAGTGCCGCAGCGGTCGTGGGGTCGATCGACTGCTGCAGTTCCATGAAATAGCTGAACACGATGGACGCTGTGGCGCCGACGTCCGTCTGCACGTCGACGAAGGGCACGCTCGGCCGGCGGCCGCGGCCGCGGTGGTGATCGACGACGACCGTCGGCATCACCCCGGCCGGCAGCGGGCTGGTGCCGAACGACGGCTGGGTGTCGAGCATCACGATCGCGTCGTACTGCGGCAGTGCCGCGTCGTCCCACGGCTCGAACGACAAGCCGACCGTCTTGACGAACGCCGACAGGCGCGGCGAGTCGCTGCCTTTGAATCGCACGGCGACTTTGGCCGCCGGCAGTGCGTTGCTCAGGAGTTTGCTCATCCCCAGGCAGCTCGCGACCGCGTCCGGATCGGGGTGCACGTGGGCGGTGATGAGGATGTTGCTCTTACCCGCCAGCGCCTTGAGCATGGGCTTCACGCGCGGCGTCGTTGCTCGGCCGACGCGCTCGGCGGTGTGTACGAGAGTATCAAGGCAGCTATCGACAAAGGCCGTCATAGGAAACCGGCCGCCGGAAAGGGCGGCCGCTCGGTGAATTCATCGTCCCCGGCGGATGGCGACGTAACGAGCTCGCGGCGGGGCTGATAATTGACCGATCATAGGCAGTGGGGCGGGCCGGGGCTCGAATAACTTTCGCGGTCTTGGCCGCAATACCGGTGCATTTCGCCCTGTTTCGGCCGTCGTGGCGGGGCGGCTTGCCTCCCCGATGGGCTTGGGGAAGGACCCGCCCCTGGGGCCGATCGCGCATCAATGGCAGTTGACGGCCGTCCGGGATCGCGCTATATTCGCCGACTCGGATCGGGCGATTTGAACTGCAGCTTGCGGCCCGTCTTCACTCCTGGACGCCAGACGAAGACAAACGTGCTAAAGCGTGGAATCCTGCCAGAAGCAGCTTTCCCTGCCATACCGCCGTTGACCATTCTGCAGCCGAATTGCATTGAAAACTCGGTCGGTGGGTCGGTCGTTTCCTGGATCTGTGGGACGACGGCGGCCTGCGATCGAGCGGTTAACCGTCAACAGATCAACGGCAACTTTCATGGAAGCGACTCTTCACCACGCCCACACCGTCGACAAACTCAGCGCCGATCAGATCAACCGCTACCGCCGGCACCTGCTGCTGCCGGAAGTGGGGATGGAAGGCCAGAAGAAGCTGCTCAACGCCCGGGTGCTTTGCATCGGCGCCGGCGGCCTGGGCTGCCCGATTGCGCTCTACCTCGCGGCCGCGGGCGTCGGCACGATCGGGCTGCTCGACATCGACGTGGTCTCGCCGTCGAACCTGCAGCGACAAGTGCTGTTCGACACCAACAGCGTCGGCGAGGACAAGGTCTCGGCCGCGGCCCGGCGGCTCAAGGGCTTGAATCCCGACGTGCACGTTATCGAGCATAAGACGATCATCAACGCATCGAACGTGATGGACCTCGTCGCCAGGTACGACATCGTCATCGACGGCACCGACAATTTCCCCACGCGCTACTGCGTCGGCGATGCGTGCGTGCTGCTGAAGAAACCCAACGTCTACGGCTCGATCTTCCGGTTCGAAGGCATGGTGACGGTGTTCGCGCCGCACCTGAACGACCCCGACCGCAACGAGCCCGGCCCGTGCTACCGCTGCTTGTATCCCGAGCCCCCGGACCCTGGCACGGTGCCCAGCTGCGCTGAAGGCGGCGTGGTGGGCGTTCTGCCGGGCATCATCGGCACGCTGCAGGCGAACGAGGTGATCAAGCTGATCCTCGGCATCGGCAAGCCGCTCATCGGCCGGCTGACGACGTTCGCGGCGCTGGACATGGAGTTCCGCACCTACAAAATTCGCCGCGACAAGGCCTGCCCTGTCTGCGGCGAAAATCCCACGATCACCGAGCCGGTCGATTACGAACAGTTCTGCGGCGTGCCGATCCTCGACCCAAAGTCGGTCGCCGAAACCAAGGCCGAAGTCACAAGGACGCTGCACGGCAGCGCATCAAAATTGCCAAACCTCGACGCCCGCGGGCTGCCGCCCGATTACCAGTTCGATCCCGAGTGGGAGATCACCCCGCGTGATCTCAAGCGCAAGCTCGACGCCAAAGAATCGTTCGAGTTCATCGACTGCCGCGTGCAGAGCGAAGTCGACATCACGAAGATCGACGGCGCCAAGCTCATCCCGCTGCAGCAACTGGCCGTGCGCCTCGGCGAGCTGCGCGGCAAGGAGAACGACGAAGTGATCGTCTACTGCCGCAGCGGCGGGCGCAGCCTGCAGTTCGCGCAGGTGCTGGCTCGCCAGGGCTTCAAGAACGTCAAGAGCATGGCGGGCGGGGTCCTGCTGTGGAACTCTGACGTCAACCCCGGCGGGCCGCAGTACTGAGGCGGCCGGGCGTCGCCGCTTGTTCACGAATCTCATCCGCCTGTCCAACGCAGGCCTGGGCGTGTTACATTCGGCCCGATGACCCAGCAGACGCTCCCCTACGAGGCCGCCCCGATCGCTGACCGCAGCGCGTGGCTGACGGTCACGCGATGGCTCGTCGTGGTCAACGTCGTCATCTTTCTTCTCGACTGGTTCGTCATCAACCGGCAGGTCGCCTACGTCCGCGACGGTGAGCAACTCTCGCCGGCGCAGCCATTGCTGGCATTTTACGGCAGCTTCTCGTACGTCGCGGTCCTGGGCGAATGGCAGTTCTGGCGGCTGCTGACCTACCAGTTCTGCCACGCGAACGTCGAGCACATCGTCGTCAACCTGCTCGGCCTGTTGCTGGCGGGCCCGATCGTCGAAGAGCACCTGGGCCGCCTGCGGTTTCTGCTGTTCTATCTCGCGTGCGGCATCGCGGGACCGATCGCGCACCTGGTGCTGACGGGCATCGGCGTGATGCAGTACGGCACCTATACGCCGCTTGTCGGGGCGTCGGCGAGCATCTACGGACTGCTGGTCGCCGCGGCGATGATCGCGCCCGCTGAGATGATTGAGCTGCTGTTCCCGCCGATCGACGTGAAGCTTCGGACGCTGGCACTGCTGCTCGTCGGGCTTTCGTTCGCCGCCGTCGTCTGGCACTGGACGAACGCCGGCGGGCATGCCGCCCACCTCGGCGGGGCCGTCGCGGGCTACTTGATGATGCGCCGCCTGCGGCACGCGCCGGCGGTCGCGAGCTGAGATCGCACGGGCCGACGTCGCCTGACTCGAACCGCGCCCGCGCCGGCGCGAATCACTACGGCCGCCGCAGCGCCTGGCGGCTATACTCCCGGCCATGTCCGAATCGTTCTTCGCTTTTCAGAAGCGCATGACCGTCGCCCGCGCCGCCAAGCCCGCGGCGGCCGCAACAACGACCGACGCCAAACCGCTCAGTGTCGCCGAGCTTACGGCACGCATCGATGCCGTCCTGCGCGGCGGCCTGCCGCAGCAGGTACTCGTCCGCGGCGAGATCAGCAACCTCAACCACCACCGCGGCAGCGGACACCTTTATTTCACGCTCAAAGACGACCGCGCCTGTCTCGACTGCGTGATGTTCCGCGGGGAAGTCGAGCGCCTCACCGTGCGCCCCGACGACGGCGATGAAGTGCTCGTCGAAGGGGGCGTTCGGGTTTACGCGCAGCGCGGGCGGTATCAGCTTTATGCGACGCGGATTACGCCGCTGGGACGCGGCGCGCTCGAAGCGCGGTTCCGCGCGCTGCAGGTGCAGTTGCAGGCCGAGGGCCTGTTCGACGCCGGCCGCAAGCGGCGGCTGCCGGCGTTCCCGCGGCGCATCACGCTCGTCACGTCCCGGCAGGCGGCGGCGTTCGCGGACATGGCAAAGGTGTTCAGCCGGTACCGATTCCTCGACCTGCGGCTCATCCACGTCGCCGTGCAGGGCGAGGCGGCCGCGCCGCAGATTGCCGCGGCACTGGGTCGCGTACGCGAGCGGGACTGCGATCTGATCGTCCTGGCCCGCGGGGGCGGGTCGCTGGAAGACTTGTGGGCGTTCAACGAAGAGATCGTCGCCCGCGCGATCGTCGCGGCGAAGGTGCCGGTGGTGACGGGGATCGGGCACGAAGTCGACGTGTCGATCGCCGATCTCGTCGCCGACTACCACGCCCACACGCCCACTGAAGCGGCCCAGGTCGTCGTCGCGGCGTGGAAGCAGGCCGCCGGCGCACTAGACGCCGCGGCGGCACGCCTTCACCGCGCGGCCCAGCAGCACGTCGCCGACGCGCGGCTGCGGCTGTGCTCAGTCGACCGGCACGAGTTCTTCCGCCGGCCCGCCGACCGCGTAAACCGGTTGCGCGAATTGCTCGACGACCGCGAGCGTCAATTGCACGCCGCCCTGGCGGCCCGCGCCCAGCTCGGCCATCGCCGCCTCTCGCACGTCCAGATCCGCCTGGCGGCACAGCACCCGCTGGCCCGCGTTCGATTGGCGAGTCAACGGCTGTCGTCGGTCGCCCAGATGTTGCGGCACCGGGCGGCGGCCCGCATCGACCACGAAAAGTGCTGCGTCGAGTCGGCCGAGAAACAGCTCGTCGCGTTCTCGCCGCAGCGCGTGCTGGCGCGCGGCTACTCGATGACAAGCCTGAAGCGCGGCGGCGTGCTGGTGCGGTCGGCGAAAGACGTGCGCGCCGGCGACGTCCTTGTCACCCGATTCTCCGACGGCAGCGTCGAGTCCGTGGCAAAGGATACCAAGCAGGGCGAACTGTTTTAGATTGATCCGACCCCCGGCGCGTGAATCGATCGCCGGGCGAACGAGATGCCCGCCTACGGCTCCGATCCGCCGCCGGGGCAAGCTCTACCCCTCGCTGCCCCCGAGTTCACGGTTGCGGAAGATCAGCAGGCCCAGCGACAGGATCGCGGTCACGTACAGCACGGCATAGGCCGCTGCCAGGGCGGTGTTCTGCCAGATGAAGCCGCGCGAAAACGTGCTCGCGGTCTCACCCTCGGCGCCGCTGAAACCGATCAGGCCGTAGATCGTGTATTGGCGCAAATCGAACGTGGCCAGGAATGGCACGACCAGCGTGACTGCCTGGCCGAAAAGCTGCGTGATCGGCGAGCCGCCGGCAACGGCGTCGTCGACGAACCGCGTCAGGTTGCCGGCGATGTAGATGAGGATGACGACGGGGAGGTTCACCACGAGAGAGAACCGCGTGGATACCACGACGCTGATCGCCGCCAGGACGCTGATCTGCAGCCACACGAGCAGGAGAGTCGGGTACAGCCCCGCCAGGTGCTGCCCGCGGAGTTGCCGCAGTTGCAGCACGTCGCGCGGCTCGATGCTGCGCACGCTAAGCTGGTAATCGGCCGGGATGCGGTACCAGGTGCACAGGCAAAGAAGAGCGCCCAGCAGCACGATGCCCAGAAGCGTCGAGGCGATCAGCCCGAGATATTTACCCAGCAACACTTCGAGACGGCTGACGGGCTTGCTCATGAGGGTGAGCATCGTGCGGTCTTCGATTTCTTCGTGGATCGATTTGCTCGTGGCGAACAATGTCGCCAGGAGGACAAGCAGGGTGATGACGTCGATGCCGACGGCCTTGAACATCACCGTGTCTTCGCCGAGCGTGAAGAATGGCAGGAACATGAAGATCAACAACACCGCGGCGCTGACGGTCAGGAGCAGGGCGTAGATCGGCTGGCCGATGGCTTCGAAAAAAGTATGGCGGGCGATGACCCAGGTGCGATACATGCGTCGGCCTTTTTGTTGGCCCGGGAATGTAATTCAGGCGGGCGGGATTGCCAACGCCGCTGTCTGCAAGAGTGACGGGTTTTGCCGGCACACCTAACGCCGCGGCGGCCGGATGGTCGCCTGACGGCGCCATGGCGCGGCAGGGAACGGCGTCAATTATCGAAATGGCAGGGCTTTAGCGGGCAATGCTGAAATGGGGATAGTCGCCCAGCGGCAACTCGTCTTTGTACGAAACGCCGGAAATGTACCGGCCCATCCTGCTTGAAACGGCGTCGACAAACGCCGAAACCTCGTTCTCCGGGCCCTCGGCGACCAGTTCCACCCGTCCGTCGGGAAGATTTCGCACGAACCCACTCACGTTGTAATTGATGGCGATGTTTCGTGTCGTATACCGAAAACCGACCCCCTGTACCCGGCCTTCGAAGAAGCAGTGCTGACGCGTCAGTTCTGAGGTCGCGGTCATCATGCGGTATTTATAACGAAGCCTTCATGCGAGGCTCAAATAAATTTTACTTCATCATTCGGGTGCAGGCAGCGATGCGTGGCGGGCCGCCAACTCCCGCTGCCAGCGGGTAAACTCCATTTCAAGCGTCGCCCACTCGCGGACGACGTATTTTTGTAGCAGGGGCCGGATCAAACCGGCGTTGTATGTCGCGCCTTCACGATTCGCGCCCAGGTCGATCGCGGCCGTGCCGGCCGCGACGTCGGCGAGCATTCTTCGGAAACCGTCGCGGTAGGCCGGCGTCGATTGCAGAAACGTCGCCAGGGCCCAGCACTGGGCGTAGAAACCCTCGCGCAACGCATCCGGTCGATCGCTCAGGTCGCCAGCGTGGAGCAACAGCAGCGTATCGAGCGGGATCAGGTAACCATCGGCCACCGCTGCCGCCAGTGCCGCCACGCGGCGCGGGACTGGTTCGTCGCCGATGTCCGTGCCGCCGCCGCGTACGTTCTCGCAGGCGACCGCCATGCCTTCTTCGATGACCGGCGGCAACCGTCGCGCGAAGTGCCGGGCGACGTATTGATGAAAGCCCTCGTGAGCGATCGTGGACAGCACGTCCGCGCCGCTCCCGTGCCAGCACACCACCCGCTCACCGATGGCGTACCCACCGTTGAAGACGCGAAGATAAACGTCGGCCATCGGCCCGGTCGTCCGTCGCGTGTAGTCCGCCCACTGGTCGTAGGTGGCGAAGTAATACACCGGCAGCGGGCGGCCAGTCCGCGGTGCGACGCAGGTCAGGGCGGCGTACCGCGCTGTCGCGCTTTCCAGCAGCGTTGCCATCCGAAGCACCGGCTCGTCGTCGGCGAGGGTGGTATGAATCGCGTACGTCGCCGTCCGAAAGACGCGGGCGCCTTCCACGCTGCCCGCCGGCCACTGGTCGACCGCGTGCACGACGGTGGTGGCAGGGCGCGAATCGCGTGTGCACCCGGCGATCAGCAGCGCGACGAGAACGGCGATTTGTCTTTTCATCGCGTCTTCCTACCCTGCGCGCATGTCGCAAGCCCGCATCGACGTCATCAGCATCGGCACGCTTTCATATAACCTGCTCTGGAACGAGACGGCCCCGGTCCGCACGCCGCACGCCACCTGCACGCTCGTGCGCTCGGACAAGCGGAACATCCTCATCGACCCCGGCCTGCCTGGCATCGTGATCGGGCAACGGCTCTTCGAGCGCACCGGGCTGCGGGCCGAGCAGATCGACACCGTTTTTCTCACCAATACCCGCCCCGCGCATCGCCACGGCCTTTCCGTCTTTACCCATGCGGAGGTACTGACCCACGAACTCGAGCGCGAAGCGGCGATCGCCCATCTGACTGACCTGCTCGACAACACCGATGACGAGGATGCCAGAAAAATCGAAGCCGAGCTCGCGACGGTCAAAAAGTTCAAACCCGCCGACGACAAGATCGGGCGGCAGATCGACCTGTTTCCGCTCTTCGGCTACACCGTCGGAACCTGCGGGCTGCTGGTTTCGGCGGCGACGCAAACGATCCTCATCGCCGGCGATGCCGTCGCCACGCAGGAGCACCTGCTGGCCGGTCAGGTGCTGCCCAACAGCCACAATCTCGACGCCGCCAAAGAGTCGCTCCGCGAGGTGTACGACATCGCCGACGTCGTCATCCCCGGCCACGACAACGCCTTCGTCAACCCGCGTGCCTATGGCCTTTGACGGCCGTCAGCGGCGCTGGGCGAACATCCACTGAATCACCTTCTTGTCTCCATAGGTGTCGTCCCAGCAGTTGTGGCCGACGCCGTTGTAAATCGTCATCTTGGCGTCGCCGCCGTCACGGTTGATCTTCTCGACCATCTTCTTCGTGCCGCCGGGCAGGACGATGAAGTCGAAATTGTTATGGAACGCCCACACCGGCGTGCGCGAGCTCGCGAGCTTGCGCACCGCGTCGTATTCGGCGAAGCCGCACAACGGCATCAGCGCGGCGAACCGTCCCGGGTGGGCGGCCCCCGCCAGCCACACGCCGGCGCCGCCGTTGCTCAGGCCCGTCGCCACGACGCGGCGGGGGTCGATATTGAAACGCTTTGCGGCGTCGTCGAGGGTGGCCACGGCGAGATCCGCCTGCCCGCGGGCCTGCCAGTTCTCCGACGTCTGGGCGAAGACGACGATCGCGTCGAAGCGTTCCGGGTGCTCCTTGATCGCCGGCCCGATGCCGACTTTCGTCGGTGCTTTGCCGTCGTTGCCTTTTTCGAACAGCCCGTGCATGAACAGCACGGCCGGGTAGGCTTTTTTCGGGTCGTAGTTGCTCGGCGCGTAGACGGCGTAGCGTCGTTCTTCGCCGCCGTAGTTGAATGTCTGCTCTTTGAAGCCGCCGAACTTTTTATCGCCGTCGCTCGAACAGCCGACCGTCGCCAAAGCCATACAGCCCAGCACCGCCCACGCCCATCGTCCCGTCATGAAATGTCCTTTTTGTCCTGTGATTCACTTGATCGCGCGCACGATCTGTTCCTGAAACGCCTTGGCCCTGGCGTTGGTGCCTTTATCGATGCCATTAAAGAGGATCGAGAAAGCCACCCGCCGGCCGCCGCTGTCATTGACGAACCCGGTCAGCGAACTAACGCCGTCGATGAATCCGCTTTTGCCAATCACTTGCTCGCCCCCACGGGGGAACCGCGCCTTGAGCGTGCCATCGGTGCCGGCGACGGAAAGACTGCCGAGATACACATCCGCGTTCTCGCCCAGCGCCTCGCATTCGAGAACGCGGATCAGCGCCGCCGGCGCCAGGCGATTGCCCCGGGCAAGCCCGCAGCCGTCGACGATCGTAAACTGATTCGCCGGCACGCCGATCGACTGCAGGTACGCGCCCACCGCGGCCGTCCCGTTGGCCCACGAGCCCGGCTGCCCGCTCACCTGCGCGCCAAGCCGCTTGCAAAACGCTTCGGCGTACACGTTCATGCTGTCTTTGTTGGCGCGCCATAGCACCTGCGCCAGCGGCGTCTCGTGCACCGCCAGCACCTGCCAGTCATCGAACGGCCTCGGCAGCGCCACGTCGCCCGGCGCTGCGTCGGTAATTTCGATCCCGCCGCGCCGCAGCGCGTCGTGCAGCACCGTAGCCGCCAGGGCGGGCGGATTGTGAACGGTCACCGAAATAGGCTCTGCGTTGGGGCCGTCGGTCTCGCCGCGCAGGACGATCGATTCGGTGCCAATCTCGCGGCTGAGCCATACGGCGTTTTCTTTGCCACTCACGCAGCGATTTGCGACGGTGCCGTACCGAGCCGGCGGGTCCTGTACGAAGGTGACGACCTGGCCGCCGGCCCCGGGCTTGAGATAAAAATCAAGGCAGTTGGCATTGAAGTTCAGTCCGGCCACCCCGGCGACGTAGCGCTTCTGGAGCTGGTTCTCCGGCCAGTCCGGGTGGGTGAACGTGCGGTCGAACACGCTGGCGTCGTGGAGCACCCGGTCGATTTTTTTCAGCCCGCGGTCTGCCAGCGCCTTGGCCCAGGCGTCGAACATCGTTGTCGACGACTCGCCGGTCCCGCGCAGGAGTTCGGCGTCGCCGAGTGCCGGGTCGCCGTCGCCGACCAGCGCCACCACGCCAGCCTTGGACACCAGCGACGTACGAAACGCGAAATCGCGCCCGAGGCCGCTCAACACCGCCGCCGTAGTCACCAGCTTGAGGTTGCTGGCGGGGATCAGCGGCGTATCCGGATTCCGTTCGTACAACGTTTCGCCCGCGCCCGGCTTGTCGCCGAGGCGAACGATCTGGATGCCGACGTCGACCTTTCTGAAATACGGATCCTGCAGCACCGCGTCGACCGTTTCCTTGACGCCGGCGTGCGCCGTCGCGGCCGACAGGATTGCCGCGGCGGCGAGCGCGACGCGCCCGCCGAGCCCGCGGCGTGGGGGTGCCGCCGGGCGCGGAGCGCGGCCGTCAGGGGTGTCGCCGGAGGGGGCGGCGCCCTTTGTTTGCGGTGATCCGACAGCGGTGCCACGGGTACGACTCATGGGCCGCAACTCTATCGCCGCCTTCACCGGTCGCAAACCGTGGTGGCTTCGCCGCGCGGCGTGGTTCTTGTACCATGACTGGCCTTGCGTATCGGGCCGCATACCCTCGCCACGCCGTTCTGTCAGGCGGGCCTCGCCGGCTACAGCGACCGCGCCATGCGCGTCGTCGCCCGGCGGCGCGGCTGTGCGTATGCCGTCACCGAAGCGCTGCTGGACGTGATCCTGCTCGGCGGGGGGCTGGGGCTCAAACGATCGATCGACGTCAACGACGAAGACCACCCGGTCGCCGGCCAGGTGATCGGCAGCGAGGCCGACACTGTCTCCGCCGCCGCGGCGATTCTGCACGACCGCGCCTATGACGTGATCGACCTGAATTTCGCCTGCCCGGTAAAGAAGATTAAGAACAAAGCGCGCGGCGGGCACATGCTGCGCGACGTCGAGCGCGGCCACGCGATCCTGCGGGCCACGCGCGACCGGCTGCCAAGGGCGACCCTCACCGTCAGCCTTCGCCGCGCGTTCGACGACATTGGCGGCGAGGACACCTTGCGCCAGCTCATCGACGAAGCCTGGCGACTGGGCTACAGCGCCGTCCGCGTGCACGGCCGCACGGTGGAACAAAAGTACGCCGGCCGTGCCGACTGGGACGCGCTGCGGCAGCTCAAGGCCGATTACCCCGCGCACACGATCCTCGGCAGCGGCGACGTCTTTACCGCAGCCGATGCCGTACGCATGAAGTTGCTGACCGGCGTGGACATCGTCTGGATCGCTCGCGGAGCGATCGGCAACCCGTGGGTCTTCTCCCAGGCCCCCGAGCTGCTTGCCCGCGTGACCGCCGAATGCCCGGCCGGCGATCCGGCGGCCATCGAAGAGGCGATCGCCCGGCACGCGGCCCGGCAACCGCCGCCGACGGTGGCCGCGCAGCGGGCGGCGCTGCAGGAGCACTTCGACGCGGCGTTCGAGATCCACGGCGAGCAGGTCGCCGGACGGCGGATGCGAAAGATGGGGATCAAGTACGCGCGCTTTCATCCGGACGCGAGCGTCGTCAAAAAGCAGTTCGTCGACGTCGCCAGCCGGACCGACTGGCAGCGCGTGCTCGACGCCCACTACGCCGACGACCGCCCCGGCGTGTGGCCCGCCGCGGACGCGGCCGACGAAGTGAACGGCGGCGTGAACGGCGATGTCGCCGCCTGCGAGGTCGGCTGACGTGGACGCGCCGACGCTCGACGAACAACCACCCGCTGCCGCGACGCCGGCGGTAGGGCGGGGGTCGCTGACCGACGCGCTCCACGAGCTCCAGCGGTTCGCGGGCGACCGACCGCTGTCGATCGGGCA
>DASVSS010000113.1:0-3035 GCA_036387945.1 Tepidisphaeraceae bacterium | reverse complement strand
CCTCTCCCGGAGTACCGGGCGAGGGGCTTGGTTCTCGGGCATTATCGGGCGGTTACTGCATGGCCGTACGAATGGCGTGATGAGCATCCGCAGGCAACGCCGTGGGTTTACGGCTTGATCGCGCGTTCGACGTAAAGCGCCGCGTGGCGGTCCTTGAGCTTCTGCAGTTTTTTCGGCACGTTCGCCCGGACGTAACCCTGATCGGGGTGAGCGGCGGCGTAATTCTGGTGGTACTCCTCCGCGAGATAGAAGCCGCTTTTCGACAAGTCTTCCAGGCTCGTCACCACCGGGGCGTCGAACACCTTGGCGGCGTTCAATTGCGCGACGTACGCCTCGGCGACGCGCTTCTGGTCGGCGTTTTCGTAAAAGATCGCGGCGCGGTACTGGGTGCCGGTATCGGGGCCCTGGGCGTTGAGGCGCGTCGGCTCGTGGGCGTCGAAAAAGACGTGCAGGAGCTGAGCGTAGGTGATCTGCGAAGCGTCGTAAGTGATCTTGATCACCTCGGCGTGGCCGCTCGTGCCGGTGTTGCTTTGCTCGTAGGTGGCAGTCTCCTTCGAGCCGCCGGCGTAGCCGCTGACGACATTGGTGACGCCCTTGACGTGCTCAAACACCGCCTCGGTGCACCAGAAGCACCCGCCGGCGAAAATAGCCGTCCGCACTTCGCCTGGCGACGCGGCGGGCAGATCGATTTTCGGCGCCGGCAACTCCGCCGAGGGCCCGGCGATGCTCTGGCAGGCCGTCGCGGTAAAGGCCAGGGCGGCGAGAAGAACGGCATGGGCATGGGTCGATCGCATACCGCATCATACGCCGCTTAACGGGAAGCGGATGCGTGGATCGAACCCAACCGTCAGGACAATACAGGGCTTAGACACCGATGCACAGATGAACACGGATGCGGAAAACGTCGCCCTTCTATCCGTGTTCATCCATGCCGTCTGTGCCGACTACTTCGCCACGTTGCTTGCGTCGGCGGCAGGGCCGATTACGCTCATGCGTCCATGTCCGACATCCCGAACGTGTTCCTCGTCGACCACCCGATCATCCGCACGAAACTGACGGAACTGCGTGATTTTTCGACCGATTACCGCGAGTTCCGCGACTTGCTCGACGAGATCGCCATGCTGATGACGTACGAGGTGACGCGCGATTTCCCGACCCGCACCTGCATCGTGCGCACGCCGCTGGAGCAGACGACCGGGCACCAACTCGCGCGCAAGGTCACGCTCGTGCCGATCCTGCGGGCGGGCCTGGGCATGGCCGACGGCGTCATGGCCGTTCTGCCCGATGCGGCGCTGGGGCATCTGGGCATGGCGCGCGACGAGCACACGCTCGAGCCCGTGCCCTACTACCAGAAGCTGCCGCCGGACATTCACGAGACCGAAGTGCTGGTGATCGACCCGATGCTCGCCACCGGCGGCAGCGCCATCGCTGCGATCACCTACCTGAAAAAAGCCGGCGTGACGAACCTGCGTTTCATGTGCCTTGTCGCCTCCCCCGAAGGCCTTGGCGCGTTGCACCAGACGCACCCCGACATCCTCATCTACGCCGCCGCGGTCGACCGCCAACTCGACGACCGGGGGTATATCCTGCCCGGCCTGGGGGACGCGGGGGACAGGATTTTCGGGACGTGATGGGGGGGAGGAGTGCGAGGAGCCAGGAGTCAGAAGCCAGGAGAAGAAGAAGATCAACTCCCTGCTGCTTCTGTCCTGGCGCTCACCCTATCCCTCCTCACACTCCTTTCCTCTTCCCCCTGGTTTCTGCCTCCTAGCACTCCTGGCTCCTGGCACTCCTCGCACTCCTCCTCCTCATGTCCCCCCTCCTCGTCATCCTCTCCGCCCTCGTGCCGGTGTTCGGGGCGATTTTGACGGGGTTCGTCGTGCGGCGGGTGGGGTGGTTGACGGAGTCGGCGGACAAGACGTTGATCGCGCTGACCGTCCGGCTGCTGATGCCGTGCCTGATCGTGCGGGCCGTTACCACTGGGGACTGGTTCGACTCACCGCGCGACCTGTTGTTGCCGCCGGTGATCGGGGCGGGACTGTCGGTGATGGGGTTCATCGTTTGCGCTATCTTTACAACACTGCTGGGTCGTCGCGTCGGACTGCACACACCGGCCGAGCGCGGGACGTTCATTCTTTGCGCGGGACTGTTCAACTACGGCTACACGCCGATCCCGCTCGTGCGCGAGTTGTTTCCATCGGACACCGCGACGCTGGCGACACTGCTGATCCACAACGTCGGTGTCGACACCGCGATGTGGACGATCGGGCTGTTGCTGCTGGCCGGGCGGTTGCAGCCGCGGTGGTGGGCGGGGTTGCTCAACCCTGTCGTGCTGGCGATCGCCGTCGCCGTCACGCTCAAGCTCGGCGTGCCGGCGCTGCTGGGCGAAGCGCTGACCGTCCGGGCGGTGAGCGCGACTCGGCCGCTGGCGGCGCTGCTTTCGCTGCTGGCGGACGCGGCGATCCCGTTGTCGCTGCTGCTCACCGGTGCGACGATCGCCGACGTGTGGCGGCAGGCGGACTTCCGCCGCGGGCTGCCGGCGACCGCCGCGGCGTGCGTGCTCCGGCTGGGCGTGCTGCCGGTGCTGTTCCTGCTCGTCGCCGCCCTGCCGCTGGGCCTTCCGCTGGGGCGGGTGGTGCTGGTCCAGGCGGCAATGCCGGCGGCGATCTTCCCGATCGTCCTCGCCCGTCATTACGGCGGCGACCAGGGGATCGCCGTCCGCGTGGTGATCGCCACGCAGTTGCTGTCGATCGTGACCTCGCCGCTATGGCTGTGGATCGGCGGCGTGGCGGGCCGATGACCGTCCCGCGCTGCGCGGTTAACCGCCCTTGCCCCGGCGCAGGGCGTCGACGGCTTTGAAGTAGTCGCCCAGCGTCTTCTCCATGCCCCCCGGCTGCGTCGCTACGGGCCGCGACGCCGGGGCCTTGGGCGGAAGAGCCTTGATCGCGTAAGCCTCGGAGACGGCGTCGCCGCTGCGCACGCGGTAGGTCATCTCGCCCGCGGCGGTGAGGGACAGCGCGAAGCGGTCGCCCTCGCTG
>DASVSS010000112.1:0-16992 GCA_036387945.1 Tepidisphaeraceae bacterium | reverse complement strand
GGGCGTCGGGGCGTCGGCGGGCGGGCTCGAAGCGTACACCGAATTCCTCAAAAGCGTGAAGCCCGACAGCGGGATGGCGTTCGTGCTCATCCAGCACCTTTCGCCCAAGCACGAAAGCGTGATGGCCGAGATCCTCGCGCGGCACACGGCGATGACCGTGCTGCAGGTCGCCGACGGGATGACCGTCGAGCCGAATCACGTTTACGTCATCCGCCCCGGCTACACGATGACGATCAAGGACGGCGTCCTGCACCTGGGCGAAAGCGCCGCCGAGCGCGGCCACCGCCGCCCCGTCGACGATTTTTTCCGGTCGCTCGCCGAAGAGCAGCGCGAGCGCTCGATCTGCGTGGTCCTCAGCGGCACGGGCAGCAACGGCACGGCCGGGGCGCAGTCGATCAAGGCCGTCGGCGGCATCTGCATCGCCCAGGACCCCGAATCCGCCAAGTACCCGTCGATGCCGCGCGGCCTGATCGACGCCGGTCTGGCCGACGCGATCCTGCGGCCGGCGGAGATGTTCGAGGTCATCGCCCGGTACGTCGCCCACCCCTACGCCCGCGACCGCGCGGTCGATCCGGCGTCGGCGGCGCGGGTCGAGCGACTGGCGCTCAACGAGATCATCACCATCCTGCGCGCCCGCATGCGGCACGATTTCAGCGGGTACAAAAAGCCGACCGTCGTCCGCCGCATCCAGCGCCGCATGAGCCTGCTGCAGATCGAGAAGATGGGCGACTACGTCCGGGCCCTGCGGCAAAGCCCGGGCGAAGTGACGGCGTTGTCCGACGACCTGATGATCCACGTCACCGGCTTCTTCCGCGACGAAGAAGTGTGGGAATCGCTGCGCAAGAACGTGATCGTGCCGATGGTCGCCGAAAAGAGCGAAGGCGCCCCCATCCGCTGCTGGGTCACGGCCTGCTCCAGCGGCGAAGAGGCCTACACGCTGGGGATCCTGCTGCTCGAAGCCGCCGAGGCCGCGGGCAAGCACTTTGACATCAAGATCTTCGCCACCGACACTGCCGAGCGCTCGCTCTCACAGGCGCGGGCGGGGGTCTATCCCGGCGGGATCGAGAGCGACATCACGCCCGCGCGGCTCGATCGGTACTTCGAAAAAGACGACGCCTTTTATCACGTCAAGCGCGAGCTGCGCGAGCTGGTGGTCTTCGCCCCGCAGAACATCCTTCAGGACCCGCCCTTCAGCCGGCTGGACTTGTGCACCTGCCGCAACCTGTTGATCTACATCGAAGGCGAAGTGCAGCGCCGCGTGCTGTCGATGATGCACTTCGGGCTCGTCGAAGGCGGCGCGCTGCTGCTGGGCAACAGCGAGACCATCACCGGCGCAGAGGATTTGTTCCAGCCGATCGACAAGAAAAGCCGCATTTACCGCCGCGTCGGGCCGACGCGGCACGGGCAGATGAATTTCCCCGTCCCGCAGTCGCTGCGCCGCGTGCGGCCGGCGGGGCCGCCGGACGAAAACGCCGTCGAGCCGCCGATGTCGCGGGCGGCGGTGGCGCAGCTTGCGTCGCGCGTGCTGCTCGATCACTACACGCCCGCGGCGGTCGTGGTCGACCGGCAGGGGGACGTAGTCTACTTCCACGGCAACACCGGCGAGTTCCTCGTCCAGCCGCGCGGCGAGCCGACGCGCGAGCTGCTGGCCCTGGCGCGCGAGGAAATCCGCGGCGCGGTGCGCAGCGCCCTGCACCGGGCGGTGGCGCAGGGCAAGACCGTCCAAGTGCGCGACGGCATGATCGGCGACGGCATCGACCGCCGGCGCATCGAGATCACCGCCGCCCCGCTCGACGGGCGGGCGTCGTCGGCGTACTTCCTCGTCAGCCTTGCCGCCCTGCCCGACCGCGCCGCCCCCGCGCTCGACGACGACCTGAGCGAAGAAGAGCGCTCGGTGATGCTCGACGACGAGCTGCAGCGCGTGCGCGACGAGCTTCAGCGCACCGTCGAAGAGCTGCAGACGAGCAACGAAGAAATGCGCGCCTCGCACGAAGAGGTCACGAGCATCAACGAAGAGCTGCAAAGCTCAAACGAAGAGCTGGAGACGGGCAAGGAAGAGCTCCAGTCGCTCAACGAAGAGCTCACGACCGTCAACGCGCAGTTGCAGGCGAAGATGAACGAGCTCGAGCGCACGACAAGCGATTTGTCGAGCCTGCTCAGCAGCACCGACATCGCGGTGGTGTTCCTCGACACGGGCTTTCGCATCCGGCGGTTCACGCCGGCGACGAAGGATTTGATCGACCTCATCGCCTCGGACATCGGGCGTCCGCTGAGCGATTTGTCGCGCAAGTTCGTCGACCCGGATTTGGTCGACGACGCACGGATCGTGCTCGACTCACTCGTGCCGCGTGAGCGCGAGATCAGCGGCGCCGAGGGGCGCTGGTACCTGCGCCGCGTGCTGCCGTACCGCACGTCCGACAACCGCATCGACGGCGTGGTGGTGACGTTCGTGGACATCACCCGCCGACGCGCCGTCGAGACGGCGCTGCGCGACAGCGAAGAGCAGCACCGCCTGATCGTCCAGAGCGTGCAGGAGCACGCGATCTTCCTGATCGGCCTCGACGGGCTGATCGCCACCTGGAACCCCGGCGCCGCGCGCGTGCTGGGCTACGAGCAGTCCGAGGCGGTCGGGCAGCGGTTCGCCATCCTCTTCGCCCCCGAAGACCGCGCCGCCGGCATGCCGGAAAAGGAACTCGCCGGGGCGCTGGAGTTCGGGCGCGCCGGCGACGACCGCTGGCACGTGCGCAAGGACGCCACCCGCCTGTGGGGCAGCGGCAGCACGACGCTCTTGCGCAACGCCGACGGCAGCCCGCGCGGGTTCGTCAAAATCCTGCGCGACGACACCGAGCGCAAGCGCAACGAAGAAGCGATGCGCGGCAGCGAAGAGCGCAACGCCGCGATCATCGCCAACGCCGCCGTCGGCCTGGCCGAGCTGTCGCTCGACGGGCGGCTGATGCGGGTGAACGACGCCCTCTGCGGCGTGCTGGGGCGCACGGCCGAAGGGCTCATCGGCCGCAACGTGCTCGAGCTGACCCATCCCGAAGACGTGCCGATGACGCGCGACGCGCTGCGCAAAGTAGTAACGACCGACAAGAACGTGTCGATCGACAAGCGGCAGTTGCGGCCCGACGGGTCGATCGTCCACGTCAATGTCAGCTTCTCGCCCCTGGGGGACGAGAACAACCGCCCGTACGCGGTGCTGGCGGTGACGGTCGATCTCACCGCCCGCCGCAAGGCCGAAGAAAACGTGCGCGCCGGCGAGCACCTGTACCGCACGCTGGCGGCGAACCTGCCCAACGGGGCGGTGTTCGTCGTCGACCGCGATTTGCGCTACCGCCTCGCCGAAGGCCAAGCCCTGACGCGCGCGGGGCTGACGACGCGCGACCTCGAAGGCAAGACCCTCGCCGAAGCCCGCGGCGCCGAAGCCGCCGCCCGGTACGAGCCGCACTACCGCGCCGCTTTCGCCGGCGAGCCGTTCCGCGTCGAGCACACCGAGAACGGCATCGATTTCATCACCCACGGCGTGCCGCTGCGCGACGACACCGGCACGGTGTACGCCGCCCTGGCGGTGTCGTACGACATCACCGAGCGCATGGAAGTCGAGCGCGTCCTGCAAGAAGCCAAGGAGTTGGCCGAGGCCGCCAATCACATGAAAGACGAGTTCCTCGCCACGCTCAGCCACGAGCTGCGCACGCCGTTGTCGGCGGTGCTGATCTGGTCGAAGCTCCTGCGTGACGCGGGCGTGACCTCGCCGAACCTGGCCGAAGGGCTCGAGGCCATCGAGCGCAGCGCCGAGGCGCAGAAGCAGCTCATCGACGATTTGCTCGATTCGTCGCGCATCACCAGCGGCAAGCTGCGGCTGGAGATGCAGGCGACCGACCTCGTGCCGCTCGTGCGTGAGGCCGTCGAGGCGATCGTCCCCACCGCCGACGCCAGGGAGCTGATCCTGGAGACGGACTTCGGCGACAACATCGGCGTCGTGACCGCCGACCCCGACCGCATCCGCCAGATCGTCTGGAACCTGCTGACCAACGCCGTGAAGTTCACGCCGCGCGGCGGGCGGATCGACGTGGGGCTGTGGCGGCGCGACGGCGGGATCACGATCCGCGTCGCCGACACCGGGCGCGGGATCGACCCGGCGTTTTTGCCGCACATGTTCGAGCGCTTCCGCCAGGCCGACCCGGCGATGACGCGCACGAGCGGCGGGCTGGGGCTGGGGCTTTCGATCGTCAAGCAGCTCGTGGAACTCCACGGCGGCACGATCATGGCCGAGAGCAACGGCGCGGGCCAGGGCGCGGTCTTCACCGTGCGCCTGCCGCTGCGGGCTCTGGGCCGCGGCCGAAGCGCGGCGCGGGCGGCGCGCATTGTCGAGAAGCCGCTGCCGACGGATTTAAGCGGCGTGAAAGTGCTGCTGGTGGAAGACCAGCAGCACACGCGCGAGGCCGTGCGCACGCTGCTCCGCCACGCCGGCGCCGGCGTCACCGCCGTCGGCGCCACCGCCGAGGCACTAGCGGCGTTCGAATCCGACCGCCCGGACGTGATCGTCTGCGACATCGGCCTGCCCGACACCGACGGCTACACCCTGCTGCGCCAAGTCCGCGCCGCCGAAGCCGCCGCCAAAACCCCGCCCGCCCCCGCGATCGCGCTGACGGCCTTCGCCCGCGAGCAAGACCGCGAAGCGGCCCTGGCGGCGGGATTCGACACCTTCGTCACCAAGCCGTTCGAGCCCGACATCCTGCTGGGCCTGCTCGCCAAACTCGCCGGCCGAGCCGGCAAGACCAAGGGCAAGCCGTAACTGCAGGCGCAGGCCCGGGCCGCGCACAAGCCCCAACCACTCCAGCCATGCGACAGCGGCCCGCGGACGCCGAAGAAGCAAACCCCTCGCCCGGTACTCCGGGAGAGGGTAGGAAGAGGGCTTGAGCGTTTCGGCGGTCGATCGCGACGAGGCGCCCGCCTTCTGGTGGCGAATCAGTTTGAAAATCAAAGCCCGGGTGCCACGATCTGGTACACCAGGCCGTGGTGCTCTTTCGGATGTGTTGACGCGATCGCAGGCACCACGACCCGGCGCATCCGGATCGTGGCACCCACAGGTACAAAAAGCGGCGAGACCGCCGGTCCTACAGCGCCGTGCCGCCGATGGTCGTCCAGTCGACGGGTTTGCCGTCGTGGCCGAGAACGAGGGGGTCGATGGCGGTCATCACGCGCTCGGTGACGCTGGGGTTGGCCATGCGCCACAGCAGGCGTTCGACGCCGCGCACGCCGATGGCTTCGACGCGGATGTCGATCTCCGCCGGGCGCGGCGAGAGGCCGATGAGGTACGGGCGCTCGTTGTTGCAGGAGATGATCTCGCACGCCCCGGGCCCGATCGCCACCCCGGCGCGCTGCAGGGCCGGCTGCACGATCGCCACCTGCATGTCGTCGGCGACGAAGATCCCCGTCGGCCGCGGGTCGAGCTTGAGGTAGCGGGCGACGAGTTCCTCCGCGGCGGTGGCGGCGAACTGCGGCCAGTACGCGCGCTCGGTGTCCAGCCGCGGGCGCTCGAGCAGATCGCAGGTCGTCCCATGATCCAGCGCCGCGGCGGCGAAGCTCTGGCTGGCGACGCGGAAGGGCCAGTGGCCCTGGTCGAGGTTGATGAACGCCAGGCGTTCGTGCCCGCGGCTGAGCATGTAGCGCGCGGCCTTGTCGCCGATCTCATAGGCGTCGGGCATGACCTGGTCGCCGAAATCCGGACGCCGGCGGTTGCCCATGAGCCAGACTGTGGGGTGACGCATGAGCAGCTCGCGCACCGGGTCCGGCGGCAGTGCGCCGTGCAGGAGCAGGCCGTCGACGGGGCCGTCGATGAGTTGCTGGGGAAGGGTCGCGGGATCGGCGGCGTGGTGGTAGACGAGCTTGAGCCCGAACTTCGCCGCCCCGCCGCTGACGCCGCGCATGAGCTCTTCGAACGCCGGCGTCGCCCGGTCGCGGCCGGCGCCGAGCACGAGCAGCCCCACCGTCGCCGGCGCCGCGGCACGCACGCCGGGCTTGGGGCCCGGGCGGTTGTCCGACGGCTTGTACTTGAGCTTCTCCATCGCCGCCCGCACGGCCCGCACCGTCTGACGCGACACGCGCGGGTGATTGTTGATGACGCGCGAAACAGTGGAGTTGGAGACCCCCGCAAGCCGGGCGACGTGGACAATGGACATGACAAACGCCCCTTGAGAAGGCCTCAACTCAAACACAACAGCGATCAACACCCGAACCCGCCCCCACACCGGACTTGCCGCTTCAGCGGCAAGGTTCTTCAATCTCTCCACCCCCGCGCCAAGCCGCAAGGACCGACCGCCTCACCCCACCGCCATGCTCGGCGGCAGCACCAGACTCGGCTCGAGCATCACCCGCACGCGATCCGGCAGCCCCGTGCGGCGCAGCCGCGGCAGCAGGTGCTCGACGGCGTGGTAGCCGATCAACTCCGCCCGCACGTCGATCGTGGCGGGCATGGGGTTCACCCCCAGCAGGTGCGCGCGGTCGTTATTGCAGCCGATGACGTCCAGGTCCATGCCCGGCCCCAGCCGCACGCCGGCGAGGCTGAAGGCGTTGTACACCGGGCGCACGAGCCAGTCCTCGGCGACGAACAGCCCCGTCGGGCGGCGGTCGGCCGGGCCGGCGCGGTAAGCGGTGACTAGCTTTTCCAGCGCCGCGTCCACGTCCTCGGGGGCGACGTGCTCGATGTTGCGCACGCGGTGCGAGATGATCGTGGCCGTCGCGCCGGCGTCTTCGATCGCCTGCTGGAACGCCAGCGCCCGCACGCCCAGCGACCAGCCCGAAAGCAGCCCGAAGTGCATGACGTGGCGGTGGTTGTTGCGCAAGAGGTACTGCGCCGCGATCTGCCCGATGGTGACGTTGTCGGGCATCACTTGATCGCCCCAAGTCGGCCGGCGGCGGTTGCCCATTAGCCAGACGGTGGGGATCGCGTGCAGGGGCAACGTTTTTTCCAGCGGCGGGCACCCGCCGTGCAGGATCAGGCCGTCGAATCCCCCGCCCGCAAGCTTCTTGGGCGCGTCGGCAAGGTGTGAAATGAACGACACTTGCAGATTAAGCTTGTGATGCGCCGCCGCCGCCGAGACGCCCCGCAGCAGGTGGTCGTACATGGGGACGGTGGGGGAGTCAGTGAGGTCGATGACGACGAAGCCGACTTTGGCCCCGTTGGCAACGCTGGTGGCCGGCCGCGATGCAGTCCTCCGCCGGGCATTGGGGACATACGACAGCGCCTCCATCGCCCGGTGCACGTTCCCCGCCGTGGCGGGGGTGATGCCGGGCATGGAATTGATCACCCGGCACACCGTCGCGGCCGAAACGCCCGCCCGCTCGGCGACTTGTTGGAGGGTCATAATACGGTACCTCTGCGCGCGTGATTATGGCCTTTTTGTGGTAATTAGGCAAATAAATTGTGGTAATTTTTCCCAATTTTCGCAGGCATTTAAGTTGTCGCACGACAAGTGCCGGCAATGCCCCGCCACCGGTGCCGAGACCAGCGATCACTCGAACGCTTCCCGCATCTTCGCCGTCCTATACGCAAACATCTTCCGCACCGCCGGCCGGACGAGCAGCACGTTCCCGATCCACCCCAACGGCCCCAGCAGGGGCGTATAAACAATGTAATCGACGCACCGCGTCGTCCGGTCGTCGGCGGCCTCGAACTCGTGCGAATGCACCCAACTTCGGAACGGCCCGCGCACCTGCACTTCCACGAATCGCGCCTCAGCCCCGGTGATCGTCGCGTGCGGCGGGACAAGCTCGACGTACTCCGCCACCCATGCCACCCGCCCCAACGGCCCGCGCAATGTCATCTCGATGCGCGTCCCCACCCGCGACGGCAGCGGTGCGGCCGACACGATCTTCAATTCCTCCCCCGGCGGCGAAAGGGCAGGCAGGAACGCCAGAACATCCTGAAACCGCCCCCACACCCGCTCCAGCGGCGCCGCGACGGTGATCTCATGACGAAACTCGGCCATCGCCCAAGCCTACGCACCCCGCGACCGCCCCGCCCCGCCACAACAAATCGCCGATCCGGTTCCTCCCCCACCGAGGGAGGTTAGGCGGGGGCACCCTTGACCTGCAACAGCGGCCCGCTGCCGCCAGTGAACCAAACCCCTCGCCCGGTACCCCGGAGAGGGTAGGAAGAGGGCCGGATGTCTCCGAGGCGTTTGATTGCAATGAGGCACCCGCCCGCCCCCACCTAACCTCCCGCGGAGGGGGAGGAGCCGGATGGGCGATTCGACAGTTTGGCAGTGCGCGAGGGCTGGCGATCCCGGCTCTTACAGGTCCAGCATCATCCGGGCCGGGTCTTCGAGGAGTTCTTTGATCTTCACCAGGAAGCTCACGCTCTCGCGGCCGTCGACGAGGCGGTGGTCGTAGCTAAGGGCGATGTACATCATCGGGCGGATGACGACCTGGTCGTCGACGACGACGGGGCGCTTCTGGATCGTGTGCATGCCGAGGATGCCGCTCTGGGGGGTGTTGAGAATCGGCGTGCTCAGCAGGCTGCCGAAGACCCCGCCGTTGGTGATCGTGAACGTGCCGCCGCTGAGTTCGGCGATGCCGAGCTTGCCGTCGCGGACGCTGCCGGCGAGGCGCTTGATCTCACTTTCGATCTTGGCGAACGACATCTTGTCGGCCCCGCGCAGCACCGGCACGGCGAGCCCGCGCTCGGTGCTGACGGCGATGCCGAGGTTGACCGTATCGAAGGTGACGACGTCGTCGCCTTCGAGCTGGCCGTTGACGCGGGGGAACGTCTTCAGGGCGGCGCACGCGGCTTTGGCGAAGAAGCTCATGAAGCCCAGGCCGACGCCGTGGGATTTCTCGAACTTCTCCTTGTACTTGCCGCGGATCGCCATGACCGCCGACAGATCGACTTCGTTGAACGTCGTGAGGATGGCGGCCGTCTGCTGGGCGCGCACGAGGTTTTCGGCGATGCGCTTGCGCAGCTTGCTCATCGGCGTGCGGGTGACCCCCGCGACGGCCTGCTGGGCGAGGGGGGCGGCGGCGGGAAGGGACTTGGCGACCGCGGCTTCGCCGGTCTCGACGTCAACGGCTTTGCGCGCCGAAGGGGAATTGGGCGACGCGGCTTCGGTGAACTTGATGACGTCGTCCTTCGTCAGCCGACCGCCGGGCCCGGTGGCGGGGATTTTCGTCGGGTCGAGCTTGTGCTCCTCGATCATGCGCCGCACGGCGGGCGACAGATCGTCGGCGCGTCCGCCGGCCTCGACGTGGCCGGCGGACGCCGAGGGCTCGCGCGGCGTGGGCGTCGGGGCCGTTGCCCCGTCCGCCGCCATTGCGGGCCGGGCGGCTTCGGCGGTGGGCGCGGGGGCTTTGGTCGCCGGCGATTTGGCCGTCGGCGTGGCGTCCGCGTCGACGCTGCCCAGCGCCTGGCCGACGTTGACCACCGTGCCCGGCTCGACGCCGGGGGCGCGGGTGAAGACGCCCGCCGCCGTCGCGGTGACGTCGGCGTTGGCCTTGTCGGTCTCGAGCTCGCAGATCGGCTCGTCGAGCGTCACGACGTCGCCGTCGCTTTTGTGCCAGCGGAGCAGAGTCGCCTGCGTAACGGAATCGCCGAGGTTCGGAACGGGAACGGACGTGGGCATAGGGACGCGATTGTAGGTGGCCGCGCGGGAGGCTGCAAAAAACCGTCTCGGGTTCTTCGCGCGGCGGAAATCGGGTCAAGCAGTGCAGTGCCGACGGGCACTGATCTGCAACAGCGGCTTAAGCCCGCCCGGGAGGCAAACCCCTCGCCCGGCACCCGGTAGAGGGTAGCGAGAGGACCGGAGCGACGCACTACGCGTATCTCTGCTCCAAATGCAACAGCCTCGTGCGCCTGGCCGCGGCACCCGGATATTGCCATCAAGTCGAAGCGCCAATCCGGTTCCTCCCCCACCGGGGGAGGAACCGGATTGGCGCTTTGTTGCGATGAGGCGCCCGCGCCAACAACACGGCCCCGACGCGGGGTCGGGGCCGTTTGAAGAATTGAAAAGAACGTCGGACGCTCCGCTGCGGTTCAAGACTGCTTGGAGCCGGGGACGACGGTCTTGGTCGTCGTGGTCGTGGTGTTGGTCGCGGCGGCGGGCACTTTCTCCACTTGCACGTCGGTCTTGCGGACGGTGTCGCGGACGGTTTCGGTCGTCTGCTGCACGTCGCGGTTGATCTCGACTTCGCCGACGACGTGAGCGGTCTTGCTCACGACGGCTTCTTCGCTGGTCTCGGTCAGCTCGATCGTCTTGTCGGTGAACGCGGCGTTGGCTTCGGCACCGGTCAGCGGACGGTCGACGGCACGGCGTTGGACGTCGACGTGCTCTTTGCGCAGGGTGACCTGCTCTTCGACCGGACGCTCGGTGACGCGGCGCAGCACGCGCACGCCGCCGCTGGCGACTTCGCGCTTGCCGACGGCGAGCTTCTCTTCGACGATCTGCAGCTTCTGGTCGGCTTCGCGGGCGGTGCGCAGCTCGGCGGCGGCGAGGGGCTTGGCAGTCTGGTCGTAGCCTTTCCAGCCCTGCGATTTCCACGCCTGGGCGCGGCCGTGGACGTCGACGGCGTTGTGCTGCTTCATCAGCTGCGTGACCTCAGCGGCCCGGTTCTCCGGCGCCTCGACACGCACCATCACGCCGCCGCGGCGCGTGGCCTCGGCGTAGTAGCCGGCCTCGTGCTCGTCTTCGCCGGTGAAGAGTTCCTTGAGGTTGCCCCAGAAGCCTTTGTCTTCTTCGCCCAGGTGCGTGGTCGTCGCATGCTGGTCGGTGCGGGGCGTGGTCGAGATGGACGATTCGGTGATCCCCATCGCGACGAGTTTCTGTTTGAACTGGCTGGCGTGCTGCCAGGAATCGAATACGCCAAGAACGGTAACGGACATGATGAACTCCGGTTCGTCTGGTACGTCTTCCCAATGACCACAAACAGCCCGACGTACACCAAGGGCGATTCGCGTTCGACGAACATCGTCGCAGGGCCGCCCGCGCCGACACGGCGGGGTGGCGGTAAGACTTAGAATTGCTCAATCAACGTGCGTGATCCTCCGCCCGTGCGTGCGTTTCGACGCGCGTGTGCGTCTCGATGCGGGTGTGCGCGGCGCCCCGCGCGTGTGCTTCGCCGGCCGGGCCGGGCTCGCGCTCGATGTCCACCTGCTCGTACCGCAACTGCACCGGCGTCTGTTCGCGGGTTTCAGTGCGGCGCGTGGTCAGCCGCACTTCTTCGCGCAGCATGAGTCGCTTCTCGACCACGAGCACTTCTTCCATTACGGGCACGATCAGCGTGTCCCCTTCCTGGCGGATCTGGGCCGGCGTCTGGATCACCTCGTTGATCGGCACCCGCTGCACGTCGACGGTCTTCTGCATCAGCGGCGGGCCGACCATTTCTTCGCGGACGTGGGCGGTCTTGCGGACGCGCACCTTGCGGCGGACGACGCGCTTGTTGAGAACCGCCTGCTCTTCGACGATCGGCATGAGCAACCGATCGCCCACCCCAGCGGGAACGGTCGACACCCCCGTGGGCGAGGTGACCACGGCCATGTGCGGGCCGACATGCACCGGGGGCGTCGATGCGGACGCGGCGGCCGATGAAGTAGAAGTCGCAGCAGTCGCCGGAGCCGTCGCCGGCCGGGCGGTCGTCGACGCAGCGGCAGTCGCAGGCGTGGCGGCATGGACTGGGGAGTGCGCGTGGGGTTGTGCGTGGGTGTGGGCATCGACGTCCAGCGCCAAATACGCCCCGCCGTTGCGCTCCTGCAGAAGGTCGGATCGGAGCAGGACGCGCTGGCCGTTGACGAGCGTGAGATACACGCGGTCGGACGCATGGCGGGTCGCCCAGTCGGTGGCGTCAATCGTGCCGACGGTCCCATTGGGGCCTTGTACGGAAATGGCTTGATCGGTTGTCATAATGCGACCGTTCCTGCGTGATTTCTTCTCCCGTGCGTGCCCCGTTCAACGTCCGAAGCCTCGTACCGTAGCGCCCGTGGATCTAAAGCACGGTTAAAATGGAGAAACAAATTGATTTAATCCGCGACATGTGTTGCTCATGATTCGCGGGCCCCTGCGCGGCCCACGCCAAAACGCGGGGGAAGCGATTTCCACCTGTAGTTGCGCTCATTCGTGGTACCGATCAACCGGGTTAAGGCGGCAATAAAAAGACGACCCCGGCACGCGGCCGGGGTCGTCTGGCATGGGGGATGGCTTGTCGAGAGAAGACGCCGCGGCAGGGATTGCCGATGACGACCCGCTCTCGGTGTCCGGTAGAGGACGGACGCGAAATAACGCTTAGGTTACTGCGCGGCCGCCTCTTCATTGACCTGGCTGACGGCAAGCTTGGTGAGCTTGACGTCGGTGGCTTTTTCTTCCTGCAGCGTCTGCTCAAGCACCTTGGCGACGTCCGCATAGCCGAGCTTTTCGGCCAGCGTGCGGGCGGTGCCGTAGCCGCTGATTTCGTAGTGTTCGATCCGCTGCGCCTGGGCGATCAGGCCGACGTCCTTCACTTCCGGCGGGGCGTCTTCGGCGATCATGTCCTTGGCCTCTTCGATCAGGCCCTTCATCGCCGCACAGGTGTGGCCGGTGACGGCGAAGCCGAGCTTCTCGCCGATCTTTTTCAGGCGCTCGGCCTGCTCTTCGGTTTCCTTCAGGTGCTTCTCGAAGCCCATCCGCAGGTCGCTGTTAAGCGCTTCCTTGGCCATCTTCGGCATGGCCTTGAGCAGCTGCGTCTCGGCGCTGTAAAGGTCCTTGAGTTCGTGCTTAAACAGGTCTTCGAGCGTCTTGATCTTCATGGCGATGTCCTCTTTGGAAAGTGACTGGTTCCCGTTCGTTTCGTCCCCAAGGACAGTATCCCGGCCTGCGTAACCGGCGGCTGAAATGGGAGTAAATTCGTCCTCATGCGCCGAAATTGTGCGTTTCCTCTCCATCGGCGGACGTACTTCTGATAGAATCAACGACCCTTAAAGACCTTCAGAAAGACCAAGTACATCCGATGCCCGATTCGATCCGAGGCCAGATCCTCAAGCTCGTTCTCTCCCCTGCTTACCGCCCGCTCAAGCCCCGCCAGCTCGCCAACGCCGTTGACGCCGGGGACGACGAGAATTATCCGGCGTTCAAAACGGCGACCAACGCCCTGCTCCGCGAAGGGTTGATCGCCCTGGGCACGCAGAACCTGATCCTGCCGCCGCGCCCGACGGCGCCGGCGAAGGGCAAAGCCGCGAAATCGGCCAAGACCGCAAAAACCGCCAGGGCCGAAAAGGCCCCGCACGCCGCGGCGCGCCCGTCCGCCGGCAAGGCCGTTGTGAAGGTCCATGACCGGCCGCACGCAAGGGCCGACACAAATGCCGACACAAGGACCGACGCCAGGGCCGACGTCAAGGCCGTCGCCGCGGCCGACGACAAGCCCGCCGCCAAGCCCGCGCGGACGGACGAGATCACCGGCACTTACCGGCAGAACAAAAAAGGGTTCGGCTTCGTCATGCCCCTCGTCGCCGGCAGCAGCGAAGACGTCTTCATCCCCGAAGGCCAGAACGGCCCCGCCGCCATCACCGGCGACGTCGTCATCGCACGCATCACCAACCGCCAGGTCCGCGACGGGCAGATGAAGCTCAGCGGCCGCATCGCCGAAGTCGTCGAGCGCAAGAACAAGCGCTTCGTCGGCACGCTGACCAAAAAAGGCACCGACTGGCTCGTCCTGCCCGACGGCAACACCTACGCCGAGCCGATCTACACCCCCGACGCGGCCACGAAGTACATCAAGCCCGGCACGAAGGTCGTCGTCGAGATCACCGAATTCCCCACCCGCGACGAAGCGGCCATGGGCGTGATCACCGAAACCCTCGGCAACGAAGGGGATAAAGACGTCGATTTGCGCAGCATCATGGTGCAGTTCAACCTGCCCGGCCCGTTCCCCGACGAAGTGAAGGACCAGGCGTCGGCTGCACTGGAAAAGTTCAAACGCGAAATTGCCGCGTGGAGCGCGTCCAAAGCCGACAGCGATCTGTCGCGGCGCTACGACATGACCGGCGAGCTCGTCTGCACGATCGACCCCGACGACGCCAAGGACTACGACGACGCCATCAGCCTCCAGCAGCTCGACACCGGCGAGTGGGAACTCGGCGTGCACATCGCCGACGTCAGCCACTTCGTGCCCGAAGGCTCGCCCCTGGACGTCGAGGCCCGCGAGCGCGGCAACAGCACCTACTTCCCCGGTCACGTCATCCCGATGCTGCCCGAGGTGCTGTCCAACGGCATCTGCAGCCTGCAGGAAGGCGTGCCGCGCTTGTGCAAAAGCGCGTTCATCGTCATCGGCGACGACGCGCGGCCCGTGCGCACGCGGTTCAGCAACACGATCATCAAGAGCCGTAAGCGGCTGCGCTACCGCGAAGCCCAGGCGATCATCGACGCCGCCGGCGACGAAAACGCCGTCGTTCCCCACCCCGAGGGCGACCGCAAGGTAGGCGACTACGAACCGGAGATCGTTCGGTTGCTCGCCGACATGGACGCCCTTTCGCGGCGCATCCAGAAGCGCCGCCACGCCGCCGGGCAGCTTGTGCTGAACCTGCCGGCGATGGAACTGGTGCTCAGCGAAGAAGGCAAAGTCGTCGACGCGATCCCCGAGGATCAGAGCTTCACGCACACGCTCATCGAAATGTTCATGGTCGAGGCCAACGAGGCCGTCGCCCGGCTGCTCGACGCCCTTGATCTGCCGTTCCTGCGGCGCACGCACCCGGAGCCGGAATCCAAATCGAGCGACCGGCTGAAGCACTTCCTCGCCTCCGCCGGCCACGGCGTGAGCGGGGAGATCGACCGGCACGTGCTGCAGGCGCTGCTGGCGAAGGTCAAAGGCAAGCCCGAAGGGTTTGCCGTCAATCTCGCGGTGCTGCGCAGCTTGTCGCGCGCCGAGTATTCGCCGAAGCAGATCGGCCACTACGCCCTGGCGAGCACGCACTACGGGCACTTTACCAGCCCGATCCGGCGGTACGCCGACCTGACCGTGCACCGACTGCTCGACGGGTTCTTCGCCGCCATTGACGCCGACTTCAGCAACGGCCCGCTGCCCAAGCCCAAGGGCAAGATCAAGATCGAGAACGTCATCACGTTCGACGAAGCGCTGCAGGTGGGCAAGAACCTCAGCTACACCGAGCGCCGCAGCGAAGAGGCCGAGCGCGAGCTGCGGCAGGTGAAGATCCTTGAGCTGATGCAGACCCACATCGGCGAGGAATTCGTCGGCGTCGTCACCGGCGTGACCAGTTTCGGCATCTTCATCCAGTTGCAGCAGTACCTCATCGAAGGCCTCATCCGCTACCCGGAACTGCTCAACGATTTCTGGGAAGTCGACGAAAAAGCCGGCAGCATCCGCGGCCGCAAGACCGGCCAGCGCATCCGCATCGGCGACGTGGCGAAGGTGCGGATCGTGCGCGTCGAACTCCCCCGCCGCGAACTCGAGCTCGCGGTGCTCGAAGTCCTTACCCGCGGCACGGGAGAAGGCGCCGGCGAAGCCAAGAGCCAGGCGAAGGTCGCCGCCAAAGCCAAGCCCGGCCACCCGGTCGCCGACGCCCGGGCCCCCAAGAGCAAGCCGCGCTTCACCGAAGGCGCCACGAAGCGCAGCCAACGCTCCAAATCCCGCGACCGAGGCAAAAGCGCGCGGTAAACCCGCGGGCACCTTATCACAGCAAAGTGCCTCTCCGGTTCCTCCCCTGCGGGGGAGGTTAGGTGGGGGCGGGCGGATGCCTCATCACGACAAAGCGCAATTACGCCCCGGCCCTCTCCCTACCCTCTCCCGGAGTACCGGGCGAGGAGTTTGGTTCTTGGGCATGAGCGAGCCGCTGTTGCAGGTCAGGGGTCGTTGCGCTTGGACGGCATACGCCGGAGCAACCCAACAATCGCCGCCTCTTCACCGCCCGCCGACGACAAATCGGGCGCGGGTTGCGTAGACTGGCGACGTCGATGCCGATGACCGTTCTCACGCCCGAGACCCTCCTGAGCGCGTACTGCCAGGGTTCATTCCCGATGACCGACGCTGACGGGGTGACGCGCTGGTACACCGCCGACCCGCGCGGGATTCTTCCGCTCGACGGGTTTCACTGCCCGCGCACGCTGCGGCAGCTCGTGAAGCAGCGGCGGTTCGACGTGCGCTTCGACGAGAACTTCACCGCCACGATGCGCAGCTGCATGACCGCCCGGCGGCCGGAGTCGGGGGGGAGCTGGATCAGCGAAGAGCTCGTCGCCGCCTACACCGCCCTGCACGAGCGCGGGTTTGCCCACAGCGTCGAAGCCCACCAAGACGGCCGACTCGTCGGCGGGCTTTACGGCGTGGCGGTCGGCGGGGCGTTCTTCGGCGAATCGATGTTCCACCATGTCAACAACGCCAGCAAAGTCTGCCTTGTACACCTCGTCGAGCGCCTGCGCGACAAGCAGTTCACGCTGCTCGACACGCAAATGGTAACGGCCCACATGCGGCAGTTCGGGACGCAGCTCATCCCCGCCCGCGAATACCGCCGCCTGCTCGGCACGGCGATTCGCCAGGGGCGGCAGTTTCCCTGAGGCCGCGAATGTCTTCCGCCGTACCCGGGAGAGGCCAGGGAGGGGGCGCTTGCGGCCGCCTCATTCCAGTGAAACGCCATGTCCGGTTCCTCCCCCTCCGGGGGAGGTTAGGTGGGGGCGGCCAACAACCTGCAATAGCGGCTTGCTGATGCCATTGAACCAAACCCCTCGCCCGGTACTCCGGGAGAGGGTAGGGAGAGGGCCGGAGCGTGGAAGCGCTGACATTGCGATGAGGCATCCGCCCGCCCCCACCTAACCTCCCCCGCAGGGGAGGGGACCAGGCACTGGCGATTGATTGCGATGAGGCATTCGCCGCCCCCTCCTAGCCTCCCCCGGAGGGGGAGGAACCGGAGAGGCGATTTGCTGTGATAAGGAGGCTGCGGGCACTCGCTGCTTGGGGGAGGGACACCGCGATCGGGCACCTGGGCGATTCTCTCCACACCCGTGCGTCGCCGGGTTGCGGCTC
>DASVSS010000111.1:0-14908 GCA_036387945.1 Tepidisphaeraceae bacterium | reverse complement strand
TTGCCGCTGCCGGTCGGGCCGGTGACGAGCAGGATGCCGTGCGGCTGGTCGATCTGCTTGCGCCAGATCGTGAGCACCTGCTCGCTGAAGCCCAACGCTTCGAGGGGCACGCTGATCGAGCGGTTGTCGAGAATGCGGATGACGCTCTTCTCGCCGTTTCCGGTGGGCAGCGTGCTGAGGCGAAGATCGATCTTGCGACCACTCACCGTGGCGCGGATGCGGCCGTCCTGCGGAAGGCGACGCTCGCTGATGTCGAGATTCGCCATGATCTTCAGGCGGCTCACCACCGCCGGATGCATCGTGTGCGGCGGGTTCATGGCCTCGAACATCACGCCGTCGATGCGGTATCGCACCTTCATCGCCCCTTCTTTGGGCTCGACATGGATGTCGCTGGCGCCTTGCTTGATGGCGTCGAAGATCAGGTAGTTAACGAACCGGATGACCGGCGACTCGCTGCCGGCCTTCTCGAGATCGCTGACGTCGTCAGGAGCGGCGTCCTTGACGACGGTGATGTCGTCATCGGCAATGTCCTTGATGATGTCGTCGACGGCGCCGCTGCTCGTGCCGGCCGACATCTGCTCGACGATGCGGTTGATGTCCGACAACGTGGTGACGACGACTTTGACGTCGCGGCGCAGCTTGCGTTTGACGTCGTCGATCAGGAACACGTTCGTCGGCTCGGCGACGGCGACGACGACGGGCCCTTTGGCCGGGTCGCCCTCGAAGCGCAGCGGCAGCACGCCGTGCTGCCGGATGAACTCGATCGGGAGCAGGTCGTACGCCTTGGCGTCGACCGTGGCGCGCTCGGGCGTTTCGAACGGCAGGCCGAGTGTCTGGGCGAGGGCCGATAAAATCTGCGGCTCGGTCGCGGCGTTCATTGCCGCCAGGACCTGCACGAGCGACTTGCCCGGCGATCGCTTCTGCGCGGCAACGGCTTCGACGAGCTGCTGCTGGGTGATCTGCCCGCGCGCCAAGAGCAATTGCTCGACGCTCTGGCGCATCGCCTGAGACGCGGGCGACCATAACTGCTCCGCCACGTCGGCCGGATCATCAGCGATGGCGGACTGCGAAGTTGGGCGGCGGCCGAACATGCGGTGGGGCTTGCGTCGACGAACGGTTATCGCTGCAACTTTAATTCGAACCGATAGCCGCCGTGCTTAACGATCACGCTGTTTTGGTTGATCTTCTGCACCTCGAACCCGTCGAACGAGTCGCCTTCGCCATAGAATTTGCCGCCCAGCATGCAGGAGCGCTGCGATTGTCCGAACAGGATGGATTGCAACTGCAGCTTGCGAGCTTTCTCCAGCGCCGCGTCCCGGTCGGACTGGCGGGCGTCGTAGCTGGCGGCGGTCTTAACCGTCTGCTGCGTCTCACTGAACGGGTTCTTCTGCAGCTCTTCCAGCGGCGCCTGGGCGGCGGCGGGGAACTGCTTGAACTGATCGACGACCTTTTCGGTGTCGTTCAGCATCGCCTGCATGTGGGCCATGTTTTTCCGGCCGTCGCCGAGGAAGTTGTCGATCGCCTGATCGGCGGTCGAGGCGGCTTCGACGGTCGTCGGGCCGCCGCGGGCGTGCATCAGCCACAGCCCGCCCACGGCCGCCAGCACCAGCCCGCCAAGCAGGACGGTACTGCGCGTGAGTTTTCGTTTCGGGGCCGCGGACTCGCCGTCCGTGGCTTCGGTGACTTCGGCAGGCTCGGCTTCTTTGATGTCGGCGAATTGCATGAGAAAGGCTCCGGCCAATCAGTACGATCCAAAGCCACAGCGGCCAAATGACAAAAATGGCGGGCGACGCACAGGTCGCCCGCCACGATGGTGTTGCGCCGGAGCTGCGGCGAAGGGTCGTTGTCGCGCGGGCTTTTTCAGTCCGCGGCCGCGACGACTTTCGGCGGGTCGAAGAAGATGCTGAGCTTCACCAGGGCCTCGGTCTGGCCGTCGTGGTCGTCGATCTTCCGCAGCTTGAGATCGGTGATCTTGATGATGCGCGGCAACAGTTCCAGTTCGCGCACAAAGCCATAGAAGCCGAAGAAGTCGCCGCTGAGCGTGATCTCGATCTGCCGCTCACGGTAGTTCGGCGTGACGACAGGTTTGGGGTTGGGCTTGAAGCTCTTGCTGTACAGCCCGTGCTTGGACACCAGCTCGGTCACGCTGCCGAGGATGCGCTCGACTTCCTGCTCCTGGGGCAGCTTGTCTTCGAAGAAGTCGATCGCCTGCTCGAGGGATTGGATCTTCACGCTCATGTTCTCGATGTCGCGCGTCGCCCGCGCCAGCTCGGCGAGCTTCTGCTGCTTTTCGGCGATCGCGTCTTCGTAGGCGCGGCGTTTCTCGTCCATGCGGGCAAAGCCGAAGAAGTAAGCCGCGGCGAGCAGTCCGAGCATGAGCTTAAAGAAGATGATTTCGCGTAGGCCGATTTTCATGGGAGTTCAGTGTGAGTTGATGAGCTTAAACCTGTAAAGCCGCGGGCATCGGACGGGGTTATTTTGCCTCGACAGTTGCAACGGGGTCGGCCGGGGCGCGCCGCGACTGGCGTCGCACGTCGGCCTTGGGGTCGAGGACGAGATCGATGCTGAAGCGGCGCAGGCTGGTCACGCCGTTTTCGCCTTGGGCCTGCTCGGCGCTGATGAGAAGGTTCACCTCGATAAACAGGTTCGATTTCTTCAACGCTTCGACGAACGCCGCGACCTGCGAGTCGGCGGCGGCGGTGCCGGTGAGGCGCACGGTCGCCTCTTGCGGGGCAGGGGCGGGCGGCAGTGTGTCGGCGGCGGCGGAGGATTTGGATTTCTTCTTCAATGCCGGCGCATCGGTCTTGGGCGCTGCGACGGCCTTCTTCGCGGTCACCAGGTCGAGATCCGTCAGCGCCACGCCGGCGGGCAATAAGTTAGTCAGCTCTGCCAGGACGTACGAGCGCGGGACGCGGTCGATCAGCGACGCCGACAGCTCGGCCTTGCGGGCCAGGAAGGCTTGCTTTTCGTGCATTTTCTTCATCTCCGCGATCCGGCGGGCGGCGTCGGCGTGCTGCTGGACGGCCACCGCGTGGCGGTCTTCGGCCTCGCGCATCGAGCGCTCGGCGAAGAAAAAAGCCCCGCCGATGGAGACGATCATCACCACGAACAGTGAAGCGCACATCACGTTCGTGCGGCCCTGCGCTTTGTTGCGCAGGTAATCTTCGGGAAGGAAGTCGAGTTGGTTAGGGGCGTTCATTGAAATACCTGGTGCGTTCACGCCGCGAGAACGGCGGCCTCGGCGAGGGGGCCCATCGACAGACCGACGGCGACGGCCCATGAGGGTTGCGGCTGGCTGAGGTCAATACCGCTTTCGACGCCGATCAAGGTCGTTTTGCTCATCCGAACGAGCGGGTCGCCGAGCTGAGCGGCGACGCCAAGCTCCTGGGCGATCCGTTGGCACATCGGACGCTGCCGCGCTTCGCCGCCGACGAAGATCACGCGATCGACGGGCTGCTGCGTGAACGTGGCCTCGTGATAGCGGCGGCAGAGATTCAGCTCGTCGCACAGCCGCGCGATCACCGGCGCGACGGCGGCCTCGGCCTGGCGGTCCTGCTCGTCCTGGCCGGTCGGGAGCACGGGCGCGACGATCTCCACGCGCTCGGCGGCGCGGCGGCGGTCGTCGACGCGGGCGAGGCCGAGCAGGGCGAAGGCGTTTTCCTCCGCAACGGGTGCGGCAGGCTCGGGCGCGATGATTGCGGGCGCGGGCCGCTGGAGCGGCTGGTGGGCGAGTTTCACGCGCAGCAACTTCGCCTGCTCGAAATCCAGACCCATTGCCTCGGCGACCGCCGCCGAGAGCGTGTCGCCGCCGATGTCGATCGAGCGGGCGAACAGGATGCGGCTGCCGCTGGCGATGGTCACCCGCGTCCGCTTCGCACCGATGTCGACGAAAAGGCTCGTCACGTCGCCGTCGACTTTGCGGCGGTAAACGTGGGCGAAACAGTCGACAATGGCCTTGGGTTCGGTGTTGAGCCCGACGATCTGCAGCCGCGCCCTGGCGGCAAGGGCGATGAGATTGTCGACGGCGGTTTTCGGCGTGGCCATGACGACGACTTCGTTCTTGGCCTCGCCGCCGACCTGTGTTTCGCCGGCAATGACGTACCGAAGGACGGCCTGCGCCGGGTCGACGCTGAGCTTGCCCTTAAGTTCCCACGGCAGGGCTTTGCGGGTTTCGCTTTCGTCGAGCTTGGGCATGCGCACGTGCTGGATCTGCAACTGCGACGAGGGCACGGAGAAGACCGCCGAGCGGCCGCTGAAGTTGCCGCCGGCGACGAGATCGCGAATGGCCTCGGCCGCGAAGGTGTTCAGCGCCTCGGTGGATTCGCGGGCCGACGCAGGGACGTCGGTGCAGGCGGCGGCGGCGAGCTGCCACTCGCGCCCGTCGTGCACGCACTGCGCCAGCCGCAGCGTGTCGGTGCCGAGATCGACGCCGATGGGGGTGGACGGGGCGGCGAAGAATTTTTTGGTGAAGCTGAGCATCGTTGGCAACGCCGCACCGCGGCAGGGGTGACGTACGATTCATCGGCACGATTGGCAAACGCGTGAATCGGGACCGGCTGTGCGGGGTCGTTCCGGGAACGAAGTGCGCATCCTCTAAAACAGGCCGGGCATGGCGAACGCCAGTTTGCAACCAAGCGCCCGTCCGGTTCGTCCCCCACCGCGAAAGTCGAGTGGGGCGGTCAATGCAATGCAATAACGGCTGGCTGCTGCAAGAGAAGCAAATCCCTCGCCCGGTACTCCGGGAGAGGGTAGGGAGAGGGCTTGAGCTTGGGGCGTTCGATTGCGATGAGGCGGCCGCCCGCCCCCACCTAACCTCCCCCGCAGGGGAGGGACCAGAGATGCGCTTTATTGCAGCGAGGCGGCCGGCCCCGCCTAACCTCCCGCGGTGGGGGAGGAACCGGACGGATCGCAGCGCGCAAACTCCGCCGCGACGGCGTCGGCGACGTGCAGGCCTTTGTCGGTGAGACGGAAATGCGTCGCCGTGACGTCGAGCAATCCCAGGGCGCTCAAGCGCGACAGGGTTTCGGCGAATCGTGCGTGCGCGGTGTGGCCGTCGTCCGATAACTCGTCATACCGAACGCCGCGGCGCAGGCGCAGCTGCAGCATGATGCGTTCGAGCAAGCGATCAGTCGGGGGGACGATTTCGTGCTCGATCACCGGCAAGCGCCCGCCGGGGACGGCTGATTCCCAGTCCCCCAGGTGCGGGCGGTTTTTGAAGCGATGGCCTGCGACGTGGGAGGCGGCGCTGGGCCCCAGGCCCACATAGTTGCCGCCGGTCCAATAACACAGGTTGTGCCGACACTCCTGCCCGGGGGCGGCGTAGTTGCTGATCTCATAGCCAGGCATGCCGGCGGCGTCGAGCACATGGCGGGCGGTGTCGAACATCTCCAACTCGATCGATTCTTCCGCCGGCTCGAGCTGGCCGAGGCGTTTTTTGACGGCGATCACCGTATTGGGCTCGTACGTCAGGCCGTACGCCGAGACGTGCCGCGTTTCCAGCGCGATCGCCGCGTCGAGCGAGCGCTGCCATGAATCGAGCGTCTGGCCGGGGATGGCATAGATGAGGTCGACGTTCAGCCGCTCGAACCCGGCGTCGCGCGCCAAGCCGATGCTGCGGCGGACGTCGTCCGGGTCGTGATGGCGTTCGAGGGCCGCCAGCTCAGCGCGGTCGAAGCTCTGGGCGCCGAAGCTCAGCCGATCGACGCCGCCATCCCGCAGCATGCGGCAGTAGTCGGCGTCGGCGGTGGCGGGGTTGATCTCGACGGTCCACTCGTCGACGGCGTCCAGATCGAACGCATCGTGCAGGCCGTCGATCAGCCGTCGCATGTCGGCCATCGGCAGCAGCGAAGGGGTGCCGCCCCCGAAGAAGATCGTGCGCGGCTTCACGTCATGCGACCGCCAGTAACTCGCCTCGGTCAGCAGGCGGTCGACGAATTGCGTCATGCGCTCGGGCGTCTGGCGGGTGATGGAATAGAAGTCGCAGTAGTGGCATTTGTGGAAGCAGAACGGGACGTGGACGTACAACGCGTCGATAGCCACTGCTGGCAGATCGGCAGCGGCGAGGTCTACCGTGCTGATCGTAGCTAGGGCTAAATGCGTCATCGATTGCCCCTATCGAAAAGATGGCGAGCTGCTCGAATTCGATGAGCTTGGACTGCTATCGCAGCGACGGCGAATACGCCGAGCAGAAGGTGGAGACTGCCAACCACTAACTTACCCCATGGTGGCACCAAGCCATCAATCAGTGCTGCTATTCCCATTGCAGCAAGTGGCGCAAATGGAATCACAGGAATAAAACTCCAGCCCGCATCCGGTGGTCTCACCTGATGTAGCTTATCCGCGCGGAGTTGTAGGGCATCAGCGAACGTCCAGAGTATCCATGTGGCGGTGACCACGATGTTGAAAGTTAAATTGCTCACGCTGCCGGTTCATGGGACGGTTGCAACCCTCGTTGATCACTCATGACGCAGCGCTTCGATCGGGTTCATCTTCGCCGCCGCCATCGCCGGGTAGAGCCCGAAGCAGATGCCGGTCAGGCCGCTGATGACGAAGCTGCCGATCACGCTCCAAGGCGCGATGGCGGTCGGGTAATCGCCAAAGCCCAGTCGCTCCAGCAGCGGCGGCAGGACAAGGGCGGCGCTGATCCCGATGGCGATGCCGATCAGCCCGCCGAGCTGGCTGATCACGGTGGTCTCGATCAGGAACTGCAACGTGATGTGCCGCTGCTTGGCCCCCAGCGCCCGGCGGATGCCGATCTCGCGCGTGCGCTCGGTGACGCTGGCGAGCATGATGTTCATGATCCCGATGCCGCCGACGAGCAGCGATAAGCTGGCAATCCCGCCGAGCACGAAGTTGAACTGCTTGGCGGTCTTCTCCGCGGCGCGGAGCAGCTCGATCGGGGCCTTGACGGTCACATCCTCACGGCCGGGCAGGCCCACGATGTTGCTGAAGATCGCCGCCGTCTGTTCGACGTCGTCCACGCTCTGGACTTGCACCCAGATCTCGCTGTACTCCAGCATCTCCATTTCCATGGAGCCGGCGGTGCGGCGGAAAATGGTGTTGCGGAATACGGTCTGCGAAAGCGACATCGGGAAGTAAACGTCGAAGTCGATGTCGCGGACCATGATGTTGGCTTTGTCGGCGTTGGCGCGCAAACCCGTAGGCTCGAGCACGCCGACCACCGTGAGCACGGCCATGCCCGAACTGGGGACGCCGACCTGGATTTGCGCCCCGAGCGGGTCCTGGCTGGGGAACATTTGCCGCGCCGCTTCGCTGCCGATGACGCAGACGGTCGCCGCCTGCTGCTCGTCGGTCTTGGTGAAGAATCGGCCGGACGAGAGCCTGAGGTTGATGACGGGGAAGAGGTCGCTCGTCGTGGAAATGCCGTTGACGGCGGGGAACTGTTTCGTGCCGTAGCTGACGCGCTTGCGGCTGTCACGCAGCGGCACGATGCGCGACAGCCCCGGCACGTTGCTGACGCGCTGCAAATCGGTTTCGACCAGGCCGTACCGCAGGATGCGGGAGTTGCTCTGCGGGCCGGCCCCCTCGGGCGGTCGCTTGGAACGGATCAGCACGTTCTGGGCCCCGAGCTGCTGCATTTGCCGCAGCGCGTCGCGTTTCGTGCCTTCGCCGATGGCGACCATCACGATCACGGCCATCACGCCGAAAATGATGCCCAGCGCAGTGAGGAACGTGCGCAGGCGGTGGAGATAGAGGTTCTTCAACCCCAGCCGCAGATTCTCGAAAAGGAACGACGTCGCGGGAATCACGACCGATATTGCAACCGACGCGGCGCGTCGCCGCAAGCGGTGGGGCCGGCCGGGCGGCGGTCATTTGCCGCAGGCGTTCGCGCGCCAGGCCCGCCGGCGGTATCCTGCGACGATGACTCTATTCGAGAAGATCATCGCGCGGCAGATCCCGGCACGGATCGAGTTCGAAGACGACCAATCCATCGTGATCCACGACGTGCAACCGCAGGCGCCGGTGCACCTGCTCGTGATCCCGAAAAAAGTGATCGCGACCCTCAACGACGTCGCCGATTCCGACCGCGAACTGGTCGGCGGGCTGTTCGTGACGGCGGCACGGGTGATGCAGTCGCTCGGGCACAGCGATTACCGTACGGTGTTCAACTGCGGCGCGGGGGCGCAGCAGTCGGTGTTCCACCTGCACCTGCATTGCCTGGCCGGGCGGGCCTTTACCTGGCCGCCGGGGTGAGGGCCCGGATGCTCGTGTCGATGTCACGCGTGGGGATCGCCGGCACGAACGGCGTGGACGTGCCGTTGAGACGGTCGAGGGCGAGATGAGCGGCGTGCACGTAAGGCGGCGGGGCGTCGCGGTCGCTGCGGATCGATTCGAGCAAGGGCTTTTCACTCACCAGCCCGGCGTTGCCGATGGCCTTGATCGCCATGGCGATCGAGTCGATCGAGTCTTCCGGGTCAGCGCGAAGGCCCACCGCCGACCGCAAGGTCGCCGCGGCCTCTTCGCCCCGGCCGAGCACGCCGAGTGCGTACAACGCCGCTATGCGCGTCGGCGGATCGGACAGTTTGTAGAGATAAAGCGTGCGCGTCGATTTTAACACCTCCGCGTACCCCATCGCCACGCAGGCCAGGATCGCCTGCTCGCCGGCGGTGCTGCGTGCCGCGGTCTGCGCGGGATCCAGCGCGGCGTCATAAACGAGTGCGCGATCGACCGTCGCCGCCAGCGCCGGTGCCGCCGATGGGTCGCCGATCGCCGCGAGCGACGTCGCGGCCTGCGCGACGACGCGCCAATCAGGGTCTTTCAGCAACGCCATGTGGGCGGTGATGGCGCTGTTCGATTTCAGTGCCCCGAGAACGTACGACCCGTCGATCCGGCGGTCGGCGGAGGAATCGCCGAGGAGCGCCGCGGCGCGGAGAATCACCGTGTCCCGCAGCGCGCCATTGCCGGCGACGGCAATAAGCGCGTCACGGGCGGCGTGGCGCAGCGGAACGTAGTCGGTCGCGAGCTGCTGCTGCAGCAGTGCGATCGATTCACTGCGCGCGATCGGCCCGACGGCCGCAGCCCCTGCGGCGCGCACGGCGGGGTCGCTGTCGGCGAGGGCGCGCGACGATATGGCGTGACGTGCGCCGGCGTCGTCGAGCGCAGCGGCGGCGCGGGCGGCGGCGCCGCGGACGACCGCGGCGGCGTGGCCGGATTGTTCTTCGATCTGGGTTCGGGTGACGGCCTTCATCGCCGCGAGCGCGTCGATCGCCGCCACGCGTAGAGCCAGCCGCGGCGAACGCAGCGCCTCGGCGATCCTGGCCGCCGCTGCGCTTGACTTGCGCCTGCCGAGCACGCCACACGCCGTGACCTGCACGCGCGGCGGCAGCCTGTCGAAGTTGGCGATGACCGCCGCTTCCGACGCCGGGCCGCACACGCCCGCCACCGCCGCGGCGGCGACGGCGGGGTCGGTGTCAAGAACGTAATCGGCCACGCGCCCGTCGTCGCCGGTCTGCCCGGCGATACGGGCGATCTCCGACCGAACGGCAGGGGACGCATCCGCGGTGAGCTTTTCGATCGCCGCACGCGCCAAGTCCGGCGATCGGTGCAACGCCGCCCGGGCCGCGGCGGCGCGGACGAGCGCGTCGGCGTCGGCGAACGCCCGCGCGACCGGTGCGTCCGCGGCCGGCGACGGGCAGCGGCCGAGATCGGCAAGGAGTGCGCATTTGCGGGCCGAATCCGTCTCAGCGGCGAGCGCCTCGTCGAGCAGAGTTACTGTGCGCGGGTCCACGGTCGGTTTCGGATCCAGCGGCGGGGGCGGGCTGTTGTAAGGAATCAGCGGCGCCGCCCCGGCGAATCCGCACGCGGCCGACACCAGCAAGGCGGCAATTTTCAACGCAGTACGTCGTCGCATCATCCCTGCCTCATCAGTTGCCAAAGCCGGACGCGCGCCACGAGCAGCGACAGGACGCAAACGCCGGCGACCGTGACCAGGTGGGCCGTCAGATACGGGCGGGTGAGCGCGCCGGCTTCCTGGCCGGGCATCAGATCGAGCGCGACGGCGACAGGCGAGATCATCGCCACCCACGCCGCCAGTTTCGGCGCCAGCACGCTGCCGGCCGTCCACCAGGCGAGCATCGGCAGCACGAAGATCGCCGCGACCATCAGGTACGCCAATACCGTTGCCCGGGCGCTGGCGTCACTGACCGCCGAGCACGCCATCGCCACCGTCGAGCACATCAGCAGCGACAGCAGGGTGATCGGGATCAGCGCGACCGCGTAGTGGACGTAATTGGCGTTGACGAATGAAATCACCAGCCATGCCGGCACCATCGCCACCACCGGCAGCATGGCCGGCAGCAGGGCGGGAATGAACTTGCCCCAGAAAATCTTCCCGCCGCCCAGGCGGGTCATGCGCAGCATCTCGAACGTGCCCGCTTCACGTTCGCTGCTGATGACCGGGCTGGCCAGCGACGGCGTGACGAGGGCGATGATCGCAAACTGCAGCGAGACGATGACGCTGGCGACGTAGACGAGGACGTTGTCGTTCTCACTGCCGCCGTAAAGCGACATGAGTGAAAGCCCCAGCGCCAACACGACCGCGCCGTAGAAGATGCGGATCATCCACCGTCCGCCGCGGAGCTGGTTCGTGCGGCGCTCTTTGGCGACGACGGGATTGAAGCCGCCGATGGGCTTGCGTTGTTTTTTGTCGTCGATGAGGAACAGCAGCTTGCGCCCGAGCGTGCGGGCCTCGTCGGTTTGCGGGCCGACGGTCTCGGCATCGACGGGCGGCCTGGAGAGCTTCGACGAGACGATGAGCGTGCTGAGCGCGATCGCCAGCCCCGCGAAGGCGAAGAACACCTGCCACGCCGGCAGGTTCTGGCGCGCCGCGCCGCCGAAGTCGTTGACGGCCGGCCGCAGGATCGACATCGCCGCCGCCACGGGGGAGATCGACCGCAGGTAGTGCAGGCCCATCGCCATCGGGCCTTCCTGCACGTCGAGCATGATGAAAGCCGGCACAAGCACCGCCCCGCAGATCGAGAGTACGAGCAGGTACGCGACGACCAGCGCCGTTGCGCTGCTTTTGCACATCGCCGACACCGCCAGCGAGACCAGGGCCAGCATCAGCGCCGCGGTCACAAGCACGCCGTACGCCTGCAGCAGCGCCGACTGATTCACGTCACCGCGGAAGTTCAGCAGCGCCACGAACGGCAGCCCCGCGAGCAACAGCAGCAGCGGGAACCCGACGGCCGACAGAAGTTTGCCCAGCACGATCGAGATCGGCGAAAGCCGCGTCGCGTAGAGCATCTCGAGCGTGTTGCCTTCGCGCTCTTCAGTCAACTGCACCGACGCCACGCCCGGCACGGCGAGGATCAGGACCAGCAGTTGCCCCATCACCAGGCCAAGCAGGAGATGGTCCTTGCCCTGCGTCGCCAGCGGCACAAGCCCCTGCTGCGGCCAGGTCGCCAGCACCAGCGCACCGAGCACCGCGATGAAGGCGATGAACACCCCCGCGATGCGGGCGAGCCGGAGCAGGGCGAGAATGTCTTTGCGGAATACAGGGTTCATGATGGGATGGCTGCTGGGGCGGAAGCGTGTTACGTCGTCAGCGTCATAAATACGTCTTCCAGGTCCGCCTGCACTTCGGCAAAGCCCGTCACCGGGATGCCTCGCTTGAGCAGCGCCAAAAGCGCCTGGGCCATCTGTGGCTCGTCGACGCTGGCTTCGTAGCGCATGCGGTCGGTCACCTTGTCTTCTTCCACGGGCGTCCAGTCGCCGGGGCTGTTGGCGAGCACTTCCTTGGCCTGGTCCTTGAATTTCAGCACGGTGATTTCGATGAGGCGTTTCTGGCGGATGTTGCGCAGAATCTCCTGCACCGGGCCGCTGGCGATGAGGTTGCCTTTGCTGACGATGCCGACCGTGTCGGCGACGTCGGCAAGCTCCGGCAGGATGTGGCTGCTGACGAGCACCGCTTTGCCGAGCTTGGCGAGGTCGCGCAGCAGGTCGCGCATCGCCACGCGGGCGCGGGGGTCGAGCGTGGCGGCGGGCTCATCGAGGATGATGACTTTCGGGTCGTGCAGCAGCGTCTTGGCGATGCCGACGCGCTGCTTCATGCCGCGGCTGAGCCCGCCCATGAATTTGTCACGGAAGTCGGCGTTGGCGATTCGCAGGCAGGTATCGATCCGCTCGGCTCGCTGTTTTTTGGGGATCTTGTACGCCGCGGCGAAGAAGTCGAGGTACTCCCACACGCGCAGCGTCGGGTAGACGCCGAAGTTGTCCGGCAGGTAGCCGACTAGCTGCTTGATGAGGTCCTTGTTGCCGGTGACGTCTTTGCCGTCGATGAACGCAGCGCCGCTCGTGGGATCGAGCAGGCCGCAGAGGATGCGGAAGGTCGTCGTCTTGCCCGACCCGTTGGGGCCGATATAAGCGAAGACTTCGCCGGGGTGGATCGTGAGATTGAGATTGTTCAGCGCGAGGTGATCGCCGTACTTGCGGGTGAGGTTCTCGGTCCGAAGGATCGGCTGCGTGGTAGCAGGAATGGCGGCGGGTGCGTCGGTGTTGAGCATGAGAGTGGGCTCGTTTTTGCTATCGGGCCGTCGGATTGCCCGTGGGTCGGGACGCTGGTCTGGTCGTCGCGGGCCGGGCGGTTTGGCCGGCGGCGGTCCTGGCCGTCGCGCGGGCGCGGCGGATCGATTCTTCCCTGGGATCGGTCCACGTCATGATCGCCGGCGCGGGCGGGTGGGTGACGACGGCCTCGATCGTCGCGTCGAACCGCAGCATGTGCCAGTTGCCCTGCGTCGGCTCGCTCATCGCGATGCCTGAGGGCGCACGGGGCTCACCACTCAGGCGCAGCCACACCCAGCCGTTTTCGTCGACGTCGTCGGGGCCGACGTCGATCGTCACAAGCTTGGCGCCGCCGACGCCGTCCCACTCGGCGAGCACTTCGGCATCGGCGTCCTCCTGCACCCGCCCGCCGGCGCACTGCCGGCGTTGGAGGGTGATCTTCCACCCGGTCGCCGATGCATCGAGCGCGAACGTCACGCGCGCGGGCTTGAGCCGCCCGATCTGCCCCGGCGTCGCCAGGCCGAGCATCCACGGCCCGGACTGATTCGTTTCGCCGAACCCGCCGGTGTCGGCGCCCACGGGCAGGCCGAGCGACGGCCCGCGCTCGATCCGCACGAAGCCCGGCGGCACAATCACCTTCGCCCCCACCGGCGACGCCAGGATGCGGCCGGCGGCGCGCACGAGCGTTTGTGATTCGAGTTGCGTCGCGCCGTCGGCCTTCGGCCCGCCGGGCGGCGCTGCGGTGAGGAAGCCTGCGAGCGTCAACTCGTCGTTGTTGCGCGTGCGCGCGGGGGACTCGTTGGCGCCGCGGGCGAAGGTGCGGGTGATGATGTCGTTGCGCAAGGTGGTCTGTTCGTCGGCGAGGACGTTCCCGCCCGCCGCCCAGTCGCCGGGGCGGCCGGCTTCGGCGACGTCGAACGTGGTTTTTCCCGCCGCGACGTCCGCGGCAGGCATCGTCCGCCCGCCGACGATGATCCGGGCGTTTTCGAGCGGCCCGCTGAGGGACGATTCGACTTCGGCGGTGGGCCCCTTTTCGCCGAACGCGACGCTCGCCCGCAGCGGGGCGGGGCCGTGGTCGATCCCGCGCGTCTGCCAGACGCTGTCGAGCTTCCCGGTGCTGGCGCGCACGCCTTCGACGGTGAACGGGAACTGCCGCACAGTCGCTTCGCCGGCGATGACCGGGCGCACGACGGCGTCGGGGGCGGCGAACGACAGGTCGTCGCGGTTTTGTCCGTAGTACGTCAGCAATTCCGACCGCACGGTTCCCGATTCGGTAACGTCCAGCCGCGCGAGCCGCGCGGCCAGCAGCGGCTGGTCGGCGGTGCGCACCGCGGTGTACGCGAACACGCCGCCGGCCAGCAGCACGCCCACGCCGACGCACGCCGCGACCGCGAACGGCCGGCGCCGCGCGCCGCACAACAGCAGCACCGCGGCAACGCCGACGGTGTACGCTCCGGCGATGCCCGCCGCCACGTTCCAGGCCGGGGCGGGCTGGCCGATCATCGCCGGCAACAGGGCGGCGGTGGTGGGGGTGTCGGCAAAGCCGGGGTCGTGAAACGCCGCGGTCGTGATGCCGACGAGGTCCGCCAGCAAGCGCCCGGACTCGGGGTTGTTCGGGTCCAATGCGCCCGGCGGGAAAGCGGTCATCGCCACGCGCCCCAGCCCCAGCGGCCGATAGGCCGCCAACGCGCCGGCGGCGTCGGCGGCGAGGGCCGTTGCGCCGTCGCGCAGCTCGCAGACGGCGCGGGACGAAGGCGCTCGGAACGCCAGCGTGCCGTACCCGCCGGCGTCCACCGCGGTGGCGTAGCGCGTGTCGATGTAATCGATCGGCAGGTGCGGATCGAGCCACGCCGCGTGGGCGGCTGGGGCGCTTGTCAGCAGGAGTGTCGCGCCGCTGCGGACATGGTCAAGCAGGCTCTGCCGCTGCGCGGGATCCAGCGCATCGACCGCCCCCGATTCGAGAATGATCAGGCGGCACGCGTCGAGCGACGCGAGCCGGCGGGGGAAGTCTGCCGCCGCGATGGTGGTGACGGAAACGATGTAGTCGACCGCCGGTTGCAGGTACTGCGGGAATTCGATGACGTCGCCTAGGTCGGCGGCGCGGTCCTGGACGCCCAGGACCATCACGCCGGGCATGTCCATGCTGGGCCGGTCGGCGGGGCCGCCGGAATCGGCAAATCCTTGGAGCGCGTCCTGGGCGATGGTAGCACCGGCCTGGGACTTCCAGATCACCGTCGTCACCGGCGGCTTGCCTTGCCGCGTGCCCGCCGGCGGGGTGCCGAAAAGGGCGAGGAAATCGACTTGCACCACGCACGCCGCCGGCACGCGGACCGGCCGCACGACGTTCAGCGGCCCTTCGGCAAGTTCGAACGCCCCCTGCACGCTG
>DASVSS010000110.1:0-10076 GCA_036387945.1 Tepidisphaeraceae bacterium | reverse complement strand
ATGATGCTTGTGATGATGGCCGTCGCCACCATCGGCGTGATGACCTACGCCTTGTGCGCCGCCACGCAGCTTCGGTCGCAGATCGCCGACGCGGCGTCCATCCGCGTGCAGGGCGAGCACCTAGCGGAATCGGGGCTGAATCTCGCGGTCTACTACCTGCAGAACCCCAAGTCCTCGCCGGTGGCACTGACTTACGGCGAGTCGGGCAACGTGCATTACCCCGGCGAATCGCCGCTGGTCGTCCCCGGCCTGCCGGGCGAGCTGGCGGTGACCGTCACCAACCCCGCCAACGGCACGTTCACCGTCACGTCGGTGGCGACGTTCGAAGGCAATACGACGACCGCGACCGCGACACTCGCCGTGACTAAATCCAAGACGTTCGATTATGCCGCCGTCCTGACCGGCAGTCCGACGCTCAACAACAAGGTCAAGATCACCGGCGGGGCGATCACCAGCGGGGCGATCGTTCAGAATTCCGCAACGCTCCTGGGCACGATCATCGCCAGCAACGGCTCGTCCTTCGGCGGTAGCGCGGCGACGTCGGTCACGCCGACGATCTACCCCGTCTCGGCCCCGTACTACCTGCCGTACTATTTCCGCGGCGGCAAAAAGTACACCGCCAAGCTCCTGCAAAGCAACGTGCTGACGAGCCTGCAACTGCTCAACACCGACCCGACGAACAACCCCGCCAACGTGCTGTACGTCGACCGCGACATCACGGTCTTCATCAGCCCGACGCTGACGGGCACCCTGGCGATCAAGGCCGGCGCTAAGGTGTCGTTGGCGGGCAACCTGACGATCAACCCGATCTACAACGACATGCCGGCGCTAATCGCCGCAGGCAACATCGCCTTCATCAGCAACGCCAAGACGCTTCAGTGCAACGGCGTCGCCTACGTCGGCGGCCGCGTGACCGGGTCGGGCACGACCAGCGGCTGCAAGTTCCGCGTCTCCGGCACGCTGTTCGCCCCCGTCGGCGGCTGGCCGTTCGAAAGCAGCTACGGCGGCGAAGTCGAAGCGACATACAACAGCGCACGCGCCAAAGTCTCGGCACTGGCCGACGAAATCGAAGGCATCGACACCCTGCGGGTGCGCTCGTGGGAACTGACCAATGGGAGGCCGCAATGAAAGTCAGCCGATTCATGACCCTCGTCGTCGTATTCCAGGCCCTCACGCTCGTCGCCCTCGTCGGCCGCGGCGGGCCTAACGTCGCGGCGGCACAAGTCCCCGACGCCGGCGCGCAGCGCGAGCGGCAGCTCGATGAGCTTAAACGCCTCGGCGATCGTCTCGATCGCATCACCGCACTGCTCGAAAGCGGCAAGCTGGAAGTGCGCGCGAGCGACGCCAAGCAACGATAAAGCGCGGTTGGGGCCGGATCGACGGCATGGATAGCCGCGTCGTTGCGCCCGAGGAGTAGATTTACAATGTCCCGCAGAACCGGCTTTACCCTCGTCGAGATCCTTATGGTCGTCGTCATCCTCGGCATTGCCGCGGCGGCGATCGTTCCGCAGATGGGCTCGCGGGACGACCTCAAGCTCTCCGCCGCCGCCCGGGCGCTGATGGCGGACTTGTCGTACGCGCAGAGCCGCGCGATCACCAAGCAGCGCAAGCACTACCTGCAGTTCGGTGAAGAGCAGTACACGCTGCTCAGCCGCGCGACCGACGCCGCCGCCCTGGCCGCGATCACGCACCCGATCAACCCCGGCGATTACGTCGTATCGTTCGCGTCGGGCCCGCTGCGTGACGTGCGGGTGGCGTCGGCGGATTTCGACACCCGCACCACGCTCGTGTTCGACGAACTGGGTTCGCCGATGAGCTACAACGGCTCGGCCACGTCGGCGTTGGTGAGTCCGGGAACAATTCGCCTCGAAAGCGGCACCTCCGTTCTGACGATGCAGATAGAGCCGTACACGGGCGAGATCACGCTGTCGTCGAGCAACTGATGAAGTACCTTAGCCGCACCGAGCCACTGCCCATCGCCGTCGACCTGGGCAACCACACGATCAAACTTTTGCAACTGGCAGAGCGCGGCGGGAAGTTATCGGTCCTGGCCGCGACGCAATTACCGCCGCCCGCGGTCGATTCCAAAAATCCCACGCCCCCGATCGAAAGCGTCCGCGAGGCGATGCGGCAGGGTGATTACCGCGGCCAATCGGTCGTCGCGGTGCTGCCGCGTGAATGGGTGCAGGTCAAAACCCTCCGCCTGCCCGTGCTGCCCGAAGCCGACCTCAAGGCCGCCATCGAGATCGAATCGCATCGCCTCTTCACCACGCCCGCTGAAGGGCTGTCGGTGCGATTCGTCGTCGCCGGCGAGGTCAAGCAGGGGACCGAGCCAAAGCTCGAGACGATCGTCCTAGCCGTTGAGCAGAAGCGCATTGAGGACCTGCTCGAGCGCTTCAACCAGATCGGCCTGTACGTCGCGGCGTTCGATTTTGAGCCCTGCAGCATTTACCGCGGCATCTCGCGGTTCGTCCGTCGCAAGGCCGACGAAACCGAAGTGAACGTCCTCGTGGACATCGGCGCCCGGCAGAGCCAGGTCGTCATCGGTCGGGGCCAGGAGATCACGTTCGTCAAGACGATCGACATCGGCGGCGACAAACTCAGCGAGTGCGTTTCGCGTAAACTGAACATCACCCAGGCCGAGGCGCGCAGCCTGCGCCGCCGCTTCGGCGGGGGCGGGGCCGAAACCGATTCGGTCGGCAAAACTGTCGCCGACGCCACGCGGGCGGCCATGGGCGAACTGGCCCACGAGGTGTCGCTCTGCCTGCGTTACTACTCGGTCACGTTCCGCGGCCAGCGCCCGGCGCGTGTCCGATTGCTCGGCGGGGAAGCCAATGACCGCGGCCTGCGCGACGCACTGGCGACGTCGCTGGTCGTTCCGGTCGAAATCTACGAACCGCTGCAAGGCATCGACCATGAGTTGCCCGTCACGCCCGGCCAGCCGCTGTGCGAATGGGGCGTGGCCTTCGGCGCCGCGATGCGCTGCCTGAAATCCACCGTCAGCCGCGAGCACGTCCCGGCATTCGGCCGCCGGCAGGACGACGCGAGCCTGGTCGAAGTCGTCGACCTGACCGCTTCGCTCCAATCCGCCCAGTCCGTCGCCGAGACGGCGGGCAAGCCACGGGAGCCGGATCATGCGTGAACTCGATTTCGTGCCGCCGTGGTACGTCTCCGTCCGTCGGCACAAGCGCCTGCTGAAACTGCAGGCCAGCGGGATGGCCGTCGTCGGCGTCGTGCTGCTCGGATGGCAATTCCTCGTGACCAAGAACGTCCACGCCGCCGAGCGCGTGCTGGCCGACCGCGAAAAGCAGGTCGAAAGCAGCGCCGACCGCGTGCGCGAGCGCCAGACGCAGCAGCGGCTGCGCGAACAGTTGCAGACGCAGGAGCGCGTCGACACGTCACTGGGTCTGAACGTCGAATCGTCGCGCCTGCTGGCGATGCTCGACGCGGCGCTGCCCAAGCAGGGCAGCCTCACCGAAGTCGTGATCGTCACCGACGAAAAGCTGCGCACCCTCGCCCAGCAGGCCGCCAGCAAGCAACCCGGCCCGGCCGTGGCGGAACGGCGGTTGAGGGTGTCGATCAAGGGCGTTGCGCCCAGCAAGAGCGACGTCGCAACGCTGATGGAGAACCTCGACGCCACGCGGTTCTGCGAAGACCGCGAACTGGTTTATTCCAGCGACCGCGTCGACGGCAACCACGTCATGTGCGAGTTCCACGTTTCGTTTTCGATCAACCTCAACGTCGACGGGAGTGCCAAATGATCCCGTTGCGACAGCAAACGCTCTGGATCCGCCGCCTGCAGAAAGCGCTCGCCGGCGTGTCGGTGTGCGGGTTGGCGGCGTTCTACTTCGTCGCCTACAGGCCGTCGATGCAACGTCAGAACGAGCTGCGCCTTGCAATCGCCGCCGCCGACGCCAGCATCGGCCGCAATCAGGAGGCGGCGCGCGATCTCGACGCGATCAAGACTGACGTGCGCCGACTCGGTGAGAAGATCCTGCGCAGCCGGCAGCTGCCGCCGCAGGAAGACCAGCCCAAGTTCATCCGCGAGATCCAGGAGCTGTCGCACGGCGTAAGCCTGCAGAAGTTCGACTATAAGCCGCAGAAAAACCGCCAGCTCGAGCTGTGCGGCGAACTGCCGATTGATCTGACGTTCGTAGGCTCGTTCCCCGACGTCGCGGCATTCCTCCGCCAGGCCGAGGAAATGCCGCGGATGCTGCGTACGCGCAAATTGCACTTGAGCAGCAAGAACGGCAAGACCGGCGACGTAGACGTGAAATTGTCGATGAGCATCTTTTACGCGGACGCGAAATGAACTTTTCGACAGAGAACCTGCCCGCCTGGGTGCCCGAGAGCCTGCGGTCGGACCCGAAGAAGGTCGCCGTGCTCGGCGCGCTGCTGCTCTTCCTGGCGGTGATGGTGGGGCGGTACCTGCTTAAGTCCGGCCCGTCGGCGGCGCAGGCCGCGCCTGCGGCCAAGCCGGCGATCAAGAAGCCCGCCGACAAGCCCGACGCCGCGCCGCAGATGTCGTCTTCCTCGACTCGGACATGGCTGAAAACGCCGATCACTTCGGTCGGCCGAAACCTGTTCACCATCCGGCCGGAATTGTTTCCCTCGATTAACACCGTCGAGGTCGTTTCGGCCCCGGTCGTGCCGGGATTCTGGGAGACGGTCGAAAAGTCGCGGAGCGATCAAGCCGATCAAAAGAAGCGTAGAGACGTCTTGGTCGACAACCTGCAGCGTGAGGCCGCCAAGCTTCGCCTGCAGAGCACGGTGATGGGGCCTGAGCCACAGGCGATCATCGGCGGGACGCTCGTGAAGGAAGGCAGCGTCGTGGCGTCGGACGGCCCCGGTTCGACCGGAGGCGTCCAGTTCCGCGTTCTCGTGATCGAGGCGCGGCGTGTGGTTGTCGAGCGCCAGGGCATCCGGCTCGAAATCCGCATGGCGCAATAACCACGGTGCCTGTGCCTCGCCGCGACTGACAATTGAATCCTGCGTCGCGGACGACCCGCGCGATTTATCGCGCGGCCCTTTACCCCCGAGGAGACTTTGCCATGAAAATGGCCTTCCGTACCGCGATCGCGTCTGCCGTGATCGCCACCTTGTCCACGCTCACCATCGGCGCCGATAAGCCGGCCGCCGTTTCACAAACCCAGGTCGTTCCCGCGCCCCGGCCCCCGGAGGTGTCGTCCCCGACGACGCCGGCGGTCATCCAAGACCCCTTCGCCGACGCAGACGCCATTCCCGTTCCCGCGGCCGAGCCGAAATCGCTCAAGAGCGGCGACGTCAAATACGACCAGGAGCAGGGCACGGTCGAGATCCACGTCAACGACGCCGCGATCGTCGAAGTGCTGCGCATGCTCTCGGCGCAGTCTCAGAAAAACATCATCGCCAGCAAGGAAGTCAAGGGCGCGATCACGGCCAACCTTTACGGCGTGACGGTGAAGGAAGCCCTTGAGGCGATCCTCGTCAGCAACGGCTACGCCTACCGCGAGCGCGGCAACTTCATCTTCGTCTACACCGCCAAAGAGCTGCGTGAAATCGACCGCGCCGCCCGCGTGGTCAAGACCGAAGTCTTCCGCCTGTTCTACACGCCCGCCGGCAACGCCGTGACGATGATCAAGCCGGTGCTGAGCGAGTCGGCGCAGGTGAGCTTCACCACCCCGGCCCAGAGCGGCATCAGCAGCGGCACGGGCGACGTCGGCGGCAACAGCCACGCCGTCGAAGACATGATGGTGGTGACCGACTTCACCGAAAACCTCGAAGCCGTTCGGAACGTGCTGCGTGAAGTCGACCGCCGGCCGCAGCAGATCCTGATCGAAGCCACGATCCTGCGCGCCGCCCTCGGTGAAGACAACGCCCTCGGCGTCGACTTCAACCTGCTCGCGGGCGTGAACCTCAACAACATCGTCAGCAACAACAACGGCCAGATCACCGGTGCCGGCACCGGTCCTATCACCGGCAGCAACGCCACCAGCGTCGGCACGGGCAACTCGTTCTCCAGCAGCGTCCCCGGCGGGCTGAAGGTCGGGTTCGTGTCGGATAACGTGAGCGTTTTCCTCTCGGCCCTGGAAGGCGTCACCGACACGGTCGTGATGGCCAACCCGAAGATCTTGGCCCTGAACAAGCAGAAGGGCGAAGTCATCGTCGGCCGCAAGGACGGCTACCTGACGACAACTACCACCGACACCAGCACCGTGCAGACGGTGGAATTCCTCGACACCGGTACGCGGCTGGTCTTCCGCCCGTTCATTGGCGACGACGGCTACGTCCGGATGGAAATCCACCCCGAAGACAGCTCCGGCGGTCTGACCGGTGCGAACCTGCCGTTCAAAATCACCACCGAAGTGACCAGCAACATTATGGTCAAGGACGGCAACACCGTCGTCATCGGCGGTCTCTTCCGCGAATCGAGCGAGACGGCCCGTTCGCAGACGCCGGTGCTGGGCAACATCCCGATCGCCGGCAACCTGTTCCGCCAGCAGCGCGACCGGACGCTGCGCGAAGAAATCATCATTCTGCTCACCCCGCACGTCATCAAGGACGACACGGCCTTCAGCGAAGCCGCGCAGGCGCTTGCCGCCGACGGGGACAAGATGCGCGTCGGTGTCCGCAAGGGCATGATGCCCTGGGGCCGCGAGCGGCTGGCCGAGTGCGCGTACGACTCGGCGCAGGCGGAAATGAAAAAGGCTTCCCCCGACACCGGCAAGGTGCTGTGGCACCTCAACATCGCCACCAACCTGAACCCGAAGTTCCTCGAAGCGATCAAGCTGAAAGAGCGCCTCACCGGGCGTACGCTCACTGCGGCCACGAACAGCAGCATGCGTGACTTCGTGCGTCAGCAGGTCCTGGCCGACCGCGCGGCAGACCGAAGCGCCCAATCGTTTCCGCGCTCGGTGGACGTGACCCCGGCCGGCCCGGCGGCGACGCAGCCCGCGGCGGCGCCCGCCGTCGCCCCGGCGGTGCTGAGGACAGAAGCACCCACGACGCGCCCGGCGACGGACGACCTCGTCGTTGAGCTCGACGCGGTCCCCGCGACGCAGCCGGCGGAAGAGAATCTCGTCACGCTGCTCGATAGCATCGACGTGCCGAAGCCGGAGAAGCCCGCGGTCAACGCGTCGTCACCGCAATCGACCGTAACCGTGCTGCCCGACGAGCAATAGTCCGCTTCGGACTGGCGACGCCTCTTCCGGAACGCCGGAAAGGGCTCGCGGGGCATCGCCTAGCCTGTCGGCATATCCGACTCATTCACAGGGAACCCGTGCCGCACACCCTGCGGCGCGGGTTCCTGGCTTTTATCAACGCGCGGGCAGGGGCGGCACGTCCGAGTAATGCGCATGGTCTTTCCGGTCCTACAGCCTTACCGCCCGGCGGCCGATGACTGGGCAGAGGAATTGCCGATGACCATCCACCCGAGACGTATACTGATGCTCGCGACCGTGGGCGTCCTGCTCGCGGGCAGCGGCTGCGCTTCCGACAACAAGAAGACGCAAAAAGAGCTGGCCGTCGCGCAGTGGCGGGCGGCCCGTGCGGGTGTGATGCACAACCTGGCGCGCGATCAGTTCACGACCGGCAACTTCGACAAGGCCCGCGCGACGTGTGACGAAGCGATCTCCATCGACCCCGAGAGCGTGCCGCTGCACGTGCTGTCGGCCCGCATCGCGATGGAGCAGAACCGCCTGGACGCGGCCGACAAATCCCTCGCCGAAGCGCGCCGGCGGAACCCGAAATATCCCGAGGCGCTGTACCTCAGCGGCATCGTTTCGCAGCGCTGGCAGAAGCCCGAGGAAGCGCTCGATTACTACACCCGTGCCGCCGACGCCGAGCCGACCGAGCTTGCGTACCTGATGGCACGGGCGGAAACACTCGTACAACTCGCTCGTCGGCCCGAGGCGCTGTCGGCGCTGCAGGACAAGGTCGTCTACTTCGAGCATTCGGCTGCCATCCGCGACGCGGTGGGGCAGCTGCTGCTGCAGGAAAAACGTTATGCTGACGCCATCGAGTTCTTCCGCCAGGCGAGCATTCTCGCCGGCGACGACTGGTCGATCAAAGAGCGCCTCGCCATGGCCGAGATGCTCCACGGCGATGCCGCCGACGCCGCGGAGTTGCTGCGGGCGATCGTCAAACGGCCCGAATTCCAGGACCGTCCCGATCTGCACACGGCCCTGGGCGAGATGGAACTGCGCCTTGGCCGGCGCGTGGACGCGCGCTTGAGTTTCCAGACCGCGACCGAGGCCGATGCGGCGTCGATCCCGGCGTGGATCGGCCTGACGAAAGCCGCGCTGTCGCTCAACGACTTCGCCCGGGCCGAGATCGCCGCCCACAAGGCCGTCTCGCTCGCTCCTGAACTGTCCGACACGCACCTGACGCTCGGTTACGTCCGCTTCCGTCAGCAGCGGTACGACGAGGCGCTGGTCGCCTTCCGTCGCGCCGCGGCGCTGAATCCCGAAGACGCCACCAGCCTGTGCATGATCGGCACGATCATGGCCAAGCAGGGCCGGCCGGGCGACGCGATGGTCTACTTCGCCAAGGCGATCAAGGCCGACCCGAGCGACGAGCTTGCCAAGCAGATGATGCTCGCCGCCACGACCGATTAGCCGTTGTTTCGTCCGGCGGGTCGTTGACCGCCGTGCCTCGTTAGCCGACCTGTTGAAAGACAACGCATGGCGATCAGACGCGTCCAAGTTCTTGTGCTGTTTGCGATCGCCATGATCATCTCGGGCATGACCCTCGTCGTACCCGACGGCGTGGGGAAACTGCCGACCTGGGCCGGCGAAAAATCGGTCAACACCGCCGCCGCGGTGCTCGTGGTGCTCGGCGGCGTCGGGGGGCTGCTGGCGACGCGGCATTTGCGCACTATCTGCGGCGACCTGAGCCGGCAAGTGATCGCACGCCAGCGCACGGGCGAAATGACGCCGGTGCGCGCCAGCGACCACGCCCTGGCGCCCCTGGCCGGGTCGATCAACAACTTGCTTCAATCCGTGCAGAGCCAGCTCGCGGACGCCCGCCGGCACAACCAGGAACTCGAGATCCAGCTCAAGGTCGTGCAGATCGAGCGCGAGCACGCGCAGTCGATCATTCACTCGATTTCTGACGCCGTTCTCGTCACCGACCCGTGGGACGAGCTCGTCACCGCCAACGACGCCGCGGCGCGGACGCTCGGCTTCCGCATGCCCGAGCAGGGACGCCGCCCGGTGGCCGAGCTGATCAAAGACGCGCGAATCATCGCGATGATCTGCGAGATGCGCGCCACCCGTTCGGCCAATGGCCGCCGCACCGTCGAGCACCCGATCGGCGACCGGACGTTCAAAGTCACCCTCTCGTGCCTGCCCGGCAGCGGTGAGGGCGGCGGGGGCGTGGTCGCCGTGCTGCGCGACATGACACGCGAAGCGGAAGTGGCGCAGATGAAAAACGACTTCGTCAGCCACGTCAGCCACGAGCTGCGCACGCCGCTGGCGAGCATCAAGGCGTACGTCGAAATGCTCGTCGACGGCGAAGCCCAGGACGAGAAACAAAAATCCGAGTTCTACGAAGTCATCCAGAACGAGGCCAACCGGCTCGGCCGGCTGATCGACAACATCCTCGACATCAGCCGCATCGAGTCGGGCCTGGTGAAGGTCAACAAGCAGGCGCTGAGCGTGACGGTCGTGGTCAAGGAAGCGCTCGAGCTCATCACGCCGCAGGCGTCCGGCAAGAACATCCGCATCGTCGACCAGGTGGCGCCGGCGATGTACCAGGCGATGGCCGATAAAGACACGTTCCACCGCGCGGTGCTGAACCTGCTCAGCAACGCCGTCAAGTACACGCCCGCGGGCGGCACGATCACCGCCGCGACGTCGGTCGACGAGGCCGCCAAGCGCATCACGATCCGCATTTCGGACACAGGCGTAGGGATTCCCCCAAAGGACCTGCCGTTTGTGTTCGATAAGTTCTACAGAGTCGAAGCCAACAAGGGCATGGCCAAGGGCACCGGCCTGGGCTTGTCGCTCGTGAAGCACATCGTCGAGAACGTGCACCACGGGCGGGTGTTCGTGGAGAGCACCGTGGGAGTGGGCAGCAGCTTCGGCATTGAGCTGGAT
>DASVSS010000109.1:0-14546 GCA_036387945.1 Tepidisphaeraceae bacterium | reverse complement strand
GTGCCGGTATGTGTGATCGCGCGCTAAGGCACGGGGTCGCCGGAGCGACCCCGCCGCGCGGGGGGAGGATGGAGTCGAGAGACAAGTCACTTCTGCGACACCGCTTTCACGACGGCGAACGACTCGGCCGGCCCGGCGCTGGCGACGTCGATCACGTTGCCGGTCTTAGACGTGATGCGGACGGTCGCGGGCGTGGTGCGGCCGTCGGGGTAGAACTCGATCGCGTTCGCCGGCGCGGCGCCGGCGGTCTGCGTAGGCTGGGCTTCGACCGTGATGCGGAACCCCTCCGGCAGCTTGTTGGCCTGCCCGAACTCGCCTTTGACGGCGGTGGCCTGCTGGGCAGTCACGTTCTGCACGGCATATGTGCCGGCGACAGGATCGACGACCACGCGGTAAGTGACGGCGTCGGCGACGGCGCGCGACCGCGCCCAGGTGGCGGCGGCGGCGAAACTCCCCGCCGCGTCGCGCAGACGGCCCTGCTCGCCCCAGCCGCGCAGCGACGGGGCGGCGACCGCCAGCGAGATGCTGATGATCATCAGCACCATCACCAGCTCGATGATTGTGAACGCCCGCCGCCGCGTCATTACTTCTCCCAGTTGCCGATGTCGTCGTCCCCGCCGTCGCGGCCGTCGGGGCCGACGGAGTACAGGTCGTAGCCCGACGGGTTCTTCTGCCCCGGGTACTTGTAGACGTACGGGTTGTTCCACGGGTCCTTGGGCACGCGCGGCAGGTACGGCGCTTTCCAGTTCGGCAGGTTCGGCGGCGCGGTGACAAGGGCGTCGAGCTTCTCGTCGTTGGTGGGGAAGCGCCCGTGATCGATTTCGAAGGCGTCCAGCGCCGTCGACACGCCGCTGATGTCCGTCTTGGCCGCCGTCTCGCGCGCCTGCTGCGATCGATTGGTGAACTTCGGCACCACGATCGCCGCCAGCACGCCAAGGATGACAAGCACAAGGAGCAGTTCGATGAGGGTGAAGCCGCTGGGGGACGTTCTGATTCGGGGCGTCGTTTTCTTCATCATTGTCATCTCGCGTTCAAAGGAGTTGGTGGTTAGGAATTAGGAGTTAGTGAGATACACCCGGTCGTCCTTCACCAACTCCTAAGTCCTAACTACTAATTCCTACTTGATCATGTCCTGCAAATTAAACACCGGCAGCAGCATGCTGACCACGACGGTGCCGATCACCGCCGCGGCGATCAGCAGCATAAGGGGCTCGACGACGGCGACGACGAGTCGCAAGTTGCGGTCGAGATCGGATTCGTACGCCGTCGCCAGGCGCATCAGCTCCTGGTCCAGGCGGCCGGTCTCTTCGGCGACGCTGATGGTCTCGGTGACGCTCGTCGGGAACAGCAGCGGATTGATCGCCAGCGCCTTGCTCAGCGGCGTGCCGCGCTGCACCTGTTCGATGGCGTGGTGGACGGTGTCGGCCAGCGTCTGATTGCCGAGCGCTTCGCGGGCGACTTTCAGGGACGCGATCAACGGCACGCCGGCGCCGACGAGCGTGCCGAGCATGCGCGTGAACCGCACGAGCGCGAACCGCGCGATGAGCGTGCCCAGCAGCGGCGTGCGGAGCAGCGTGCGCTCCAGCGCCCGCCGCCCGTTCTCGGTCGCCGTCCACCGCCGCAGGGCGTACACGCCGGCGGCGATGAGGATCGCGACGAAAATCCCGTACTTGAGCAAAAACCCGCTGATGCCTACGACGATCCGCGTCAACAGCGGCAGCCCCGAGCCGAACTGCTCGAAGATCGCGCTGAAGCGGGGAATGAAGAACGTCAGCAGAAAGATCATCACGCCGGTCATCACGAACGCCAGCGCGATCGGATAGACCATCGCCGCTTTGACTTTGCCCAGCAGCTCTTTTTCGCGCTGGCGGAACTCGGCGATCTGCTGCAGGACGACGTGCACGAACCCGCCGGCCTCGCCGGCGCGGACCATCGCGACGTAGACGGTGCTGAAGGTTTTGGGGAAGCGCGCCATCGCGTCCGACAGCGGCTCGCCGCCGACGACGTCGTCGTGGATCTTCTGCCAGGTGTATTTCGCGGTAGGGTTGGCGGTTTCGCGGCGCAGCAGGCTCAGCGCCCGCGAGAGCGACAACCCGCCGGCCAGCAGGTTGGCCAGATCACGGGTGAAGGCCTCGACGGCCTTGGCGGGCAGCCTTTTGCTGGCGGCCGCGTCGGTGTCGATGGCCTGCGCGGCGTTGCCGGTCTCTTCCACCGACAGCGGCGAAAGGCCCTGGCTGACGACCGCGTCCATCGCCGCGGCGCGCGAGTCCGCCGGCAGCGTGCCGGTGGTGCGCTTGCCCGTTCGATCGACCGCGACATAAGCGAACGAGGCCATTACGCCACCGCCTCTGTGCCGAAGCTCAGGTGGTGCTCTTCGTCCTTGGTGTTCGACAGCACTTCGTCGACGGTCGTGCGCCCCTGGGCGACGATGCGCCAGCCGTCTTCACGCAAGCTTTTCATGCCTTGGCGGACGGCGACCTTGCGCACCTCGTGCGACGCGGAGTTCTTGAGAATGAGCGAGCGCACTTCGTCGCTGATCGACATCATCTCGAAAATCCCCTGTCGGCCGCGGTAGCCGTTGCCCTGGCAGGCGCGGCAGCCGACGCCGTGGAACAGCGTGCCGGGGATGACGTCGCCGAACTGGTCCTGCAGCTTGCGGGTTTGCTCGGCGGACACTTGCTCTTTGCACTTCTCACAGATCACGCGCACCAGCCGCTGGGCGACGACCACTTCCAGCGACGACGCAACGAGGTACGGCTCGACGCCCATGTCGACCAGTCGCGTGGCGGCGCCGGGGGCGTCGTTGGTGTGCAGCGTGCTGAATACGAGGTGGCCCGTCAGGCTCGCCTGCACGGCGATCTCGGCGGTCTCGCGGTCGCGGATTTCGCCGATCAGGCAGACGTCCGGGTCGTGACGCAGGATCGCCCGCAGGCCGGCGGCGAACGTCAGGCCGGTCTTGGTGCTGACCTGGATCTGGTTCACGCCGCGCAGCTGGTACTCGACCGGGTCTTCGATCGTCACGATCTTGCGCGCCACGTCGTTGATCTGTCCGAGGGCGGCGTACAGCGTGGTCGTCTTGCCGCTGCCGGTCGGGCCGGTGACCAGTACGATGCCGTGGGGCATGTCCAGCACCTGCTCGAACAGCTTGCTGTCGCGGTCGGACATGCCGAGATTGGCCGTGCCCATCATCGCGTTCGAGCGGGCGAGCAGTCGCAGCACGACCGCTTCGCCGTGGATCATGGGGATGATCGACGCGCGCACGTCCACTTCGCGCCCGCCGAGTTTAAGCTTGATGCGACCGTCCTGCGGGAGGCGCTTTTCGGCGATGTCCAGGTGCGACAGGATTTTCAGGCGCGACACGATCGCGGCATGGAACCGCCGCAGCGATGGCGGCACGTTCGCTTCCTGCAGGATGCCGTCGATGCGGTAGCGCAGGCGCAGCTGGTCTTCGAACGGCTCGATGTGCACGTCGGTGGCGCGGCTCTCGATGGCCTCGGAGAGCACCTGGTTGACGAACTTGATGATCGACGCGTCGTGGGCGGCCTCGGTGGAATCGAGGTCGTTCTCGCCGTCGGTGTCGAGCACCTGAATGCCCGCCGCGGCGTCGAGCGATTGGATCGTGTCGGCGCCGACGCCCAGCAGCCGGCTGATGGCGCGCTCGATCTCGGCGGCGGGCGCCAGGGCGAGCGTGCAGTCGCGGCCGGTGAGCAGGCGCAGCTCGTCCAACGGCGCGTCGTCGCTCACGCGCGACGCGGCGACGAGCGTCACGCCGTCTTCTTCCCGCACGGGCAGGATGTTGTGGTGCACGAGCGTGCGCGTCGGGAAGGCGGCGAGAAACTCCTTGCTGGGCGTCTCGCGCTCGAGGTCGAGGTACGGCACTTCGAAGGACGTGGCGAGGAAGCGCAACAGCGCCTCCTCGCTCACGCCGTCGACGGAGAGCACCGCTTCTTCGAGCGATTTGCCCGTGGCCATCAACTCACGGGCACGCTCGGCGTTGGCGGCGTCGAGCAGGCCGTGGGAACGAATTTGGTCGATCAGTAGGTTCACAGGATCAGGTCGATCTAAAGGCAAACATTCGGATTTGCGACACCGACGCCCTACCGACGCCTCGCGGCGGGCGGTAAAGGAATTCTACGCCATACGGGCCGGCGTGGGTCGAAAACCCGCGGCACAAAAACAGGCGCCCGGCGGGGCGGGCGCCCGAAGCGTCCGGGGCGGCCGGTCAGGCCGTCCCGGACGGGAAACGGACTTCGATTTTACTCGAGCACGTCCATAGTCACGAGCACGGCTTCCTGGCGTTCGTTGAGCACTTCCTTGAGCGCTTCACGGGCCGTCTTCAGCTCGGTGTTGGCCTTGTCGCGGGCAGCACGGAAGCTGGTGAGCTTGGAACTGATCTGGTCCGGGGCGGCGTTTTCCTGCTGGAGCAGTTCACGCAGCTCGCGCGCCGCGCGGGCAAGTTCCGTCTGGGGCTGCTGCTGGTCGCCGCCGCCCTGACCGCCACCGCCCTGTCCGCCGCGGCCGCCACGGCCACCGCCGCCGGCGCGGGCGTCGCGTTGTGCGGTCACGACTTTGGTGAGCTTCGGCTCGATGACTTTCCACTCGTCCTCGGGCGCTTTCATCTGTTCTTTGACGCGCTCGAGCATGCGCTGCTGCATCTGGGCCGGGTCCCAGTTGCCGCGGCCACCGCCGCCGCCTTGCTGGTTACCGCCGCCGCCCTGGCCGCCGCCGCCGTTGTTACCCTGGTTCTGGGCGAGAGCGCCCGCGGTCAGAAAGGCGACCGCTGCCGACATGATGAGACTCTTCCGCACTGACATAACAGACTCCTGAAAAAGGTGAAAAGGTCACTTCTGTGCCGCCGGGCGCGTGCCCGGCCGGGCGTGGTCCTTGGTATGGTCTTTATCCCGGTCCTTGTCGCGGCCCCCGTCGCGGCCCCCGTCCCGTCCGCCATCGCGTCCGCCCTCGCGGCCGTTCCAGCCCTGGCGGCTCATGATCGATTCGTACTTCACCCGCTGCTCGGGCGTGAGCAGCGCTTTCGTGCGCTCGACGGCCCGCTCGAACTGCTGCTTTTGTTCTTTTTCTTCGGCGTCGTTCTTCGCGTCGTACTCGGCGCGGATCTTTTCGTACGCCGGCAAATCCGTGGGGGGGATCAGCGCTTTGATCGCCTCGTCGCGTTCGCGGCGGTAGGCGCCGCGTTTGCTGCCGCTGGACCCGCGTCCACTGACGTCCGACCAGATTTCTTTCATCTTCTGCTGCTGGTCGGCGGTGAGATCGAGTTGCCGGGCCAGCCAGCTTTCGCGGTCGGGTTTGCCTGACGGCTGGGTCGTGGCGATCGACGGCGCGCTGCCCGCGCCGCGGCCGATGAGCAGCCCGGCGGCGAAGGCGGTGAGAAAGCCGACGACGACGATCACGCGGGTCAGTGCCATGACACGTCCCCCGATCCCGCCGGCAGGCCGGGGGGCAGGACGCCGGCCATGTCCGCCGACAAATCCGCGGCCATCAGGCTCGCGGCGACAAGCTGCTCGGCGCGTTGCTCGGAATTGGTCTCAGCGTCACCGGACGCGAACATCGTGCGCTCCCATGCGCTGACGGCCATGACCGGCGATTCGCTCCCCCCTGGCGAACCGCCGGTCACGACGGCCACGACAATCGCCGCCGCCGCCGCGGTGGTGAGCCACCCCGCGAGCCGGCGCACGGCCTGTTCGCTCCGCGCCCGCCCTGCCGTCGCCCAGCGCCGCAGCGCCTCCCCCGAAGGCTGCGGCAACGCCGCCGCCCGGACCGCGGCGCCCACGGCCGCATAACCCGCCAGCGCCGCGCCGCACGCCGCGCACGCCTCGGCGTGCGCCCGCAGGGAGGGGGCCTCGGCGGGCGCGAGTTCGCCGTCGTGCAGGCGGTGGAGGTTTTGTTCGGTCGGGCAGTTCACGGTTGATTTTGATGACAGACTTTTTTCGTTCGCGTCTCACTCATTTCCGGTCCGCCGCCGCCCGCTGGCGAAGGCGTTCGCGGGCCCGGTGCAGCCGCGATTCGACCGTCCCCCGGGGCACGTCCAGCACCTCGGCGATGGCGTCATAGCTCATGCCCTGCAACTCCCGCAGCACGATCACTTCGCGGAACTCCGCGGGCAAATCCGCCAGCAGAACCGGCAGATCCATTCGCGCCTCGGTCGCGTCGTCGGCCGCGGCGATCGGCCCTGCCCGGTCGGGGCGACCGGGAATATCTTCGTCGTCCGGCCGCACGAGCCGCAGCCACCCGCGGCGCTTGCGCCGCAGCAGGGCTGCCTGCCGCACGAGGATCGACACCAGCACCGTCTTGACCGAAGCCTCGCCGCGCGGGCGGAAGCTCAGCATCGCCGCCAGCGTCTCCTGCACCGCGTCCTCGGCTTCGCCGTTGTCGCGGCAGAGCGTGCGCGCGATGCCGAACAGGTACGGCCCGAACCGAGCCACGACGTCACGGAACGCCGCGTCCTCGCCGCGGCGGAGTCGATCGAACAGTTCCGCGTCCCGCGCCGCCTCGGCCATCCGGTTTTGTCTCGTCTGGAAGTATGGTTGCGCCGGCGACGATAAAACTTCCCGTCGAAATAATTTTCCCGGGCCGCGGCGGTCAACCCAGCGCTCAAGCCCGCCCGCCGGGCGATTGTACGCCGGCCAAACCGGGCGCCCGGTCGGCGGCTTTTCCCGTGCATGAAAGAGAATCGGAAGTGGGCGCTCGCGGCCGCCTCATTAAACAAAAGCGCCGATGTCCGGTTCCTCCCCCTCCGGGGGAGGCTAGGTGGGGGTCGTCAACAACCTGCCAACAGCGGCTCGATGCCGCCCAAGAACCAAGCCCCTCGCCCGGTACTCCGGGAGAGGGTAAGGAGAGGGCCCGAGCGTGATTGCGCTTTGTTGCGATGGGGCGTCCGCCCGCCCTCACCTAACCTCCCCCGAGGGGGAGGAACCGGACGTGTGCGGTCTGGGGGGCCGAGCGTCGTCCTACGCCGTCAGCACCGACAGTTTGCCGGTGCTTTCGTCGAGCGTCGAGAAGACGTATTTCCCGGCCCGGGTGGCGAAGTGGATTTCGCGGCCGCCGGCGCCGAGGTCGCCGAGCGTCCAGCGGCCGCCGGCGACTTTTGTGCCGTTGAGGACGTACGCGCGGTTGTTCGTGCCGTCGAAAAAGAACACGCGCGGGCGGTTGCTCGAATCGATGTCGAGCTTGCTGTACAGGCCCTGGCGCTTCTTCGCGGCGATCACGCTCGTGACGAAGTCGCCGTTGCCGGTGTCGTAGGCATACTTCAACTGTCCGCGGCCGGCGTCGTAGTAGCTCATCACCGGCTTGAAGCCGTCGCCGCTGTCGTAGAATTTCATCGAGATGTACCCGCCGGCGATGGCGGTGGCGTCGTCGACGACTTGGTATTTGTAGCCGCTGCCGCTCTGGATGGCGTAGCGGAAGCTGCCGTTGGTCGTGTCCTCGTACGCCACGGCAAACTTGCTGGCCGTCGGACGGTTGGGGTCGAGCTGCAGGCTGGGGAATCGGCCGACGTCGCCCTTGCTGTCGAGCGTCTGGATCAGCCACGCCTTCGTGTCCGCCTGCGCCAGCCGCAAATCGCCGTTGGTCTTGTTGTAGTAGGCGATGCTCGGCGAATTGTTGCGATTGAAGACGAGGCTCGGGTACGCGCCGGTCGATCCCTTTACGTCCACCACCTGCACGTCCCATGCGTTGGTGAGCGGCGATAGATAGGCATAACGCAAGTCGCCGTTGGCGGCGTCCTGGTAGGCCACGCCGGGGCGGTTGTTCTTGTCGATCGCCAGTGACGGGTTGTAGCCGGCGTAGGGGCTGGGGTCGATCGTCTCGACGGTGCTCCACACGCCGTTGGTGTCGCGGACGGCGTATTTCAGGTTCAGGTCGTCGCGGTCGAAATAGACCTGGTGCAACCGACCGGCGGTGTCGTAGGCGATGTCGTTGAACGTGCCGCGGCTTTCGGCCCGGGCGTTCAGGCGGTCGAACGCCGGCGGGCTGAAGGTGATGTTCTGGCCGTTGACGCTCAGCACCGCGCTTTGCCCGGGTTTGGTCGGCGTCGTCACCCACGCGGCGCTGGCGGTGGCGCCCGCGGCGCTGCCGTCGTGGGCGGTGATGAGCGTGGCGAAGACCGCGTACGTCACGCCGAGCTGCTGGACGTAATACCGGCTAGCCGGTTCCTGGTTCGTCGACGGGCGGTTGCTCGTGAAAATGTTGCTCGTCTGCACGCCGTTGGTCTGCCCCGGCCGCAGCAGCGACTGGATGCGCACGTTGCCGCCGGCGGCGTTGCGGGTGTAGACCAGGCCCGCGGCGAGGTTGCGGCTGGTGTTCTGGTTCTGCACCAGAAACCCCTGCTCGAAATTCGCCGCCCGCGTGGCCTCGACGAAATCGACGACGACCATCGTGTCGTCGCCGTCGAACCACATGCTGCGCGACACCGTCGGCGCCCCGGGCGTGAAAAAATACCCCTGATGCCCGGCGGTGATCATCGTTCCGCTGGCCACGCTTTTGAAGCCGGTGGTGACGATGCCGGCGTTGCTTTCGAGATCACCGTGGTTGAGATCGGCCACGCCGATCGTGCTGTGCGCCTTCGTGCTGACGACCCAATTGCGCTTCGCCGACGATTCGTACTGGTACAACCCCGGATCGCTGATGAGCGGCCGGCCGTAGCCGAAGAACTCGAAGGCGAGCAAATCACTGTGCCCGTGCCCGCCGCCCTTGGGGCCGGCGTCGAAGTTGATCTGCCGGGCCGATGCGTCGCTGCCGCTGCGCACGACGTAGTTGCCGCTGACGGGGAAGCTGTCGCTGCCGCCGCGCGTGCCCAGGGGCGGCGTGACGGGGTTGGTTTTGTACGGGTCGACCGCCGTCGAGCCCAGCACCCAGATGTCGCGCGGCCGCGGCTTGGCCTCGGGCCATCGGCTCTGGCCGAGCGTGACGGCGGCCTTGAGGAAGACGGTCGTCGCGCCCACGCGATAAGTGTCGCCGATCGCCGGGCGGTTGCCGTCGGGCGAGAGCTGCTGCCACAGCGAATCGACGGCGTTGGTCAGCACCGTCTGGCGCGCGCTCGTCCAGGCGTTGCCGTTGATGCCGTCGAGGCGGCGCGCTTCCATGAGCTGGTCGATCGTCAGCACGGCATACCCCGGCGACTGCTCGCGGTGGCTGCCGTCGGAATAGAACTGCGTGTCGATCGCCTTGTACAGCACCGACCGACCGCCGGCTTCCCACGCGGCTGCGTTGTCGACTTCCGGCAGCACGAGGCCGAGGAACATTTCCGCCCGCCCGATCGAGACGCTGCGGTTGCTCAAAAAATCCTTCAGCGAGCCGCCCACACGCGAGAGGATGTCCCCCTGCTGGATGAGCTTGTAAAGCATGAGCGAGTTGTCCGCCCCGCCCCATTCGTTGCTGCCCAGGACGCTGAAGTAGCCGTGCAGCCAGTTCTCGACGCGGATGCTGATGTCAAACGCATACGACGTCGGCGTCCGCCCGCTCGTGGGCACGCGGAAGGTCGGGTTCGCGTACGACCAGTCGGCCAGCTCGTACTTCATCTCTTCGATGAACTTGCTGTCGCCGGTATAGCGGAACGACTGGGCCAGGTCGGGGAACCAGTCCATGCGGTTGAGGGCCGGCAGCCACTCGGGGCTGCTGCTCTTGCTGGAATCCGACCAGTTGATGTCCGGCGCCATCTGGATCGTGTAGCTGTCGACTGCGCTCTGCTCAGGAAACAGCCGCCGGTCGGTGATGTCGGTGGCGTTCTCGATCTGGAACCCCGGCGAGGAGTTGTCGCTGACGTACGCCGCCAGCCCCGGTGCGTCAGCGGGCTGGAAAAACCACTTCGCGCCGCCGGCGCCCGAGCGCGTGCGCATGTACGCGAGCAGATTCCCGTCGAACGCCCCCACGCTGCCGGCCTGGAGGTTGCCCGCCAGCGTCGTGTAGGTCGATTTGGGCAGGTTATTCAGCCGCGCCAGCAACACCTGCCGCTCACCGAGATCGAACGACCGCCCGAGCGTCGCCGCCCGCAATGCCGGCGTCTGGGCATAAAGCAGGCGGTTTTCGAGCACCTCAACGGCGGCGGAACGGACGGCGGCGGGGACGGGGTGTTTCATGCAGGCAATCGGGTCCGGACAGGGATTACGGATACTGCTCTATCGGGACAAGACCGGCCCGGAAGTGAGCCAATCCAGCGCCCGTAAGGACGCCGCCGACTCCTCCCGCCCTACACGCCCTACACGCCGACGCGGCCGGAGGGTAGGCGGATTGGACTCGAAAACAGCCGCCGGTCGTCCGACAGGTGATCGGTCAGGCCCTACGGCTTTGCCGACGCGCGGAACGGGCAAAGTAGGCAGGGTGCGGCTAACGGCCGAGGCGGAACAGGCTGCCGGATCGTTCCTGGCAACACGAACGGGGTCCGCATAGCGGGCTTCACCGGCTTCGGGTGCCACGATCCGATGCACCGGGTCGTGGCACCCGCACCCTCGAATTTTAAACTGACCGATGTCTGGAATTTTGCCGCGCCTTGCCGCGGCAAGCGGTTCGTGCGCGCCTGTCAACGCGGACGCGGATTGGAAGCCGATGCCACGGTAAAGATCGGTGTTCGCACCGTCGAGGACATCACTGCTGGCGCGATCCGACCCCGCCACGAGGCTGCACGGTGAAGCTGCTCTGTTCGCCGGGAAGGACCTTGCACCGCTCGTCGAGCAGCCGGGCCGGATCGCTCGGTGCGCCGTTCAGCGGTGTCAACACGTTCGACAAATCGACCTGAGCACTTTGCACCGCGATCGTACCGGGCTCGGCGAGGGTGCTGTCGGCGGTGATGCGTGTGAGGGCGTCGCGGAAGTAGTTGCGCGTCATGATCGTGATGTTTCCGCCGTCGTCGGTCGTGGCGTTGGCGGCAATGACCGCTCCGCTGAGCACGGCCGTCCGTGGGGCGAAGAACACATTTCCGCCGCCCCCGCCGCTGCTGGTGGTGATCCGGCCGCCGTCGATCTCGATCCGCCGCGGGATCTGCAGCGCGATGTCACCGCCGTCACGCCCCAGTGCCGGGGCATCGGTGACGATCTCGCCGCCGTCGATCCGCAGCAGGGCACGGCTGCTGCCGCGCACGCGGATCGAGCCGGCGTCGGCGTTCTGGGCGGACGAGCGGATCGCCCCGCCGTCCTGTAGTGTGACGGCGCGGTTGCTGTCGATCAACACGCGGCCGCTCTGGCCGGTGGCGCCGCCGATGCTGTCGGCGGTGATCTGGCCGCGGCGGGTGACTTCGAGCGTGTTGACGCTGCCGCTGATTTCGCCGCCGTCACCGCGGCCGTTGGTGGCGGCACTGATCACGCCGCCGCGGACGATGAGCCGGTCGACCGGTCGGCTCCGCGTGCCGATGCGGATGTCGCCGCCGCTGCCGCTGCTCTTTTTGCCCGTGCTGGCGAGGATCGACCCGCCGCCGCCGACGGCGATGGCGTCGCCGTTGAGCTGTATGCGCCCCGCGGCGCCGCTCGTCCCCGGGCCGCTGACGGCAAGGATCGTGCCGCCGCTGTCGATCACGAGGCGGCCGGCGTCGATGAAGATGACCCGGCCGCGCCCGGCGTCGGCCGCGTTGCCGAGGGCGGCGCTGCTGATCCGCGGCTGGGTGACGAAATCGATCTGCGGCTTGGGCGCCGCAGGCGTACTCGTCGGGTCGTTGATCTTCAGCCGCGCCTTTTCGCGGATCGTCAGGGATTTGGCGTCGATCGTGATTAAGCCCGCCGCACCCGTGCCGTTGGTGTTCGCCTCGATCGCCCCGCCGCGGGTGAGCAGCATGTCGCCGGCGGTGACGCTGATGTCGCCGGCGTCGCCGGTCGTGCGCTGCTGGCTGTTGGAGCGGATGCCGGTGGAAACGACCGGGTCGGCGGGCTTGAAGCCGCTGAGGATCACGCGGTCGGCGTTGACGCGGATGGTCCCACCGTCGCCGCTGCCGCCGCGGCGGGGCCGCTGGATCTCCCCGCTCTGCGAATCGATCCGTCCGCCGCCGCTCATGCGCAACGCGCCGGCGAGAATGTTGATGTCGCCGCCGCGGCCGCTGTTGTCCTGCTTGAGCGGCAGGGTGTCGCCGTTGGCGTCCCGCACGGGGTTGATTGCCGGATCGCTCGTCGGCTGCGTGCGCGTGCTGATGCCGGTCAGAAACGCGCCGGCGCTGCCGTCGATTTCCAGCAGGCCGCCTACCGTGAGGTTCACGTTCCCGCCGCCGCCGTTTCGGCCGCTGGTTTCCGATCCGATCTTGCCGTTGGCGGTGATCCGCAGGGTGTCGGCGGTCACGTTCACGTCGCCCGCGCGGCCGGCGGGTCGATTGCGCGACGGCGACCCGCGGCTGGCGGAGCCGACGCCGGAGAATTCATCCAGACCCACCCGTGCGCCGCTGATATCAATGCGCGGCGCGACGAGAGTCACCTTTCCGGCGTCGCCGGTGCCGAAGGTGTCGCTGAACACGCCGCCGCGCACGCTGAGGGAGAACTGCTCCGTCATGGCGATGTCGATGCCTGTGCCGTCGCCGGTGCCGTAGGTGCTGGCGGTGATGCGGGACGCCTCGACGTTCATCCGCCCGCCGCGCAGCGCGATCATGCCGCCGGACTCCCCGTCGGTGCTCAGCAGTGCGTTGCCGGTGACGAGAATGCCGCCCATGGACGCGAACCCGCGGGCCTTGAGCTTGCTGGTCGGCGAGGTGGCGTCGAGTTCGATCGTGCCGCTGTCGCCGACGCCGACGAGATTGATCCGCCCGGCTTCAGCGCTCATACGCGACCGCGTCATCGCCGCGGCGCCCTTCCCGGATGGCGTCACACCGATTTCATCGGACACGACCGAAAGCACGCGCCCGTTCGGCACCGCTAACCGGGCCCCGCGGGAGAGCACCGCGCCCCCGCCGCCGGGCAGGAACCCGAACGCCGCAGGCGGACTGCTGCTCAGCACCGAAGTGCGGGCCGGCGCGGCTTCGAAATGCCCGCCGTCTGCGAATTTAAGCGTGTCGGCAGTGGTCACCGCAAAGCTGCCGCTCACCGCCAAAGCCGCGTTGCGGCCGAACACCACGCCGGCGGGGTTGATCAGGAACAGGTTCGCCCCCGCGATGTCCGACCCGAGCGTGCCGTCGATCGTGCTGACGGCGCCGCCGGAGACGCGGGCGATCACGTTAGTGATCGAAGCCGGCCCCTGAAAGATGACCGACTGCCCCCGCGCCACGTCGAGGCGCGAGAAGCCGTGAAACAGGTTGCCGCCCCGCGTCTGCCCCCGCTCCGCCGGCACGAGCACCGCCGCCCCGCCGAGCGAGCCGCGACGGCCGAGGCTGCCGTCGAATGTCACGTCCGCCCACGCCGAAGCAGTCGACAACGCAATGCCGGCAGTGACAGCGGCGGCGGCGGATCGCAACTGTAGCCGGACGCGGCAGACGCGGCGGAGCGCACTGGCCATGTCCGACATCTTAACGTGAGACCGCAGCGCCGTAAATGTTTTCGCTTCTGAAACCAGCGCATGCCCCACGCCGCAGCCACCTGAACGCCAAGTCGAACCCGCCCTGCGCCTGCCCTACCCCGCATTGCGGTGGCGGACGATGCGGCCGCTGCGGACGTAGACCAAGTCTTCGGCGATGTTCGTGCAGTGGTCGCCGATGCGCTCGAGGTTCTTGGCGATCATGATCGTACTCAGGTCGCGGTTGGCGCGGTGTTGTTCGCTCTCGAGCACCGTCAGCGTTTCCTGAACGATCTGGTGGTACAGGGCGTCGATCACGTCGTCGCTACGCAGCACCTGCTTGGCGAGATCAATGTCGCTGAGGTTGAAGGCGTTGACCGTGTCACGCAGCATCGTGACGACGGTGTTGGCCATGAGGCGCAAATCGGTGCTGACAAGGTAATCGCCCATGTGCGCCAGCGCCGGCACGCGCTGGGCGATGTTGACGGCGCAATCGGCGATGCGCTCGAAATCGCCGTTGACCTTGATGATCATGGTGATGAGCCGCAAATCGCACGCCGCCGGCTGGTAGAGGGCAAGCAAGTCGATCGCCTGGCGCTCGATGTTCACTTCTTCGTCGTCGATGCGCTCGTCGAACTCGATCGTCGCGGCGGCGAGTTCGACGTCGAGGTTGATCGTGCTGTCGACGCTCTGCTTGACGATGTCCTGCACGAGCGCAGTCATCCGCGCGATGCGGTCGCGAAGGCTGTCGAGCAGGTCGGCGAAGTGATGGGCCATTGGGGAAGCTTTCGTACGGGGACGGGAGAGAGGCAGCCGGGGAAGGAGTTAGGAATTAGTGGTCAGGAGTTAGTGGGTAAGATGCCATCTGTTTTCACTAACTCCTAACCACTGATTCCTTCCCTATCCACTCCTCACCCGAAACGCCCTGTCACATACTCTTCGGTTTTGCGGTGCGTGGGGTTGGTGAAGATCGTACGGGTGTTGTCGTATTCGATGAGTTCACCGATGTAGAAGAACGCGGTGCGGTCGCTCACGCGGGCGGCCTGGTGCATGTTGTGGGTCACGACGATGATCGTGACCAGGTTTTTCAGGCTGACGATCAGATCTTCGATCTTGGCCGTGGCGATGGGGTCGAG
>DASVSS010000108.1:0-15901 GCA_036387945.1 Tepidisphaeraceae bacterium | reverse complement strand
CCGCCGTCGGCCGTAGCGGCGACCCTCGGGCCGCCAGCCTCGAACGGGCTGTCCGCGGACCGCGGGACGCCGAGCTGGAGCCCGATCACGTCGCCCACGGCCACGCCGTTGGCGTCGAACCGCCGCGCCTGCACGTTCTTGCCCCCAAAATTGTCCGCCAGCACGTTGGCGGCGTAGGCGATCACGAACCCGCCGTTGGCGGTGATCGCGACCGACGGCTCGGCAAGGTCGCCGGGCGTGGGCACGCGGCGGTTAGTGCCGGTCCTGGCGGTCGTGCTGAGCGTGCCGTAGGTGAGTTCGTCGTCGGTCGCGGCCACGAACACCGCGCCGCTGCCGTCGGGCCGGGCGTCGATATCGAACTGGCCCAGGTTGTCGTACGAGGGCGTCGCCGCGTCGTCGAGGGCGGCGATCACGTCGGGCTGGTTGTCGTTGGCGCCGGAGAGGTACTCCACCTGCAGGTCGTTGGAGTCGGTGCCGCGGTGGGCGACGAAGTACCCGCCGGCCTCGTTGATCGACACGGCCACGCCGCCGAGCGCCGACAGGCTGGCATTGTCGGTGGCGGCCTTCTCGAAGACCCGCAGACCCGCGTCTTCGGCTTCGCCGAGGCCGATCGTGTCGATCCGGCGGACAATCAGCGTCTCGAAGGCCCCGCGCCGCTCGACGTAGGCGATCGCGACCTCGCCGCTGGTGTTGGCGTCGATCGCAACGGCCGCGTTCTTTTGCGCGTACCGAGTGAGCACCGTCGGCCCGCCGGCGGGCCGGCCGAGCATGTCGTACTTCTGCACGCTCAGCACGTTCACGTTCCGGCCCAGCGACGGACTGCGGACGGACGAGACATATGCGACCCACGACGATCCGTCGCCGGCGACGGCCACGTCGTACGCCTGAAAGCCGCCGTTGATCGGCAACAGGCCTTCCCGGCCGATCGGCGTGAAGCTCATCAGCCGACGCTCTTCCAGTGGCTGGACGTGGGCGGTCTGCACGGACGAAGCACGGCGGCGATTTCGGTTAGACACTGCGGAATTCCCTTTTGGCTTGACGGCGGAAGCGCTCATTACAACACACGGGCAGGGCGGCAACGGATTGCAACGCTCGACAGCATTTCTGCGGACCTTGTTTAAGGCGGTGCGCCTTTTGTCATCGCATTCCTGGTGTTTCCGGCGTACGCCCGAGAGGGCAGCGACTTGCCAGAATACCCGTCGCACGCCTTGCATGCCGGAGTGCGTGGGAGCTTACAGACGCACACGAATTTTCTGCCTGCCACGGCCTCGATAAACTTGGTCGCACTATACGGCAATTCCCCTCCCTCGGCTCAACGGCGGACGACCGTCTCGATGCCGTCGAACAAGTCGCGGTCGTCGCGCGTGCCGCGGTCGTCGCCGGTGCCGCCGAAGAGTCGGTCGGTGCCGGCACCGCCGGTGAGCAGGTCGTTGCCGGGGTCGCCGAAGAGCAGGTCTTTGCCGCCGCCGGCGCCGCCGAGCAGGGTGTCGTCGCCGTCGCCGCCGCGAACGCGGTCGGAGTTGCCGCCGCCGTCGATGCGGTCATTACCGCCGTTGCCGTATAGGAAGTCGCTGCCGCTGTCGCCGAGGATCAGATCGGAGGAAGGCCCGCCGAGGATGACGTCGGCGCCCGCGCCGCCGCTGAGCGTCGCGGGGACGACAGACACGTGATCGATCCGGTCATTACCCTCGAGCCCGAGGACGCTGACGGCAGCGACTTGCCGGCCCGGATAGCTGCGGGCCAAGGTGCCGGCGGTGACGCGCACGCGGCCCTCGGGACTGGACTCGCCGTCGATCAGGATGCGATCGTTTTGCCCGGTGCCGATGGCGTAGACTTCGCGGCCGTCGAGGATGATGCCGTTGGTCAGCCGTCGCGTGGCGATTGCGCTGACGCCCCGGGCCGGGGGCGTGCGGTAGGCGATCACGGCGTTGCCGGAGCCGTCGTGGCCGACCTCGGTCGCCGCGGTGACACTCGGGGCGACGTACACCGCGCCGCTCTCGTCGGGCGTGCCGTTGAAATCGTAGCGGCGGGCATACGCGGCGGTGTTGCCGTTGACGTCGGTGCGGACGAACCCGACGGCAAAGCCGTTCGCGCCCGTAACGAACGACGACGGCACGAACGAGATGCTGGGGTTGAGCGTCTCGAATGCATTGCTCGTGGAAATGCCTTCGCTGACGGCTATTGCCGCGCCTTGCAGGATGCCTCCTTGGCCGACGACTTGTGCGAACACGCGCTGCCCGCCGAAGGCGTCGGACGTGCCGCCGCGGGTGTAGGCGATGACGTATCGGCTGCCGTCGGCGGCGATGACCGGCTGCGCGAGATCGGCGCCGACCGTGCCGAGCGTGCGGTTGCTGCTGGTTTTGGTCGTGGTGCCGACGGTGGCGAACAGGATGCGGTCGCCGCCTCCGCCGGCGGTATCGGCAACGAACACCGCGCCGCTGCCGTCCGGGCGGGCGGCGATGCCGAAGTTCCCCAGCGTGGCGTACAACTCGGACGCCGGTTCCAGCGCCAGGACGTCGTCCAGGTTGGTGTCGAAACCGGGTTCGACGTAACTGGTGCGCAAACTCTCGCCGCCCGCGACGCGGTGGGCGAGGAAGAAGCCGCCGTCGTCGGTCATCGAAACGTCGGCGCCATCGAGCACGGGCTGGCCGTTGTCACGCAGCAGGCCGGCGGGCGATTCAAAGAACCGCACGCTGCTGCCGATGCCGGAGGCCGACAGGCGCGTGAACGACAACGCGTCGGCCGCCCCGCGACGTTCGACGTAGGTGACGACGGCTTGTGAACCGGCACTGGCGTCGATCGAGACGAACGTGCCCGGTGCGACGTACCGGCTGATTAGCAGCGCGTCACCCGCCGCCAGGCCGCGGGCGTCGTACCGCTGCACGCTCAGCACGTTCACGTCGCGGTTCAGTGACGGACTGCGCACGGCATTGACGTACGCGACGTAGTAACTGCCGTCGCCCGCGACGGCCAGATCGGTGGACCGTGTCACGCCCGACAACAAGTCGGGCCGGCCAATGGCGGTGAAGCTCATCAGCCGGCGGGCCTCGAGTGGTTGGACGGGATCGGTCGGGACGGACGCGGCGCGGCGGTGATTTCGGTCGGACACGGCGAATTTCCTTACTGCGCGAGGAGATGAACAGACGTTCCCTTTCTACAGACGGATTGATCGACAGACAATTACACCGCCCGCGAACGAATTCGCGGATCGCCCCGCGCGGCCGCGCGTGGCGACATTATCGGACGCTACGGCATGCCGCCGCTGCCGCGAGGGGATGCGCCCCTACGCGCGGCGCACTGCCGCCGGTACAACGGGCACCATGAGCGAACTTTTCGTCGACCGCCTGCTCGACGCCATCGACCGCAAAGGCGCACCGATCTGCGTCGGCCTCGACCCCATGCTCGACCGCCTGCCGGCGGAGTTGCGGCCGAAGGATTTCCGCGATCTTGATCGCTGCGTCGACGCGATCACCGAGTTCTGCTCCGGCGCGTTGCGCGCCGTCGCGCCGGTCGCGCCGGTGGTAAAGTTGCAGAGTGCGTACTTCGAGCAATTCCTGTGGCAAGGCGTCGAGGCCTATTACGAATTGGTCGCCGAGGCGAAGGAACTCGGCCTGCTCGTGATCGGGGACGTCAAGCGCGGCGACATCGGGTCGACGAGCGAAGCGTACGCCGCGGCGCATCTCGGGCAGATCGAGTTCCATGATCTTACGGACGCCGCCACGCCCGACGCGATCACGATCAACCCATTCCTCGGGCTCGACGCGATAGAGCCGTTCGTGCAGGCGGCCAGGGACGAAGGCAAAGGCCTGTTCGTCCTCGTGCGCACGAGCAACCCGGGCAGCCGGGACTTGCAGGACCTGAAACTCGACACCGGCGAAACCCTCAGCGAGCACCTGGCCGACGCACTCCAGCCGCTCGCGGCTCTGCTCAGCGGCGACAGCGGATACAGCAACCTCGGCGCCGTCGTCGGGGCGACACAAACGCACACGATGCAATCCCTGCGCGGGCGCATGCCGCAAAGCATCTTCCTCCTTCCCGGCTACGGCACGCAGGGCGCGACGGCGGAGATGACCCGCGCCGCCTTCGACGCCCACGGCCGCGGCGCGATCGTCAGCGCCAGCCGCAGCGTGCTTTATCCACCGCGCAACGAAGGAATGCCCTGGCAGGCGGCGATCGCCGAGGCGGCACGGAAAATGGCTGAGGAGGTGCGGGCGGTCGCTCGCAAATCCGACCCGGCGGTCTAAAATCTCTCCAGGAGCAACGCCCGTGAGCCTGAAAAAACTGACAGAGCGCATCGACGTGCTGGAAGCAAAATTTCAGTCGTTGGCCGAAGGCGCCCTGATGCCCGACCCGCTGTGGTGGCAACGGCCTGGCGCGTTCGTCAACGATCCCTGTTACGACCGGATCGTCGAACTCGGCGACACGCTGCGGGCGGCCGAGCGACCGCAGCGGGAACCAAAGACGGGGACGCTGCGTGCTCGTTCTTGACACAAATGCCGTAACCACGCTCGAACGCGCGACCGGCCCCGCGGACGATCTGCGACGGTGGATCGGCGCGCAGCCCGACGCCGACGTCCGTACGACGATCATCACTTACGAAGAGCAGATGCGTGGCTGGCTCGCTTTCATCGCGTCGGCCAAAACAGTAAACGACCTCACTGCGGGTTACGCTCGCCTGCAGATGATGCAGCATCGCTATTGTCGAATGCCGATTCTGCCCTTCGATGCCGAAGCGGCGACACGCTGGCAGGCGTTGCGGAAAACATACCGCCGCCTCGGCTCGACGGACTTGAAGATCGCCGCCGTCGCTCTGACACGCGGCGCGACGCTCGTGACGCGGAACGTCGTCGATTTCCGGCCGGTCGCCGGGCTGAAGGTCGCGACGTGGGCGTGAACCTCTACGGAAAACGCGTCACCCTTCTCGGCCTCGGCCGGTTCGGCGGGGGGATCGCGGCGGCGCGGTGGCTGTGCGGGCAGGGCGCGCGCGTCACGGTCGTCGATCGTGACGACGCGGCGAAGCTGGCGGCGAGCGTGAAGCAACTCGACGGATTGCCGATCGCGTTCCGCCTTGGCCAGAATGAACAGCGCGAGAGCGACTTTACGCAGGCGGATCTGGTGGTCGCGTCGCCGGCGGTGAAGCCGTCACACCCGATGCTGCTGGCCGCCGAAGCCGGGGGCGTGGCGGTTACGACGGAGATCGGCCTGTTCGTCGAGCGCTGCGCCGTGCCGGTCGTCGGCGTCACGGGGACGAAAGGCAAATCGACCACGTCGGCGATGATCGCGCACCTCCTGCAGGGCCGGCGGCCGTGCTTTTTCGGTGGGAACATCGGCAAATCATTGCTGGGGCAGATCGACGAGATCAACCACTCGGGCGGCCTCGTGGTGCTCGAGCTCTCGAGCTTCATGATGCACTGGCTCGGCAAGCGCGAGTGGTCACCGGCGGTCGCGGTGGTGACGATGCTCGGGCAGGACCACCTCGACTGGCACGGATCGGCCGAGGCGTATCTTGACGCCAAGCGCAACATCACGCGCTTCCAACGGCCGGGCGCGCGGCTCGTGCGGCGGGGCGACGCGATGTCCCGCACTTTCGCCACGCCGGCGGGGGTGGAGGTGCGGGAGTATCCCGACAGCGCGCTGCCGCCGTTCACGCTGGCGGTGCCGGGGGCGCACAACGCGGTGAATGCGCAGGCGGCGTTTCTGGCAGTGGAATCGCCCGCCTTCTTGACATGGAACGACGCCCAAGACGCGCTGCGTTCGTTTGCCGGCCTGCCGCACCGGTTGCAGGTGGTTCACGAATCCGGCGGCGTGCAATGGGTCAACGACTCGATCGCCACGATCCCCGAAGCGGCGATGATCGCCTGCGACGCCTTCCCGGCCGGCACGGTGATTCAGATCGTCGGCGGCAGCCGCAAGGAAGGGTTATCGTGGGAAGCGATGGGCGCCCATCTGGCGGCGCGGTGCAAGCGCGTGCTGACGATCGGCGAGATCGGCCCCGACGTCGCGCAACGCTGCGGCGGCAATGCAGAGCACGTCGACACTCTCGCCGCCGCCGTCGCGCGTGCCGCGGCGCTGGCGGGGCGGGGCGACACCGTGCTGCTATCGCCGGGCACGGCGAGCTACGACCAGTTCGTCAACTTCGAGGCGCGCGGCGACGCCTTCACGCACCTCGCCCGCGAAGCGACAAACCGCCTGTGAACGGCCGGCTCATCCGATCGCCAGGGAATGGACTGCGAGGGACAAACCCCGATGCCCACGCGGCGATCGGAAGTTTAATATTCGCATTAGACGCCACCCGGCTGTCGGGCGGCGGGTCGGCTCGGAAATGTTAGGAGACACACGTCATGGGCACTGAAGATTCTCTCGCCGGTAAGGCCAAGCAACTCAAGGGCAAAGTGAACGACATCGTCGGCGCCGCACGCGACAAACCCAGCCAGCAGGGCAAGGGCAAAGTGCAAAAAGCCGTCGGCAAGGTGCAGGAAAAACTCGGCAAGGCGTCGAAGTAACGCCGAAGCCCGGCGCGACCGCAGCGCACGGCGGCCGCCTCATCGCCATCAAGCGCCCACTCCGGTCCCTCCCCTGCAGAGGAGCTTAGGTGGGGGCGGGTGCTCATCCCATGAAACGCCAATGTCTGATTCCTCCCCGTCCGGGGGAGGGTAGGTTGGGGCGGGGCGGTGCGGTGCCTCATCGCAATCAAACGCCTAGACGCTCCGGCCCTCTCCCTACCCTCTCCCGGAGTACCGGGCAAGGGGTTTGGTTCTCGGGCGGGAGCAAGCCGCTGTTACATGTTGAAGGCCGCCCCCATCTGGTCTCCCGGGTGGGAATAAACCGGAAAAAGGAAGCGAATTCGGCGAGCCTTCGACCTGCTGGCCGATTACTGCTGCCTTTGCACCGGGCCCTGGTCGATCCGGTAGACAGTAATGTCCGGATTCGTAAATACCTGCATCCGGTGCTGCGCCGTTTGCGACCACGCCACCGGATAGCCGTTGAACAGCTCGGCGTAGAACAGACGGGCCCGCTCGTATTCCATGCTCGCGCCGAAGGTGGCGGGATCGGGGATCGTGTGCGGGTTGAGGTAGCGGTCATACGTCATGCTCGCGACGGCGACGTATTTCACGCCGAGGCGGCGGAGTTGGCGCAGCGTGCCGAAGCTGTCGGCGTTGCGGCTGCGGAACACTTGCGCGTGGGTCGTGTATCCCGGCATGCCGAAGCGGCCGTCGAGCAGGGTGTACCCGTCGGCGGTGATGCGCGTGCCCTCGGGCACGTTCGCGTTCACCCAGGCGCGCAGCGCGTCGCGCGAATCGTGGACGAACTGATTGTCATAATTTTCCACGCGCCGCCACTGCACGAACGCAAGCGTGCCCGCGACGGCGACAACCGCCGCGGCGTGCACTAGCCTGGGGGCGCCCATGGCATGCACCAGCCATGCTGCCGATAAACCCGCCAGCGTGTAAAGGCACAGCGTCACCGGCAAAACGTAGCGGTAGAACGGGATCACGCTGTAACACAGCGCCGCCAGGTAGGTGACGCCGACGACGACGACGAACACGCTCGCCCACGGCAGGCGGCGCTGCAGCAGCACGGCGATCGGCGCGATCGCCGCCAGCCAGATCGCGTGCGGCATCGCTTCCTTGAGCATCTCGTCGAGAAAGTAGGCGTTCGGCTTCGGCATCGCGATGCCGAAGTGGTCGCTCATGCTGTGCTCGAACTCGCCGTTGAAGCTGTAGCGGAATTGCTCCCATTCTTCGATCGCGCGGTAGTTGATCTGCGACCACGACAGCGCCGCGCCGGCGCACACCAGCAGCGGCATGGGGATCGTCAGCCACCATCGCCGCCAGGTCTTGGCCACCGCCAGCAGCACCGCGGGGCCGAGGGTGATCGCGCCGGCGTACTTGCCCGACGCCGCCACCCCGCACGCGGCGCCCAGCAGCAACGCCAGCAGCAGCGTGACCGACCAGTGCCATCGCCGGCGGCAGAGGACCGCCCCCATGCACAGCACGGCGGCAAAACCGCAGACCAGGGCGGGCTCTTCCTTGAGATAGCGCGCGTGCGACAGCAGCGCCGGGCAGAGCCCGCCGGTGATGGCGACTAAAATGAAGCCCGTCCATCCCGCCGCGGCGAAACCCGCCCAGGCCATCAGCACCACCGCCGCCGCCGCCAGCGACGCCGATCCGGATCGGCCCGCGGCAAGCACCGCTGTTTGGTCCGACAGAGACGCGCCGCGCCACCCGATCCATAGCTTTGCCGTCTCGAGCATGAGCTGCGGGTGGCGGAAGTTCCGCCCGTCGCTCATAAGCTGGGCGACTTTCCCCGGCTCGTCGGGGTGATAGAACGAAGGTTGGGCGTTGTTGCGATCGAACAGGCGGAATGCCGCCAGCCCGATCGCGGCGCTGAGCGCCAGGAAGAGCAGCACCTTTAACGCCGCCCCCACCGGCGCGCGCCATCGGGGCGGGCGTTGCCGGACCGTCAGCGCAGGCTCGTAGGAAACGGCCGTATCTGTCGCGCGTGCTGGCGTCATTGTTTCGCCCCCTCGTTAGCGCCCGCTCAGGGGGCGACGATCTGTGACGCGACTGTGCCCTGCCGCAGGTCGAACTTCACCCGGCGGTGGGCCGCCTTGTGAAGGTGCAGCCAGTCGATCGCCAGCACCGTGCACCGCACGGCGACGAACTGGGCGCGGCCGTCGCCGACAGGCGGCGGCGGGGCGACGGGCAACTCTGTGAGCGCCGTCCCCGGCGCCAGCGGCGATGCATACGGCCCCCGTGACGCCGGCGGCGTGGCGACCCAGAGGTCGTCGGCGATCGGGTCGTCAGTGTGCAACGTCGCCCGGGCGGTGAGTCGCGCCTGCAGTTTGTCGGCGGCGTCGTAAAACAAAAACGCGCACCGCGGGTCGGCCTGCAGGGCGGTGAACTTCGCGCTGCGGCGGTCGGTATGAAACGTCACGGCCGCCGCCTCGCGCTGCACATAGCGCACGACGATCGTGCGCGCCGTCACCGCCCCATCGACCGCCACCGTGGCGAAGGCCGCCGTACGGAACGGGTGATCCACCTGCCCCGTGGCCTCGGTCAGCCGCGACCAAAAGTCGGCAAGAATATCGGCGGTCAAGGACAAGGCGTCGGGCGGCACGGGGGGATTGTACCGGCAGAACCGCCGCGGTGCAGTGCGACGCACCCTGACGGCCCCTTACGAGGTCTTTCCCGCCCCGACCAATAAGCGGGATCGCGTCGGGGTCCCTCAGCATTTGGGTGCCACAATCCGGTACTCCGGGTCGTGGTGCCTAAGACCGCGCCAACGTGCACGAAGCGGCGCCACGGCCGGGCGTACCAAACCGTGGCACCCGGCGATGGTATCCCAAGCGCGACCCGGCGTGCCGGATTTCGGAACCCGCGCACTCCCTCGGCCCGGTGCGTGGGCCGACACGATGGATAAGATCAGTAACGGAGATTTCCACATGCGCGGCATCAAACTCGATCACGTCACTTTCCAGACGCAGCACCGTAACGAAATGGTCGAGCTGACCGCCCGCGTGCAGCAGGGCGTTACCTCGGCCGGGGTCGGCAGCGGGATGGCGGTCGTGTTCGTCGCGCACACCACCGCGGCGATCACTATCAACGAGAACGCCGACCCGGACGTGAAAACGGATTTGCTGCGCAAGCTCGAAACGCTGATCCCCCAGAACGAGACGTATTACCAGCACGACGAAGGCAACAGCGATTCCCACCTCAAGGCATCGCTCGTGGGGCAGTCGGTCACCGTCCTGATCGAACAGGGCCGCCTGCAGCTCGGTCGCTGGCAGGGGATTTACCTCTGCGAATTCGATGGCCCGCGCGAACGGCGCGTGCTGCTCAAGCTCGTGAGCTTCGATGAAGGATAAGCGGTCTGATTCTCCCCGCTGCCACGACTTGCCGGACCGGCCCTAGTAATGAAATGTCAGGCCCGCGCCGCCCCAGATCTGGGTGTCGACGCGGATGTCGTTCTCGATGCTGTCGGTGTAGAAGACGTACCCGGCGACGCTCCAGTCGCCGTAGCGGGTGGAGACTTTGAACAGCCGGTTGAGCGAGTACTCGCCGATCAGGCCGATCTCGAAGCGCTGAAAGCCGCTGACGTCGTCGCCTTCGGTGTCTTCGTTCGTAAACACCCCCGGCAGCAGCAGGCCGGTCTCGCCGGTGATCACGGCGTTGTAGCTGTTGACGTAGGCGACTTTCCCGATGGCCGTCAGCGTCAGGCCCAGGTCTTCGAACGGCATGCGGTACCTCACGCCGCCTTCGAGGTAGAGCCCTTCGTACAGGTCGTAGTCGTAAGCCGCAAAGACGTACGGCGTGGGCACCGGACGGCCGCGGAAAAGGGAATTTTCGTCCAGCCCGATCTGCACGAAAATCTCGCTCGTCTCCTGTGCGTCGCGGTCGGGGTAAAGGTAATTGATGTGCCCGAAGCTGAACAAAATCGGCTTGATGAGCCAGTCGAAACCCACGACCGGGCGGATTTCCTGGAAATCCGAGATCGGGTCGTCCTCGGCGATGTTGACGAACACGTTCACGAACGGGTGCGGCAGCTTGCCGAGATCGAAGCTGACTTTCGTGTCCAGTTGCAGATTCAGGCGGTCTTCCGAGCCGCCGACCTCGAAAATCTCCACCCCGCGGAAGACGTAATCGGTGAGGTAGGTGACGGCGAAATCCAGATGCACGCCGCCGCGATTGATGCCGTCCTGCTCCGACGGCAGGGCGGGCGGGGCGTAAACGGTGTCGAAGGACTCCTGCGCGACGGCGAAGCGGGCCGTCCAAAGAACGGCGATCAATAAGGGCCCGGCACGTCGCATCATATGGCACGCGACGATAACGGCCCGCGCCACACGGGGCAACCGCGATCAAAGCGACAACACGCGTTACGCACGCCCGGGCGATCCGCAAATAAAAGCGGCCTGGTCGCTTAAGCGACCAGGCCACGCGTATTACGATCTGATGACGCCCGCAAACCCGAGCGTGAGAGACGGGCGCGAGAAATCAGTACCGAACCCCGCCCCCGTACCCGTACCCCGAGCCGTAGCCGAAGGGTTGGAAACCGTTGACGTAGCCGCCGTAGTTGTTGTTGAGGTACCCGCTGCGGCGATAGAAGCTGGCGTAATCGAGGGAGATGTCGCGGGCGCGGATCGTGCTGCTGAGGTACGCGGCGCTGGCGAGCTTGTTGATGCGGCTCTCGGCCACCTGCCGGCGGAGCTGGCGCAGCTCGTCGTCCTTGGCGATCATCAGTGCCACCGACTGTCGTTGCTGCTGCACGGCCGTGGCGGCGGTGAGGTAGCGGCCGCGGGCCGACTGGTAATCGGCGTCGCGCTCGAGCGCGTCCTGCTCGAGCTTGCGGTTCTCGGCGACGTACGAAAGCTTCAGCTTGGCCATCGCGTCGATCTGCTGGAAATCGGGCTTCGGCCGGTCGTGGGCGTCCTTGATCTGCTCGGTGAGGTTCATCCGCAGCGATTCAGCGGCGATATAGGCGTCGTTGCGGCCGAGCGGCTCGAGCACGCGGCGGCGGGCCTCGGCCATCGCGTCGTAGGCCGATTTTTCGTCCGCGAGGGCGCGGCGGAAGTCTTCACGTCCCTCGAATTCCTGACTCAGCATGCGCGTCGCGCGGCCGAGGTCGACGAGCAATTGGTTGTACGTCCACCGCGACGCCACGGCCGCGGCCCGGGCGGGGGCGACGGCGCGGATGTCGGTGGCCGGCAGATCCGACCCGGCATCGGAGCTGCCGCCATTCCAGTAAGGGCTCGACGCACGCGGACGATCTCCGGAACGCTCGGCGTCCCGCGTCGCCGGGCCGTCGCCGAGCGAGGCAGGGGCCTGCGCCTCAACGACCGCATTCACGCACGTCACTGTGGCCGCGACAATCAACAACCTGCGCAACATCATCGCACGTCTCCCGGAAGCAGACTCAGCCGAACTGCACCTAACTACATCAGTAAGGAGTTATCAGACCCGATAAAGTTATAACAAATTTTTTTCATTTCTGTGCAATACTTTTCGACCGTTCGACTTCCGGATTGCCCAAACGCTTCACGCCGGCAATTGCGTTGTGCCGATGAATTCGCCGTGACCCATATCAAGATCGTTTTCGTCGGGACCGTACTTTCGACGCTGGCCGGCGGCTGTGGATCGGATAAAGGCTCGCAAGTCGAGCGCGCACCGACGGATACGAGCTCAATCGCCGAAGCGCCCACGCCGCAGATCCGCGCCGAAACGTACATCGCCGCCGGCGATTTGGCCCTCACCCGCGGGCAGGCGCATCAGGCGGCGGAGCAGTACGCCAAGGCCCTCAAAGCCCGCCCCGACGACCCCGCCGTGCTGAAAAAACTCGGGCTGGCCCAGGTGAAGGCCGACCAACTGGCCTCCGCGGCCGAGACGTTCCGCCGCTATGTCCACGCCACGAACGGCTCGGCGGATGCGTTCGGCACCCTCGGCTACTGCCTGGAACTCGCCGGCCAAGCCGCTGAGGCCGAAAAGACTTATCTCGACGGCATCCGAAAACACCCCGGCGGCTCGCTCGTGCGCATCAACTACGGCCTCATGCTCGTCCGCCGCAACCAGGTCGACGCCGCCGTCGGGCAGATGTCGGCGGTGCTGGAACCGCACGAAGTGAACTACAACATCGCCAGCGTGTACGAACAGCTCGGCCGGCGCGACCTGGCGCACTTCTATTACCGCCGTGCTCTTGAGTGCAAGCCCGGCTTCGCCGCGGCGCAGCAGAAGCTGGCGATGGTGGACTAGAGCGTGTTATGCACTCTGAGCGTCCGATGTGCCGCACCCGGCTGCGCGAAAGAAACGATTCCGCATTTATCAAAAGAACCGCGGGCGGCCTTGCGGCCGCCCGCGGTCGGTTGATTACATCGATCGGGCCGTGAAGGCGGTTAGCGCATGTCCGAGCGCATCGTGCTCGGGCTCATGCTGCCTGAACCGGTGCCCATGCCTTCGGCCGCGCGTTTGATCTTCGCGGCGTATTCGGCGCCAAGCTTCTGGTCGCCGAGCTTGCCGACGCGGACGGTCACCACGCTGCTGGTTTCGGTCTCGCGGGTCACCTTGGCATAGACCTCGGTGCCGTCGGCCTTTTTCGCGGTGACGTTGCCGTCGGCGCGGGTGGCCATGACTTCACCGACGTTCATCAGCTTCTCTTCCTGGAAGACCTGCTGGGCCGCGCGGGCGGTCGTTTCCACGTCGGCGGCGACGGTGGTGTATTGCTGGAGCTTGTTAGTCTTGACCCCGGGCTCGCGGCCGGATTTACAGCCGGCGCCGATAAGCATTGCCAAGGCCAACGCGGGAACGGTGAGCATTGCGGTTTTCATGAGAAGGCTCCTTCAGCCTGAATCCGCCGCGGGCGAGTAGACCTCCTACCCTGCCGTGCGACGTTTCCCGATCGTAGGACGAGCACAAAGCCGGGACGTGCAAAAATTTAGATGACAATCAGTTCACCACCGTGCGAGGGGGCGTGGTCAACCGGTCGGGGCGCGGCTACTGCGACTGAATCCACTCCATCGCCGCATCGGCCAAGCGGTCGAGCGCGCGGACGGATAATTCGAGGTGCTCGGGCTTGGTGTCCTCGATCCGGTTGTGGCTGATGCCGCCCAGGCTTTGCACGAACAGCATCACCGTCGGCACGCCGCTGCGGCAGACTTCGGCGGCGTCGTGCAGGGGGCCGCTGGGCAGGCGGTGGCTTTGGCCGCACACGTCCTTGATCGCCGCGTCGCCGAGATCGATCAGGTGCGGGTGGAACGGGAACGGCTGAATGCGCCAGATCGATTTCCACGCGACTTCGATTTTCTCTTCCCGGGCGATGGCCTCACTCGCCTGCTGCGCGTCGCGGTACATGGCGGCGAGCTTGGCGGCGTCGAGGTTGCGCTGGTCGAGCGTCATCGTGGCTTCACCGGCAACGGCCGTCACGATGCCGGGCTTGACGACCGCGCTGCCAACCGTGCAAACGCCCCCCTGTGCCGCGGCGATGTCGCGCACGGCAAGGTGCAGACGGCTCACGCCCGCGAGGGCGTCGCGGCGGCGGTCCATCGGCGTGCTGCCGCTGTGGGCGGCTTGGCCGGTGAATGTGACTAGCGACCGCTCTACGCCGAACGTGCCCAGCACCACGCCCATCGGCAGGCCGAGGCCTTCGAGCACCGGGCCCTGCTCGATGTGCAGCTCGAGATAGGCGGCGGCCTTCTGCAACTCAAAGCGCGCCTCGAGCGCCAGGTGCATTTCGATCCCGTGCTGGCGCGCCGCTTCGGAGAGCTTGATGCCGTCCTTATCGACGAGATCGCGTACGTCGTCAGGCACGAGCGAGCCGCTGGCGGCGCTGCTGCCGAACAGGCTGCGGCCGAAACGTGCGCCTTCTTCGTCGCACCAGTCGACCAGCCGCACGGTGACCGGCGGCGTACCTTGGGCGGCGATGCGGCGTAGCACTTCCAGGCCGGCGAGGACGTTGAGGCACCCGTCGAGCCAGCCGCCGTCGGGCACGCTGTCGGTATGGCCCCCGATCACGAGGGCCTTGTCGCTCTTGCCCGCGAGGGTCGCCCACAAATTGCCGGCGGGATCGGTTTTCACGTCCACCGGCAGCGCGGCGAGCTTTTCGCGCAGCCACGCGCGGCCGCGCGCCCAGGTGTCGGTGAACGCGACGCGCTGCGCGCCGCGCTCGTCGCCAGTGAGGGCGCGTAACTCCTTCAATTCGGCAACGGTGCGGGCGGGGTCGAGAACGGGCATGGGCGGATCGTAAGCGATCGACGCGCTTTTAGGGCGGCAACGGTGCCGTTGAGGTTTTACCCGGCGATGGTCTTCAGCGACGGCGGCGCACGAGGCCCATCGCGCCCAGCGCCAGCAGTGACAGCGTCGCCGGCTCGGGGATGAGGCTGTTGATCGTGCCGGCGGAGGGACGCACGTCGACCGCGCCGACCAGCGCCGGGAAATCGGTCAGCACGCCGTTGACGTCGCGCGTGGTGTAGAACGGTGCCGTCGAGAGATTATTCTCCAAGTCGGCGAAGGCGTTGACGCCCACGAGCTTCCACGTGCCGTTGTCGTTGAAGAACCATCCACCGCCGGAGTCGGCCACGCCGATGCTCGCTTCGTGGTTCACTTTGTTCGTCGGCGGCAGGAATACGCCCGAGTACGGGGCCTGATCGGGGGCGTCGAAATCGGCGACCAAGTACGGCGTGCCTTCGTCGATGATTTCGCTTTCGACGCGGTTCGCGCCCAGCAGCAACGGGTTGTTGTTCTGCGTGACGGTCGTGAGCGCGTTGTAGTTCGTGATATAGCCGGTGAGGACGTTGTTGCCCTCAACACGGTCGCTGACGCGCTGGGCGCCGAATCCCCCGAGTACAATGCTGCTGCCCAGAACGGGGCCGTCGTAGACCGATGCATAGCTGCTGAGCGTGCCGCTGATGGTCACCAGCCGCAGATCCGGCCCGAGGATCGTTTCGGCCGTTGCGACATATGTCCCGGTATTGCCGCCGGGCGGAACGTTGATCGTCGGGAAAACGACCGTGCTGCCAACCCCGCCGCCCTGATGGCGCGTCGTCAGAATGTGGTTGGGGCCGACCGCGACGGCACTGGCGTCGTCGTCCCAGCGGGCGAACCACGTCGGTTGCGGGCCGGTCGGGTCGCCGGTGGAGCTTTCGTAGGCGTCGGGATGCCGCACCACCGCCAGGGCCGGGGCGGCGAGCAGAGCGGTGCAGACGATCGTCAGGCCGCGCGTAGCGAGCCGGGGTGCCGCGATATCCATAAGGTTCATCCGTCCTGCCTCGCATCGCCAGCGCAGCACGCTATATTGCCTGTGGCGGCTGGAAGTATGCATTCGTTACGCCCCGTTTTCGCTTACGGTTCTACACTACCACGAAATGGCCCACCAAGTCGCTCTTTTTATCACCTGCCTGACCGACCAGTTCTAC
>DASVSS010000107.1:0-1687 GCA_036387945.1 Tepidisphaeraceae bacterium | reverse complement strand
GGTGAGGATTTCGAAATCCGGTGTGTCGTCGTGGTTGTAGGCGTAGCCGGCGTCGATAAACGGCACGAGCTGCACCTCGATCTGCCGCGCCGCGCTGACGTAGATCGGCACGCGCAGCTCGAGGCTGGCGGCGATGCCGTTGTCGCGCACGAAGGTGTTTTCGCGGTACCCGCGCACGGTGTCGACGCCGCCGACGCTGAACTGCTCGATCGCCAGCAAGGGTTGATCGGTGAACTGCATCGCCACGCGCCCCACGCCCTGCCACCCGCGGTTGTTGAGCCGGCGGACGTACTGCGCCTGTCCCAGCCAGGCCCAGAACTGGCTGTCGGCAGTCGTGCCGGGGTTGACGGTGGAATCGAAGGCGTCGACGCCGAAGGTAAAGCTGCTGCGCAGCGCGACCGCCTGGTCGACGTCGCGGTAGAAGTATTCCTGCCCGAAGCGGATGACCGTGGAATTGCTCTCGCCGTTCTGCGCACCAGGCGAGAAGCTGAACGGCTCGCCGAGCAGCGACGTCTCGTTGCGCTTGACGTTGCCGGAGAGGAAGATCGCGAACTCACTCGCCGGCGTGCGGTAGATCGGCTGGCGGAGCGTGATGCCATAGCTTTCGAGCTCGCTCTGGATGTCGAGGTCGGCGAACTCTTCCTCGAAAACCGTCGAGTCGGTCTTCTGGTAGCTCAGCGTGAGCGTGGTGTCGATCGGCGTAATGGGGATCGTGTAATCGAAGAAGAGTTCCGGCCAGCTCCCGAACGGGTTGCCGCCGTTGTTGCCGCCGATGACGTCGAACTCATCGAACCCGCCGTCGGTCAGCGCTGCCTGGGCGCGGAAGCTGTCGCCCAGGCCCAGTAAGTTGCCGTGGGCGACGTACGCGCTGACGCGCTCGGCCCCCACGCTCGGCGAGCGGTGGTTGTCGAAGATGACGCCGAGCTCGAAGGTGTCTTTTTCGGTCACGCGCACGTCGAGGGCGCTTTCGCCGAGCTCGGCCCCGGGGCGAAGCTCGGCGTTGATCTGCTCGATGTTCGGGTTCTGGCGCAGCAGCTCGAGTCCGTCGCGCAGCTCGCCGAGCTTCAGCGGCGGGCCACCGGCCCTTTCAATGCGGGGCTTGAGGTACGCGCCGCGCAGCCGCTTGTTGCCGCTGATGTTCACGTCGGTGAGCTTGCCTTCAATGACGCGCAGCACCACCGCCCCGTCGCCCACGGGCTGGTCGTCTAGCACCGCGCCGCTGTTGATGTAGCCGGCGTTGACGTACAGCAGAGTGACCGCGACGCGCGCCTGTTCGAGTTCTTCAAGCGTGACGGGCTTGCCGACGAGGTCGCGCACGCGCCTGACGTTGGCGTCGACCGGCCCGCCCGGCACGCCGAGATCGAGCGAGGCGTCGAGAAGCTGCTCCCGCGTGAAGGCGGTGTTGCCCGTGAAGCGCAATTCCCGCAGCTCGAACGAATCCTGGGCCGAGAGCATCTGCGATCCCGACGCATCGTCGAGGGCGGGTAGCGTCGGCAGCGTCGACGGCGCGTCCTGCGCACCGCCTTGCGGGCCGCCTTGTGAAATGTCCTGCGCCGCGGCCGGGAGCACGCACAGGCCCAGCGCCGCGAGGGTGAGGAGAGTCGTTTTTACCATGCGAGATGTGCGGGCCTATTCCCTGTTTCCCTTGTGCGCGGGAGCGTAACCGCACTGGGGCTTTCCTTAAAGG
>DASVSS010000106.1:0-4330 GCA_036387945.1 Tepidisphaeraceae bacterium | reverse complement strand
TACGTCGTCTTCCTCCCCACGCTGCCGGCCAAGAAGATCGTCGGCATCCCGTTCCAGGCGATCTACAACGACGCCGGCGGGTCGTTCCCCACCAGCAACGGCAAACTCTTCAACCGGGAGCCGGTGCTGGTGAACAAGATCGAGATCGTCCAGGACGGCAAGCGCTTCGACGTCCCGTTCAACCAGGCACGCTGAGAGGGGACGGGGTTAGGGGTAAGGGGTGAGGAAATGCAAAGACCGTATTTCTCTTCCCTAACCCCCAACCCCTAACCCCTCACCCCTTCCCCCCGTATGCCCGCTATCGAGCTCGATAACGTCCGCAAGACCTTCGGTGACTTTGTCGCCGTCGAGGGGCTGACGTTGTCGATCGACGACGGGGCGTTGTGCGGGTTCATCGGTCCCAACGGCAGCGGGAAGACGACGACGCTGCGGATGATCATGCGGATTTACGCCCCCGACAGCGGCCGCGTCGTCGTGCTCGGCCGCGAGCGGCACGGGCCGGCGGACGACCGCGTGGGGTACCTGCCGGAAGAGCGCATGCTCTACAAGCACATGCGCGTCGACGAAACGCTCGTCTACCTGTCGCGCCTGAAAGGGCACAAGCCCACCAAAGGCGAAATCTCCGACTGGCTGAACCTGATGCAGCTCGACGGCTTTGCGCGGCGGCGCGTGCAGACGCTGTCGAAGGGCCAGACGCAAAAGGTGCAGCTCATCGCGGTGCTGATTTCGCGGCCGAAGCTGGTGCTGCTCGACGAGCCGTTCAGCGGGCTCGATCCGGTTAACGCCGTCGTGCTCCGCGACGCGATCCTGCGGCTGCGCGGGCAGGGCACGACGGTGCTGTTCAGCACGCACGACATGGCGACGGCGGAGAAGATGTGCGACTCGATCGTGATGATCTTCAACGGCCGAAAAGTGCTCGACGGCCCGCTGGAGGCGATCCGCCGCAACTACGGCGCCGACACGATCCGTGTGCGCCTCGGCGGCGCCCGCGTGCCCGACGATCTCGCCGCCGGCATGACCGATTTCGGGCAGTACCAGGAATTGCACGTCGCCCCCGGGGTCGACCCGCAGCAGGTGCTGCTGCGCCTCGCCGGGGTCGGGCGCGTGGAACTGTTCGAGCTGGCGCACCCGAGCTTGCAGGATATTTTCGTCCGCATCGCCGCGCCAGGCCAGGAAGCCGCTGCCCGCGCGATGGCGGGAGCGGTGGCGTGATCGATCAAACTTCACTGACCTGCAACAGCGGCTCGCTGACGCCCAAGAACCAAACCCCTCGCCCGGTACTCCGGGAGAGGGTAGGGAGAGGGCCTAGCGTAGAAGGGTTTGATTGCGATGACGCGGCCGACCGCCCCCACCTAGCCTCCCCCGCAGGGGAGGGACCGGATTGGCGCTCCACTGCTGTAAGGCGTCCGCCGCCTCCCCCTGACCTCCCCCGCAGCGAGAGGAACCGGAGGGCATGCGTATGAGCAAGACGCTCGTCATCGCCGTGCGCGAGTATTTCGCCACTGTGCGCACGAAGGGGTTCATCCTCGGCGTGATTCTCATGCCGTTTCTAATGGCCGGGGGAGCGGTGCTGCAGCAGTTGACGCAGCACCTGGTCGATCAGGATGTGCGGAAGGTGGCCGTCCTCGACCGCACGCCCGGGGCGCCGTTGGCGCGCGTGCTGCAGGAGGCGACGACGCGGCAAAGCCAACGGCCGGCGTCCGCGACGGGCGGGCCGCGCGCGGGGTTCGTGATCGAGGTTGTCGACGCCGGCGGTGAGCTCGACGCCACGCGGGTGGCGATGTCGCAGCGCGTGCGCGACGGGGAATTGTTCGCGACAGTCGAGATCGGCCCCGACGCGCTGCGTGGGAAAACCGCGCCGTCGACGCCTGCCACGTCGCCCGCGACATCGCCCGTTGCAGGCAACAGCGATGGCGACAACGCCGCCCGGCCCGACCCTGATACGTTGATTTATTACAGCAGCAACCGCCCGACGTTCGTGGAGCTGCGCGACTTCGTCGAATCCGCCCTTGAGCGGGACGTCGTCGCCGCCCGGCTGGGGCGGCCGGCGGAAGAGGTCAAGGCCGTCACCGATCTGCTCGGCACGCTCGTCGTGCCGCGCGGGCTGGCGTCGCGGGACGAGAGCGGCCGCGTGACGTTCGAGCCGCGCAAGAACGAGCTCGTCCTCGCCGCCCTGCCGGTGGTGATGGTGATGCTCATGCTCATCGTCGTGCTCGTTGGCGCAAGCCCGCTGACGACCAACATCATCGAGGAAAAGCAATTGCGCATCGGCGAGGTGCTGCTCGGCAGCGTGTCTCCGTTCGCGCTCATGCTCGGCAAGCTGCTCGGCGGCGTGGCGACGTCGCTCACGCTCGGGGCGATTTACGTCATCGGGGCCGCAGTGCTGGCGCAGCAGGCCGGGGTGATCCACCTGCTCACGCCCGCGATCCTGGTGTGGTTCGTGGTGTTCGTGGTCGTCGCGGGCCTGATGTACGGCGCGATGTTCGTCGTCGCCGGCGCGGCGGCCACCAACATCAAGGAAGCGCAGGCGCTGGTCACGCCGATGATGCTGATCGTCGTGATGCCGATGTTTTTGATGGGCCCGATCCTCAGCAGCCCGCACGGCACGGTGGCGCAGATCGGCACGTTCTTCCCGTTCTCGGCGCCGATGGTGGCGATGATGCGCATCGGCGTGCCCCCGGCGATGCCGTGGTGGCACCTCGCGGGGGCGGCCTTGAGCAGCACGCTGGCGATGCTCGTGCTGGTGTGGATCGCCGGCCGCGTCTTCCGCGCCGGCTTCCTCCTCGTCGGCCGGCCGGCGTCGATGAAGGAGCTCATCGGCTGGATCCTGCGCGGCTAAGGCTTCATTGCGGACTAGGTGAGGCCGGCCGCACGCGATGAAGCGCCCCTCCGGGGGAGGCTAGGTAGGGGCGGCCCGCCGCCTCATCGCAACCAAACGCCTTTCTGGTCCCTCCCCTGCGGGGGAGGTTAGGTGGGGGCGGGCAGATGCCTCATCGCAACAAAGCGCCTAGACGCACTGGGCCCTCTCCCTACCCTCTCCCGGAGTACCGGGCGAGGGGTTTGGTTCTTAGGCGTCAGCGAGCCGCTGTTGCAGGTCAGAGGCCGCCCCGCCTAGCCTCCCCTAGAGGGGGAGGAACCGGAGGGGCGTTGCGCTTATGATGCCGCTCGCATGACCGTCGCTGCTTCTTCGCCGATCCCGCCGCCGATCGATCTCTTCACGCCGCCGAAGGTGAACGATTACAACCGCACCGGCCTCGATTTCCGCCGGCCCCTACCGCGGCCGAAGGTGCGGGGGGCGGTGATCGATTTCCACACCCACCTTTTTGCCCACCGGCATTTGAAGGACTGGCAGGCTACCAATCGCCATTACGGCATTGATGCGTTCATCACCATGACGCCGCTGGAAGAAGCCCTGGGCGTACAGCGCGCGCTGCCGGGCAAAGTGCAGTTCATCGCCATCCCCAAGTGGGGCGACGCCGGGCCCTACTGGGTGGACGAGTGGCTGCGGCGGCTTGAGGCGTTTTACAACCTCGGCAGCCGCATCATCAAGTTCCACATGGCCCCCGGCACGATGGCGGCGCGCGGGTACTCGCTCGAGCACCCGGGCATTCAGAAGATCATGGACGAAGCCGTCGCGCGCGACATGATCCTGATGTCGCACGTCGGCGATCCCGACACCTGGTACGCGACGCGGTACACCGATCACGCCCGCTTCGGCGACCGCGAAACGCACTACCGCATCTGGGAAGAGCAGCTCCACGCCCGCCGCGACCGCGTCTGGGTCGGCGCCCACCTCGGCGGCAACCCGGAGAACCCCGCGCGGCTGCAGCACCTGCTCGACGCGCACCCGAATCTGCATCTCGATCTCTCGGCCACGCGCTGGATGGTGCGCGAAGTCTCGCGCCGGCGCGACGCGATGCGCGAGTTCGTCATCCGCAACGCCGACCGCCTGCTGTGGGGCAGCGACCAGGTCAGCGGCGACGCGCGGCAGTTCGATTTCCTCGCCTCTCGCCTGTGGTGTCATCGCAAGTTGTGGGAGACCGCGTACGTCGGGCCCAGCCCGATCGCCGACCCCGACGCGCCGCAAGACCAGCAGCCTACGATCCGCGGCCTGGCGCTGCCGGACGAGGTGTTGCAGAAGCTTTACCACGACAACTCGGCGGGGCTTCTGGCACGCTTCGGCGTGAAGTTCGCTGAAGCGGACGGGCCGGCAGAGGGATCGAAACGTCGTCGCGCAATGGAGTCGGTTTCATGAAAGTAGTCGTCACCGGCGGCAGCGGACGCATCGGGCGGGCGGTGGTCGCGCACCTGATGGGCCACGGCCATGGCG
>DASVSS010000105.1:0-15133 GCA_036387945.1 Tepidisphaeraceae bacterium | reverse complement strand
CACCGCACGCTGCTGCACGAAGTCACCCACGTCCTGCTCGGTCACACGGCCGAGAGCATAGGCCTGAGCGACAGAGATGAACGCACGCCCAAAGACCTGCGCGAGGTCGAGGCCGAATGTGTGGCGCTGCTGTGCTGCGCCTCGCTCGGTATGCCGGGTGAGGACCACAGCCGCGGCTATATCCAGCACTGGTACAAGTCGGACGTCATTCCTGACAGAAGCGTCCAACGCATCTTCAAAACTGCCGACGCGATCTTGAAGGCCGGCATTCCGCCGGCCGTATCCGCCGAGACCGATGTCCCGGTGGATTGAACCCGTTTCCCTCATTTCGAAGGAGCCAATCATGGCCCGCACCGCGACCAAGTCCGCGGCCGCTGCGTCCGCGCAGCCGCCGCATCGCCACTTCGATTCGTCCGCCGCGCCCACCGCGACGCCCGGCAACAGCCCGCCCGTTCACCGCATCACGTACCGGAATATCCGGGCCGCGATCTGGCTTAACGACGGACAGAAGGGACCGTTTTATTCCGTGACGTTCAGCCGTTCCTACCAAGACGACCAGAACGTCTGGCACGACGCCACGAGTTTTAGCGCCAACGACCTGCCGCTGCTGGCCAAGCTCGCCAACGACTGCCACTCGTGGATCGCCTGGCAGACCAAACGCGCCGCCGACGAAGCCTCGCGTGCCAAAGGCGGGACGTAACCCCGTACTGTCAATCCTTTTGCGTCGTTTGCCGATCCCCGCGGGGCCCGCGTCATCGCACGCCGGCCCCGCTTTCTTTTTTATTTGCTGCTCGAAAGGAGCCACATATGCGTCTTGTACTTCCCGCCGAATGCAGGTTCGGCCTCGGCACCATCGTCGTCACCTCCGCGGCGGTCGCGAAGCTCAGCGAAGCCGCGATCTCCGGCGCCCTCTACCGTCACGCCGCGTGCGACTGGGGCGACCTCTGCGAACAAGACCGCCGTGCCAACGATCAGTCCTTGGTCAACGGCGGCCGGCTGTTCTCGGTCTACCGCGACGCCGTCGGCACCCGCTTCTACGTCATCACGGAATGGGACGGCTCGGTCACGACCGTGCTGTTGCCCGAAGATTACTAAAGCTCCGCCGGAACCCGTGATTCCTGCTTCCTTAACCCGTTTTAAACAAGGAGACCGTTATGCCCACGCAATGGATCGACTTCCGCGCGTTGCGCGAGAAAGTGAACATGCTCGACGTCCTGCGCCACTACGGCGTGGAGGTGAAAATCAGGGGCGACCAGGCCATCGGCCTGTGCCCGCTGCCGCGTCACCCGGCAAGAACCGACGGCAAGCCTCGCACGGCGTCATTGTCGGTGAATCTTGCCCGCGGCATCTTCAAGTGCTTCGGCTGCCAAGCCCGCGGCAACGTGATTGATTATGTCTGCTATTGCGAAGGCCTTGACCCCGCCGACCCGCAGCACGTGCGACAGGCGGCGGTGAAACTGTCGGAATGGTTCGACCTGAACCCCACTGCTCCGACCGACCGACCGGCTCCAAAAGCCGCGAAGCCGCGGTGTGCGAACACCACGGCTTCGGGCGTCGACGGAACAGAGGGGGAGACTGCCCGCGACTCTCAGCAGCCGCAGTCTAACCGTGACGAAGACGCCGGCAAAGAAGATTCTGACGACACTGATGTTCTGATCAACCCGCCGCTGGGGTTCACGCTCCAGCACCTCGATCCGACGCACCCGTACCTGTCCGGTCGCGGCTTCATGCCTGCGACGATTGCGCATTTCGGCCTTGGCTACTGCGCCCGAGGCATGCTCCGCAACCGAATCGCCATCCCGCTGCACGACAGCGCCGGCGCGCTCATCGGTTATGCCGGGCGCATCGTTGGCGAACAGGCGGTTGGAGACGACTGCCCGAAATATCTGCTCCCGGGCCGACGGAAGAAGGATGGGGTGACGATTGACTTCCGCAAGAGATGGTTCCTCTATAACGGCTGGCGGATCGTAGAGCCGGTGGAGGATCTGGTCGTGTGCGAAGGGTTCCCGGCGACGTGGCACTTGCACCAAGCCGGATACGGTGCCGTCATCGGGCTGATGGGATCCGACTGCTCGCAGGAGCAGTCCGCCCTCATCGTCAGCCGCGTCAGAGCCAACGGTCGCGTATGGGTCTTTACCGATGCCGACGCCGCAGGTGATGCCTGCGCGGCGAAGGTCATAACACTCGTCGGCGAGCATCGCTTCGTGCGACGCGTGCCGATCATGCGTGGCCAACCGACGGACTACGCACCAGACGCGTTGTCGAGATTGTTATGGACACGAGCATAAGCGCCACAAAAGGGCGGCCATCATTGGTCGCCCTTTCTTATCGTCGCGTCGGTTTCGAACTGCTGGAACAGCGGGAGCGCTGTCAACAGCAGCCGCTTGAAGGCCGGTGAGCCGGTAGACGCCACGCTTCGCGTCAGCCGTTGAAAAGCTTCATTCAAGCCCGCGTTGTCCGTGTCGTACGGGAGGAATAACTCGTACGGCGCCACGCCCAGTGCCGCCGCCAGCCGGTCGATCGCCTCGAACGATGGAACCTTCTGAGCTTTCTCGATCAACGCGATGTGCTTGAATCCGATGTCGGCTGCCCGGCCTAAGGCTTCCAGAGTCAATCCGCGTGATTTCCGTAGCGTCCGCAGTCTGCGCCCGAAGATCGTCTTGGCATCTTCCATTAAGGCGACTGATGGTAAGAGCAGCCGAACGGCAGCCTAACTACTCATAAGGTGGAAAATGGCTTGCAATTTGTATCCAATAGATATAAAAATGACGGCATACGCCGCCTCGATCGCCGAGCCGGCATCCATTTCACTACAGGGAACACATGCGCTACCTCCTTGCGATCGTTACCCCGCCGCTGGGCATTCTGTTGTGCAAGCGGCCGATGCACTTCGTCGTCAACCTCGTCGTCTGGCTGATCAGCCTGCCGCTGGTTCTGTTCCTCGGCATCGGACTCATAGGGTGGTTCGTGTGCATTGTGCACGCGGTGGCGGTGTGCCGCATGTCGTCTGTTGACAAACGGCTCGATCGCCTCGTTGACGCGATCCGCTCGTCCGGTCCGTCGCCGACGGCGGCGCCCACCGAGTCCACACCATCGGCCTGACGCTGATGCCTTCGGAGGTCGGATGACCCTCGGTGCGTTGTTTAGTTCCAAATTGAAAGGACATGTTCATGCCCACAATCTCTCCTCGCGCCATGCGCCATGCAGGTTGCTCATTGCTGCTGGCCGCCTTCGCCGGGTGCATCCCCATCAACGCCAAACGCGGCACCGACCTCAGCAAGGTCGACCAGTTCACGATCGAAAAGCACAAGACAACGGAGAATGAACTGATCGAAAAACTCGGGGCACCAACCAGCACGACGATGACGGGTGACGGCACCAAGACGCTCCTCTGGGGCGGCGGGACAACCAAGTCGCACATGAACCTCGTGGGCGTACTCGTGCCGTTTGCTTTAATGGCCGACCCACATCGGACGCAGGTGGACACGAAATCGCTGATGGTCCAAGTCCGCGAGGGCATCGTCGTCGACTACTCGATGACCAGCGGCAATCAGCAGTATTGAGCTTACCTAGCCATACCATGCAGCAGTAGCCCAACCGCCACAGAAGCAGCACTTGGCAAGACAAGAATGAGGTTATGAAATAAGTTGATACGCTGTCCACGGTGAGTGACAATGGTTATGTCACCATCGGGAATCATCATGTTAAAAAGCGGGGGAGCCGAACGCACAACTTTGTACCTGTTCTTTTTAGTGGGATTCCAAAAGTATGAAATGCGTGATTGCAAGTGGCGCACCATCGCGCACGCGCAGTACCGCGCAGCGGTGGAAATCACGGGCATTCCAAAGGGGGCACGAATCCGCCGTCGGTTTGTTGGCATGACTATGCCTGGCCCAGTGATTCTTGCTGGATATGGCCATCCTGAGCTTCCCAAAAATGCCGGCATCATCCTTCCACACGAGTTTGACGCTTGGCTGAACGCCTACACGTCGGCTGCGGGAGCGCGTGTCCTCGCTGATTTCCGTAGACATAACTTTGGAGGTGACTGACTATGCAGATGTCGCTCCGACTCATATTTCTAGGGCCGACGAGCGCGCTCGGGTTTCATAAGGCGACAGGGTTGCGGCGCCCATGTAGCCATCGTTGATTGCCCCGCAATGCGGACAAGGGACAACACTCCTGCTCGAATGATCGCGTCGCACGGCGCTCGGCGGCACTATGAAGCCAATGTCGCAGCGATAGCAGACAATTGAGAAGAATGATCGAGGTTCTACCGTTTCGTTCATGTTGCTTCCTTACGTCCGTTGTAACTGCCCATGGGATGCTAACGGTCGAGTAGGCGCAATTTTCTCAGTGAACGTTCTACAAGCATCTCACGCTCAACCTGGCGGAAGTATGCTTCGGGAGCCTTCCCCGGCCGCCCATCGAATGCCGTGCCCGCCACTGCGGCACGATAGTCGGCCGGCTGCGCCCAGATTGCGCCAAGCGGGTCGGCGATGAGTTCGTCGAACGTGGTCAGCCACGCCTGCGTGAGCGTCGGGGGATTGTTCAGCAGCATACGCTGCGCGGCGTTGTTCCGCCGCTCGGCGTTGCGGCAGACGACCAGCACGCGGAAGGGAAAGAGCTTGTACTCCGACCGCGGCCGGCCGTTGCGGGCTGCCAGCCCGCCAGGGCGGTAGTAGTCGCCGTAGCAGGCGGCCTTGGCCGCCAGCGTCGCCTGCGGCTCGGTGCTGCGGTCGAGTTCGAGGAAGAAGACTTCCTCGGCTTTCGTCCCGTCGGGCATTTGCTCCGTGACGCGGATGAATCCGTCCGGCCGCACGAGCACGTCCCGACGACCGATACCCGGGGCGGCACAGAACCGGTAGAGCAGCGGCCAGGTCGCAAACTCCGCCAGTTCGTACCTCGGGTCAGCGGCGATCGCCTGCGTGAACGCCGCTCGCACGTCCATCACGGCCAGTTCGTGCCGCAGCGTCAGTTCGCTCACGCGAGCACGCTTCTCCAGTACTGCCCAACCGAGTCGAGGGTAGTCGGCCAGCACGTCGCGGTCGTGGAGCAATGCGTACGCCCGCTTGGTCAGGAACAGCACCGACGGCTCGTACACCCGCCGCGGCCGCTCGGCGACGATGCCCGCCGCCTTGAGCTTCTGCACGCGCTTGGTCGCCGCCTCAACGCTGCCGCCGAAGTAGAAGACCGCCGCGTGGGCCAAGGTCATCACCCGGCACTCGAAAAGCCCCCGCAGCAGCTTCAGGTCGCGCTCGGTGAGTTCGACGGACGGACGCCGGGTTGTCTCTGGCATTTGCTTCATTTTATCACAGACTTTTTCGACGCGCCCGCCCCAGCGTCATTGCAGCAGCCGCTTGTTCGACCGCGGCTCGTCGGCCCCTTCGTCCTCGATAAACTGTCCCTCGCGACTGGCGATCTGCCGCAGCGCCTCGGACATCGGCAACGCGAACGCCAGCTTTTGGTACAGCCGCACGAACCAGAACTGCCGGTACCGCGGCGTGACGAACGCGGGCTTCACCGCAGGCGTGACCGCGGCGACCGGGGTCAGCGTGCCGGCCAGCCGGACGGTGCAATGCCGCTGCGGCTGCCCCGACAATCGCTGCGTCGCCATGAACAGTTGTTCTTCCACCGACCGGTAGACCGGCGTCGTCGACTCGCGGCCCAGGACCGGGATGAGCATCGGGGACTGCGATGTGCCGCGCGTGACCGCGTGGGACTTTCCCGCGCTGCCGCCTTTGCTGCGGGCGGTGCCGGTCGTTCGCGCTTCGCTCGTGCCCTTCGTCCGCGCAAAGCCCGTACTGTATGACTCCGACACACTCGTCGACTGCGCGTCCGATTCCGACAGCGCCAGGTTCTGCGTGATCGTGCGTCCCAGCGTGCGACCGGCGGATTCGCTCAGTCCACTGGTATGGGTGTGGCTGTGGCCGTCGGACGTGCTGCCGCCACGGCCGGTCGAACGGGAGCGGCCGTGAGACGACGAGTCATTCACAGTGAGCGTCTGGCCGATCGTGACGTGGCGGGTCGCGCGATCGAGCCGCTCGGCCTTGTTTGGATCCCGCTCGGCTTCGACGACCTCGCCTTCGACCACGGCATCGCCATCATCATCGACGCCGGCGTCAACGGTCGTGTCCAGCAGCGTGTCGTAATCGGCCTCGTCCTCGTCCAATTCGCCGCGCAGCTTGTGCGACGGATCGCCCAGCGACCGGCTGACCGAGCGGGCGAGGGAAGTGCCCGTCCCTTCCTCCGACGACTGGCCTTCGGATTCCGACCAGTTCGTGCTGCGGGAGGTATTGTGCCCGATACTGGCAGACGACGACGTGCCGAGCGTGTGGGCGTCGGCTTCGGACCGGCCTTGGGCCATGCCGACCGAGTAGCCCGACGTGTGGCCCACCGACTCCGACGTGCCGGTCGTGTGCGTCTCGCTTTCGGTTTCCGACTCAGACGTGCCCAGCGTCAGGGACTCGCTTTCGGTATCGCTCCAATTCGTGCCGTCGCTGGTTCCATCGGTCTCGCTGACGCTGCTCGACGCCATGTACTGGAGCGCGTGGCCCACCACCTTGGTGGAGTAGCCCTGGTACTTGACGCGATCAACGTCCACCGCGTTGCGGAACAGCCACTCGGTCAGCACCGGCAAGTCGGCCGGGTGATCGAGCTGGAACACCACCTTCGTGCGGGCGTTGGCCATGATCGAGTCGAACACCTGCCGGCCGTGCTCGCCGCGGCCGAGCAACTGACTCGGATTCTGGTGGGCGAGGGCGATGTGCAGGTTAAAGCCCCTGGCTTGGTCCAGGGTCTTGGCCATTACCGGCGTGACGAACTCCTGGAACTCGTCAAGGTAGAGGTAGAACGGCCGGTTTGTGCCGCTGCGGCTGTCGGTCTTGCCGCGGCTTTGGGCCGCGGCCCACAGGTCGCTCAGCAGCACGCTGCCGAAGGTGATCGCATCCTCCTCGTCGATCCGGCTACCGCGGGTCGCTAGCGAGACGGGGATAATAGCCCCACGCCGCAGAGCGTCCGACAGGTCGAGGGACAAACCGGTCTGACAGAGCGTCGCCCGCATCACCTGCGTGCTGAGGAATTTCACGACCCGGTGGACGGTGCTCTCGACCTGCTCCTGGAACTCGGCCTCCTTCATCACGCCGCTCATCTGCCAGACGGCTTGGGCGACCGGGTCCTGAACCTGCCTGGCGAGTCGGTGGCGGTAGTCCGGGCTGCGGATCAGCCGCAGAACCTCGCCGAGCGTGGCCCTCTGCTCGTAGAGCGTGGCGAGCATGACCCGAAGCCATTTGGCGAGCCGCGGCGTTTGCGACAGATCCGACGCGCCCCAGGCGTGGGCAATGGCGCGCACGAAGCCGGCGATTACCACCGCGGTGTCCGCCTCTTCCTCCGGCCGGGGCCGCAGGGGGTTGTAGGCAATGATCCAGTCGCTTCGCCGTAAATCGATAGGGTAGAGCGGAACGTGCCGCAGGTCGCGGGAGATCATCCAGTCCGTCACCGACTCGAACAACGCGCCGTGCAGGTCCAACAGCATCAGCCCGCAGCGGCTGCGGGGCCAGGCGGTGATGTCCTGCCGCACGCAGCTTTCGAGCTGCTTGGATTTGCCGGTGCCGGTGGCGCCGGCCATGTACAGGTGCATGGCCCGCTGGGCGCGGGTGAGGCGCAGTGGACGGCGTTCGTCGCCATCGACGTGACCGAGAACCAGGTCGTTGCCGTAGAGCATGACGGCAACCTACAACGCCGCTGACGCGGCAACGGGAAGGCGTGCGATTTTCTCACGCGAAGCGTGAACTAACGGACGCGGCATGGCCGCGTCAAGTTCAGTCCGTGGCCGGCAACCTCGCCGGTAGGCGAGGGGCGGGTGGCTCGCACAAGCGATGAGCTTGTGGTCGCCGAGACATTGGTCCGGCGGCGCCGCGATGGCGGCGCGAGCGAACCGACGGGACGCACGGTTGACTCAAGCGGGCGGCCCGGTCGTCGGACACGTTAGTCTTTGGAAGTTGGTGGTTGTGGGGTTCTGTGGGGGTGAGTTGTCGGGGCAAATTCTCGCATGGCCGGTACTCCGGCCATTCCGATGCGAGGCCCCGACTTCATGCGTTCGGTCGAGTACGAGCGTGAGCGTGTCCGATAGGACGGGCGCAGTGCCCGATAGCCCGAAGGGGAACGCATGAAGTCGGGGGCGCAGCACCCCGACAACTCACCCCCACAACCCGTTACCCACGCCGTTTACGGCGAAGTCGTCCCTTCCGCCGTGTGCGGAAGGGCGTGCGGAAGCCCTTAGCAGCCGCAACCGCAGGTTCCGTCCGCTGGCTCACTTGAAAGGGAGGCAGCGGCGAAAGTGTTTTGTCTTTTAAAAAATCGCGAACTGATAGGTGAGCACTTAGGTGAATCCGTGTTCACGCCAAAAGGCGAATAGTGCTCGTAGCTCAGGCTTATCGGAGTGGAGTAGGGCAGCGTCAAATACGTGGTCTCGGCGCTGCCATTGTCGCTGGCGGACGTGCTCCAACTGGCCCTCGTACATGGATAATGCATACGCAATCGCTTGGTCCGTTTGCGGCGTGATAGCGTAGTTTAATGTGAACATCATGCGGCCGGTCCGACCGCTGAAGGATGCATGCCAAACGTTTTGATCGAAGATCACCAAATCACCAGGCTGCGTCTCTAGGACAGTACACGGAACCTCGTTCGCCGGAAGCCCGAAACCTGAGCGGCGAGTGTCGGTGCGTCTCGATGCACGAACGCCATATGGTGTTATTGTTGTGTCATCTCGCTGAAGGAGGGTGCGCAGGTCGTCGTGGAGTGTGCAACGGTGTGAACCAGGCACGAGACGCAGAGCGCCCGTTTCGGCGGTTAGCGGGTCTAGATACAAGGCAAATTTAACACGGCGAAGGTCGAAGCTCGAACCATCCGGGTGCCATCCGGTGTCGCCGACATACCGGTTGCCATCTGATCCGACCCATGTCAGTGCTTTGCCAAGCAACTGCTGGGCCAGATCCAATATTCGTGGGTCGTCGATCAATCCCCGAAGAGTAGGGGAACGTTCAGCGAACCCTTGTAGTTGCTGACGCTCGGTTCCGTCAAATGGATGCTCAGCCGCGTCCTCTTCAAGGACGGTCTGGGCCGTCTCGCGATAGGCGATAACCTCGGCGACGTTGAAGAACGAGCGAAGGTGGAGAAAGCCGAAAGTATGGAAAAACGCGATTCGATTCGTCTCGTTCATCGTCCCCTCAATTGTTGATAACGGGTTCAGAACAATGTCGTAAGTTGCTCTTCGACTGGCGCTTCGCGATCACGCAACGATTTCAGCAAATCTAAATTGGCACGCGTCGTATTTTCGCCATCCGGTGGCTCGATTATGATCGGAACGCCGACGAATCGCTCGTCTCGGAGCAAGGCGTGGAAGGCTGCGGTGCCGATTTGCCCTTGACCGATCATGGGCATATGCCGGTCAACTCGGGAACCAAGTATGCCCTTCGAATCATTGAAATGAAAGCAGCCGATGCGGTCGAGACCGATCGTACGGCTGCATTGGTCAAGCGTGTTCGCCAGCCCTGAGTAGAGCCGCACGTCGTAGCCTGCGGCGAACACGTGACAGGTATCGATGCAAATACCGAAGCGATCCGGCTGGGCACAACCGTCTACGATCTCGGCGAGTTCTTCAAAGGTCGCGCCGATCGCGTTACCCTGCCCGGCCACCGTCTCCAGTAATACCCGGACGTTTGGAATGGCATGCACGACCTCGTCCAGCGCCGAGACGATTCGATTGATCCCGGTTGACGGGTGTTCGTGGGAGCCGGGGTGGACGACGATACGATCGACACCAAACAGATTCGCACGCCGCATCTCAGTCTTAAGGTGGGCGATCGAATGGTCACGTACGCCATCGTTCGCGGAAGCCAAGTTCAATAGAAGGGAAGCATGTGCGACAACCGTGGCAATGCCGCTCGTACGTTGAGCTGTCAGGAAAGCATCTACCTCAGCCTGTGACAATTCTGGAACGTGCCATGTCCTGGAAGGTGCCAGATACATCTGGACGCATTCGCAGCCCCACAGCCGTGCCCATGTGAACCCGTTATGCAATCCACCCCTCGTGATTACGCTAGCGCCGATCATAATGTTGTTATGAAAATAAGCTGGTAAGTATCTGTTTCAGTTCTTGCCATACGATCGAGGCTGGTTGCTGAGCGTTGAGCACTTGCACCCTCGTCGGGTCAGCTGTCGAAATCTCTCTGTATCGATCGCGCAATGATCGGTGAAAGGCGAGCGGCTCAAGTTCGACACGGTGTGCTGTGTGTCGATCGATTCGGGCCAACGCTTGGTCTGGCGACGCGTCAAGCAGAATTGTAGCATCCGGCCGAGCCATGCTGAGCAACGACTCGTGAACCGCTTTCAAAACAACCTCATCAGTTGATCGAGCACGGCCAAAGGCAAGGACGGCGTCCGCATAGCGTTCGGCGATCACGACTTGATTTGCAGCGATTGCGGGTAAGACGATTCGGTGCAAGGTTTCGACCCGCATCGCTGCGATGAGATAAGTCTCAGCCAGAGGGGTAAGTTCCTTAATATCATACAAATGCATCCTACGCGTCACTTTGCCAAACTCAGTCGATTGGTCGTTCGCACGCACGACTAAGCGTCCTTGCTGGACTAGCCAGTTCACGGTCAAGTCGATCATCGTGCTTTTACCGACCCCGTGCCCGCCTTCGAATGTTATGAATGCGCCCCTCATGGAGGGCGATGATATCGTTGCACGGCCACACTGGAAGCGAATATGTGATCTTTCGTATTAGTCTGGATCACGTCGCACAATATTTATTTTGCGACCCACCCGTGATTCCGCGGCCGATTGAAGCCGCCTATGTCGTCGCGCTTATACCGCTTCTCGTGCCTGATCGAGCGCCTGTTTCAGCGCCGCGATCACCTGATCCGATGTCAGCCGTGTGGTGGTGCCTTGAGCGATAACGGTGCATTTGAAGCTCGTGTGGTACACGCGCTTCGGCTTGGGCTCGGCCGGCTCTCCCTTGGACGATGGGGAAGTCCCCTTCCCCGGCTTCCCTTTCAGTTCGTCGATCCGCTGGCGGATGTCGCGGTTGGACGCGCCGGTGACGAGGGCGGCGATCAGTTCCCGCTGGGCGTCGGGCCGGTCCAGTCGGGCGATGCGCATTACCGCGTCGTAGCCGATGCTCAGTTGGGACGTCCCAACCTGACGCTGCAATTCCACGGGCAACGAGAGGATGCGCAGCATCCCGCTCACCCAAGTCTTGTCCTTGCCGATGAGCTTGGCCAAATCGTCTTGGCTACTGACCCGCTCATCCTCGTCCAGCAGGGATTGAAGGGCCTCGGCCATCTCCACCGGCCCCACGTCCTCGCGCTGCACGTTGCTCACGATCGACTTCACGCGGCGGGTGAGTTCGTCGTCGGGTTCGCGGATCAGCACCTCCACTTGGGCGAGTCCCGCGGCCTTGGCGGCGCGGAACCGGCGGTGGCCGGTGATGATGCGGTAGGCGGTCTCCCCCTTCCCCTGCCCCGCCGGGGTGGGCGACCCCTCTAGCGTGACAGTGATGGGCTCGATCAGGCCGACGCTCTGGATGGAAGCGATGAGTCCGTCGAGATTGCGGAACACGCGACGCTCGTTCTTGGGGTCTTCGATGAGGCGGTCGGTGCTGACGATCAGGCGGCCGCGCTTCTGGATTCCTGTAGCGCCCAGCCCCTCCCTAACCAGGTCGAGGCGGTTCTTACCCTCAGGCAGCTTGGTCATGTGGTGTATGTAAATTAGCTTCTAAATCCGGCAGCGGATCTCCATCGGGTTCTGCGACAAGCGCCACCGGGTTGGCATCGGCTGACACGCCCGCAGCGTGGCCGAGGGTCTATAGCACCTCGTCGGTCAGCAACGCCATGTCCGTCGCCCCCTTGCTGCGGGGGCGGTAGTCGAAGATGTTGCCGCCGTTCTCGTCCACCTGCGCCAGCCAGCCGCAGTTGCGCACCTCCGTGCGGGCGACGGAGATGCCGTTGGCCTCGATCGCCGCGATCACGCGCCGGCGAAGGCCCGGCTGGCGGGAGAGGTTCGAGAGCACGTGAAGCACGCGGTGTTCTTCCCCTGGGCGCAAGCGCATCAAAAGCTGGTAAAAGTTCGCGTACGACCGCACTGCCTTGGTCGACTCGAACGGCACGATGAAGGCATCGGACGGGAAGATCGCGTTTTCCATGACTGGGCTGATCTGGTTCGGCGAATCGACGACCACGACGTCCGGCGGGTTGGTCAGCGACGCGAGCAGGCCGGTGAACAGCGTCGCGTAGTCCTCCCGGTCGGTAATCTGGCGACCCACATCCTCCAGCCCCTGGCTCGACGCCACGAACGACAGATTACCGAACCGCGTCGGTTGCACGATCGATTCCAGGGAGGCCCGGCCTTCCATCGCAGCAACGAGCGTTCCTTCGGAAGACAGGCCGTCGCCGAGGCCGACCCACTGCGTGACCTGGGCCTGCGGGTCCATGTCGATGAGCAGCGTGCGGTGCCCACGGGCGGCTAGGCCGCATGCCAGGCTCATGGCGATGGTGCTCTTGCCGCAGCCCCCTTTGGCGTTGATGACGGTGATGATTTGCATGGTAATGAATGATTAAAAATGGTCGCTACCTAACTGCTTCGCTCGGGCCCGCAGCGCTTCCTGAAAGCTGACTCCCGACGAACGGCGTTGCTCGTCCGAATCGTTGGGACGCCCCAACTTCGGCGACCTCTTCCCCGGCTCGGGCCAGTCCTGCTCGATCGCGGCCCGAAGCAGCCCCAGGCGGTTGGACTTGATACTTCGGCGGTCGATCCACCGCAGCTGCCGATCGATCCGTTCCTGTGGGTAACGTCGCGCGATCGCCTCGGCGCTACGGGCTTCGAACCCTTGGGCTTTTAGCTTCATGGAAGCTTGTGCAGCGGCGTCGGCTGTTATTTGAAGGGTTTTATTTGTTGTTATTTGTATGTCGCTACGCTTTTCGGCGTGGTCGGCCGCTACGGATTTCGGCGTGCCTCCGCTACGGTTTTCGGAGCGCTTTTTTGGTTTCGATTCTGCCGCTACGCTTTTCGGTGCGGCTAGCGGGTATTGGCTCGACTTAGCCCATTTCAGCGACTAGTGGGCCGATCGGCTGAAGGTGCCGCCGCGGGGATCGAAGTAGCCGCGTTCCACGCGCTCGATGTACTGATTGGCCAAGGCCGTGCGGATCGCGCCGCTAACGACCGTAGGGCTGCTGATCTTCGCGTACCGCTGGATGTCGCGGTAGGAAAGGGCCGTGCGCTGGCGGCGGTGGCCATACCTAGTCTGAAAGCCGATCGAGAAGCGGATCACTGACCCGACGACCTGCACCACCGCCAGTGGCTCGTGGCGCACGACGTGGTCGAAGAACTGGTTGGGGACGTATGTGCGATTGCCTTCGCCGGCGAAGAAGCCGCGGAACTCGGCGGGGTTCTTCACGAACACGCCTTGTTCGTCCCACAGCAGTTCGTACGCCGCGGACGTGCCGGACTGCGTGCGGCTGCTCGCGACGCCCTTGCGTTTGCACCGGATAAGGTGGCTTCGCTCCGCTTCGTCCAGCGCCCGGCGGATCATGCTGTGGCTCAGGCCAGCCTTCCGCTCCAGTTCCACATAGGAGACGGCGATCACCTCCTGCTGCGGATTGCCGTAGGCATCGCTCCAGCCGAGGGTCTTGCGGATCAAATACGCGACCAGTCGCACCACGCCCCGGGATCGATGGGGAAGACACACGTCGAAGAACTGGTTCGGCGTGTAGGTGGTGTTGCTCGTCGGTAATGCGAAGCCGTCGAAGGCGTTGGGGCGTCCCAACTCATGGCCTTCCGTTGGCTTTGAGTGAGCAGTCATCGCATCAGATGTGAATGACCGCCTCCTTCGACAGCAGGGGCGGGAGCTTATCGGCTTCGGCCAACTTCGCGTGTTCCAGCACAATCGCATTGACGACCCAAGAGCGGCTCATACCCGCCTGTTGTGCGACGAGGTCGAGATATTGCAACACCTCCGGCCGGAAGCTGATGCCGGCGTAAGCGCGAGTCGGTTGAAGTTTTGCTTTGGATGATGTCATAAGTGTTGTACGCACATTATGACACGGACTGACAGGAATCACCCGCGGTACCTGTGGATAAGTGCGGATCCGCGTAGGGCTCACGGCGCACCGTAACATCTTGGGCCGTTGTGCAAGTACCCTGCGAAAAGCGCACCTGCGTATTGGATACTGCGGGAAGGGCAGGCGAGGTTAGGCGCTGATGAGGATGCGGGCAGATGGTTGGAGCTTGCGAGACTCGAAGGGCATGAGGGGGCGACGACAGCCAGCAGTGACTGATACGGCGCTTAGGACCGATTCTGTCAGCGGCTGACAGTTAGTGTGGATAAGTTTATCACTCAAAACTGAAAACGATCCGCCCCTTGCAATCGTTTAATATTGCGCAAATTAAGATTTTTATATTGACGGTTCATGATCAAGCTGTTGTACTTCATGCCACGATCAGACCGGCGTATGGGAAGGTGCGGGTGGCACCACGGCTGATTTCTAAACATATCAGGCTCGCGCCTTCTAGGCGTGGGCGAAGGAATCAGCTATGGCGGTACGTCGTACTTCGGCAGCCATCGTGCGCGCGATGAACAGTTTTTTCACATCGGGGCTCTCGAAGGGGATTATTCCCTCCACGCTGGAGCAACTCGAAGTCCGCACTCTCTTCGGCTGGGGTTGGAACAGCGGTCCCGCCACTCCGCCGCCGCCCGCTCCCTGCGATATTTGCCCGGACCCGCACCCTCCCGGAACTCACCAAGACGGTAACGGCGGGGGCGGGGGCAAGGGTGGCGGACCTTCCGGATCAGGCTCCGGACACGAAATGGCCTACACGGTCGGGGCAGCAACTAAATCCTCCGGTCCCGTCCGCTACTTCACGGGCGCTCCCGTCCACAATTCGACCGACCTCGAGTCGGACGCGTTCGGCATTAAATGGACGCACGCGCGCTCGTGGAGTGGGCTGAACGAAGGGGGGCAGAACGGCAACGGGTGGATGACCTCCACGCTACCGTACCTGAATATCTCGATGAACCAGTACTACCAAGGGCACGGCGGTATCCTCGCCGTAGTCCAAGGCGGTTCCGTCGGGCAG
>DASVSS010000104.1:0-4836 GCA_036387945.1 Tepidisphaeraceae bacterium | reverse complement strand
CCGGCAACTTTAGTGGGCACGCCGCCACAGCCACGCCGAAGTTCACGCAAGCGTGACAAGTGCTATAATCATTGCAAAGAGGCCCGCCCCGAATGAAACCGAAAACCAGGTCGGGTCCTCATCGCGCCGGGAGGGCCCACTTCCGGGAACGATGAGGCTTAAGAGCAGGAGCCCCGTCCACCACCAAGATGTGAACACGCGGTGTTTCATGTGCCCGCTAACGCAAATCCGCTCACCGTCGTGGCCCCGGTCCAGTGCAGTGTTTGGTTATCCCGCACTCGTCTTCGCCCATTACTTTTTTGGGCAATACCGCCTCGAAACCGCCGGGCTTGGCTCTTCGGCGAAGGCGCGTCATCAGCAAGAGTGGCACAACAACCATCGCCCCGATCGCCCAGGCCGGGATAAAATATATGCCGAGACTAACCTGAGGAGGCGCGGACATGTTGTAATAGTAGAACCAAAAGTCCTCCAATCTCAGGGGTCTTGGCCGATCGCGCCATCCGAATTCGTACCGTACCGGCCTCGCCGAAACCCTAAGATCGCCCCTGTCGTTTTCGACGGCTTTCTCGATCGATTCCGCCCCCGTCTTAAAGTGGATCGCCGCAACCTGTAAACGGCCGTGGTTCGTCGTTGCGATGACACCGAACCCTCGGAATTTCGAGAGGAGATTTCTACGTCCGTTACTGAATTGAACAAAAACTGCGGCGGTCAGTGTCGCGAAGAACAGGGCCAGGCACAATCGCCGAGTACCTGTTGAACGTGCGCGTGATTGTTTGAAGGCCACGTTGATGACGTCTCAGAAGGTAAATGGGGACGTTACTTATTTTGCGGGAAATCAGTAATGTCCACTTTTCCTCTCGCCTTTTCTCCTTTCCGGGATGGCCGCTCCGCACTCGGGGCACAGCCCGCCGTCAGGGTGGCCGCGGAGGTCGTACCCACACTTTGGGCAATGACCAATTCGAAGGCGTCGTCTGCCCTTCCAAGCTAAAATGAACTGCGGCAAGGATCCTGGTAACCGCGTCAATTCGCTGGCGTACAGGATGACGGGCAACAACAAGGTGGGACACTCGAACCGCCACACCCAAGGCCCCACGAACATTTTGTCCCCCCAGACACCGGTCTGCTCTCTGTCACCCCACTGGGAAATGAACGACGCGCGGGCCCATTCCGGAACTAGTGTGGGATAGCTCCTCCACTCTTGCGTGCTGCTTCGTAACGCTACCCCCACCCAGCCGATCGGGCCCAACGACGTCGGCTGCTCATTCCAGTGATAATTGAGTATGTTGCCGAGGAGAATCAGGCCGACGCAGAGAACCAAGCGCAGCCATCGGACGACCCGGCCAGTCACACGGAGAAGAGGCATTTTCCTACGGCCTACCTCACTGTACTTGAAGGATGTCGTTGCCGATCACGGCACCGTTAAACGTGACTTGCAGTCCGAGGGGATGACCGTTCGCCGGTGCCGCTCCCAGTGTAAGGTTGTGGCTGATCTTACCTTGAAAGGTAAAAGGGCCATTACTGATTCTTCGACGAAATCAGTAATAACCCCTTCTCCTCTCCTCATTTTGCGACCATCAGTGTGCCGTGGCTGGCCACGGAAGCGACAATTTTGAGTTCGCGTGCGATCGTCGTACGGGTAAATCCGTCTTCTTTTTCTGTCGCGTCGTAGGGATATAGGAACTGTACCACCTGACCCTTCACGACTTCTGTGAGATGGATTGTGCCGCGGCCTTTAGCGAGGCCGAGCTTAAGGGTGACAGGTTGTTCGCCATAACTCCTCAGCACCACCTTGGACACTTCTACACCGGCGTTGAACGTGACCGTCAAGGCGTCGCGTTCCTCAGACTTCGCATCTTCCGCAGGGCCTTGTGCTTCCGCAACGGCCACGAAAGCCGCGAGCATTATCGCAAACGCAGCAATTCTGGAAACCGAAGCACGCATATCATTCCTTTGTTAATGTGCCTTCGATGTCTGAGTTAGCAACCACACGGATCTCTTTAATTTTTCCGGTGAAGATGCAACCGTCTCCACCACCGCCGCCCGTCGCGTTAAGATTAAATGTAACCTCGGTCTCCTGGCCGTTGATGATATGAATGATCTTGACTTCGCCCGCGCCCTTCAGCAGTTGGATCGCGATCGTCAAATCGGAACCGGTGGTGTTGCCGTAAATCGATTTCGTCGAATTTGCGTTGACCCTGAACTTGGCAGACGCGGCTAATGTAATCGCAGCCGAACCGGACGTACTGGAAACGCCATAGTCATTACCGCTCTGAATGCCGAGCGTAATCGCCTCGTCTTCTTCGTCGAGAACATTATCGTCAAGGATCGGTGTGACCGAGAACATTCTACTCTCCGCGCCGTTCTCCAGTTCCATCGTCAGCGTCGGAGTCGGTGTCGCCGAGGGCGTCGGCAGATCGCTGGTGTAGTCAGTGCCGCTCGTGGCGGTGCCGCCGCGGGTGAGGCTGACGGTCGTATCCGGCACGGCCGCGTCCCCGTTGCTCGTGCTCACGTACCCGCTGGGCAGTTCGCGGCTGACCGTGAACGTCGTCGGCGTGGTGCTGTCCTCGCTCGTCGTGCCGTTGCCGCTGACGCTGACGCTGACTTCGGGCTGGTAGGCTTCGACGACGAAGACCGCGAAATCGAAATAGCCTTCGTACGGCTCGGCGTCGGGGGTGGAGACGGTGATCGACAAGGACGAGCCGTCGTGCTGCACCCACTTGCCGAAGTTCGAGGAGTAGGTGGGGATGACGTACTGCGGGTAGTCCGGGTGCCGGGCGAGCGAGAGGGTTTGCGTGGAATTGCCGAACGCAATGACGGCGGTGTCGGTGTCGTCGTCTCCGATGTTCATTGACGTGAGGTAGCTGAAGTCGATCGTGACCCGAAGCATCGTATGCTCGGGCAGGCTGCTCAATGCGACGGTATGGGTGTTGGAGATGACGGGGGAGGCGTTGACGCCGCTGCCGTAGACCCGGCGAATGCCGTTGCCGCTGCCGGAGACGCTGCCGTGCGAGGACGTGGCGGCCGCGCCGTTGACGGCGCCGCTGCTGTCGTAAACGGTCGTCGTCGCCGACAGCAAGCAGCGGCCTTCGAGGGCTTCGAGACAGCCCCGTGCCGGTCGACGCGCTGATTTACCACTCAGATTGCTAAGAAGATTCGAGAACATCAGTGCCCCACTGATGAAATGACTGCCGCAACTCCGCCAACAACGTCCGTGTTGAGCATCGGCGTCGGGTAAAAACTAGTCATCGGCGGTAATGCCTGCAATGATAATCCGAACAATTTTGTGGAGAAGAAGGGCGGACCTTTTTAAGCCCTGCGGGTGGCCGGGTGCCACGGCTAGGTACGCCTAGCTGTGGCAGGCTCGAAGATCGCGGGCGGTGCGGCATCCGCAAGCGTATCACGGCTAGGCGTACCTGGCCGTGGCACCCAAAGGGCGTGCCATGAATCCAACGAACACGCCCGCTCGGATCGAGCGGGCGTGTTCGTGTTGGGATGCGGCTAAGAGGACTTGAACCTCCACAGGGTTGCCCCTACTAGAACCTGAATCTAGCGCGTCTGCCAATTCCGCCATAGCCGCGAATTGGGAGCGGCACGATAGCAAATGCGCGGGTGGGGGGCAACCCGCGCGGTCGTGGGACGGTGTGATCGGGCACGCGGCCTTGGCGGGGCGGTCATTGGGGGTTGCTGCGGAACGGGGAGGCGGGCAGGCCGGCGGCGTTGAAGAGGTTGACGTCGGGGACGTTCGCCCAGCCGTAGCGGACGGCGGTAGGTGCCGGGACGGCGGGGGCGGTGACGCGGACGCGGGGGCCGTCGATAATGGCTTGGGCGGCTTCGAACATGCCGTCGGGGCCGGCGAGTTCGAAGCCGCGGAGGGGGCCGTCGCGGGCGACGAGGCCGGCGGCGTGGGCGAAGGTGACGGTCGCGGTGTCCCCTTCGAATGTGGCCGATTGGAACAGCGGGCCGCTGTGCTCGATCGCTTCGCCATAGGCGAGGGCACGGGCGGCGAGGGCGAGTCGCGCGCCGACGGGGGCCTTGCGGTGGGGTGGATGTCTTTGGCATCGCCGACGTCAGTGGTGACGACCATCGCGGTGCGCGCGGATTTCTGCAGCGTGAGGGGTTGGGCCTCGCGGATCTCGGGGCTCATGCTGCTGTGTGGCGCGATCTGCACGAACAGGAACGGAACATCGCCGAGGCCGAAGGCGCGGTCCCACGCGCCAGTCGGCGATCATGGCGGGAAGCAGGGCCTGGTACTGTTTGGCGCGATTGCTGTTGGCTTCGCCCTGGTACCAGATGACCCCTTTGATTGGCACCCGCTGCAGGGGGGCGAGCATCGCGTTGTATAGCGCGGTCGGCGTGCCGCTCTCGAGCCGGGGCGGCAGGGGCAGGGGCGGGGCTTCGCTTAGGGCGACGGCGCGGCGGTACGTCCAGTCGCCGGCCAGGGCAATGGTAGCGGGGGCGGGTTGCGGGCCGAGAAATTCGAGGCGCAGGTCGGCGCCATTGGCGACGATCGTTTTGGCTTCGTCGTCGCCGAGCCGCACGGTGACTGCTTCGCCGTCGACGCCCGTGCCGAAGACCGGGATCGGCTGGTCGCGCTGCAGCACGGCGTGGTCGGCAATCAGGGGATTGAGCCGCACGTCGGCGCTGGCGCCGCTGCCGAGCAGGCAGGCGGTGACGGCGAGCGAGCGGACGCATAGCTGCGGGACGGTCATCGGCGCTCCGGGGATGAAGATTCAGGAGCGATACTATCAGCGCGGTCACGATCCAATGCATGTGCGCTGAAGCATTGTGACCACTGACCGGCCGGGTCGCCTTAGCGACCATGCGACGAGCGCGCCG
>DASVSS010000103.1:0-5245 GCA_036387945.1 Tepidisphaeraceae bacterium | reverse complement strand
TGCGGGCCGGGCTGGGGCTGGCGGCCTTCGCGGTACTTTCCCACCATGTTGATGACGCGGTTGAGCAGGTTGCCCACGACGTTGCCCAGCTCGGTGTATGCCGCGGCGAGCTCGGCTTCCTTCCAGTCCAGATCAGTGCCGAAGGGGGCCGCGCGCAGCAGGTAATAGCGCACGCCGTCGAGTGCGTAACGGTCGACTGCCGCGCGGATCGCGGCCCGATCGATGAAGTTGCCGAGGCTCTTGCTCATCTTGCGCCCTTCGCTCGTCCACCAGCCGTGGGCGTAGAGCGTGCGCGGCAAATCAAGGCCAAGACTGATCAGCATCGCCGGCCAGTAGACGGCGTGGAACCAGAGAATCTCCTTTCCGATCACGTGCACGTCGGCGGGCCAGAAGGCTTTGAAGTTCGCGTCGTCAGCCGTGTTGTAGCCCAGCGCGGTGACGTAGTTGCTCAGCGCGTCGATCCAGACGTACAGAACATGATCGGGATCGTTGGGCATCGGCACGCCCCACTTGAGCGTGCTGCGGCTGATCGACAGGTCGGCCGTCCACCCTTTGAGCTTGCTCAGCACCTCGTTCTTGCGGCTGGCCGGCAGCAGCCTGATGCGATCGCTCTCGATTGCGGCGTAGACCTGGTCGACGTACTTGCTGAGCTTGAAGAAGTACGTCGCCTCCTTGTACCGCGTGAGCGCACGGCCGCTGACGGCGCTTTTGTATTCCGCGGCCTTGGCCTCGGTTTCGGTGATGAATTCTTCCTGGCCTTCGTCGTACCAGCCTTCGTAGGCGCCGAGGTAGATGTCGCCTTTGGCGAGCATCGTTTCGACGATCCTCGTCACCGACGCGACGTGACGCGGCTCGCTCGTGCGGATGTAGTCGTCATTGGTCACCTTCAGCTCGGCCCAGAAGTCGACGAACGCCTTGTCGTTGATCTCCGCCAGTGCCTGCGGGGTGGTCTTTTTTTCCTCGGCGCTTTTCACCATCTTAATGCCGTGCCAGTCGGTGCCGGTGAGGAAGCGCACGGCGTCGCCATGAAGGCGGTGGTAGCGGGCCAGGACGTCGGCGGCCAGCGTCGTATAGACGTGGCCGAGGTGCGGCTCGCCGTTGGGGTAGTAGATCGGCGTGGTAATGTAGAAACGTCCGCTCATCGCCGGCAGGTATACCCGCAAATGCGTTGGCATAGAATCGGCCCGCCAGCCAGTGCCCGGAAACGCGATCATGCAAACCGACTGCGACCCGAAACTTCTTGCGGTGCTCACCGACATCGCCGCGCGCTCCACCGCGTACGACCTGGCCGCGACGTGGCCGGCGGAAGACCTGGCCGCACTGGCAGCGATCGGCGCGATGCGCTGGGTGGTGGGGAAACGCTTCGGCGGTGACGACCTCGACCCACTGGCGCTTCACCTCACCTACGAGTGCATCGCTTCGGCGTCGCTGGCGACGGCGCTGGTACTGTCGCAGCGCGATGCTGCTGTGGGCTTTGTCGAGAACAGCCCCAATACCGTCCTGCGCAACGGGCTGATGCCGAAGCTGGTGCGCAACGAGTTGTGGACGACCATCGGCATCTCACACCTGACGACGTCGCAGCAATCGGGCACGCTCGGCGCCCGCGTCGGCGCCGGCGGGTCGCTGACGCTCGACGGCACGATCCCGTGGTCGACGGGGGCGGCGGCGGCGGATTTCATCGTCGCCGGGGCGGTGGTCGATGACGGCCGGCAGGTGGTGGTCGCCCTGCCGACGGATCGCGAGGGCGTGACGGTCGAGCCGCCGATGAAGCTGGCCATGCTGGCCGCGGCGCCAACCCACGCCGTCACCTGCCGCGGGGTGCGGATCGACGCCGATGAGATCCTGTCCGGGCCGGCGGAGAAGGCGCTGTCGCTTCGGACAAAGGGGCTGCCGATCGGGCAGACGTTCGCTGCACTGGGACTCACGCGAGCGGCCTTGGGCTTGATCGGTCATATCGATTCGCCCTCGGCAACGTCCACACTGGCGACGATGCAGCAGCAACTCACCGAGCTCAGCACGACCGTCCACGCTTACAACGCCAAGCCCGATTCGCACGACCTTCTCACCGGCCCCCTCCTGCGCAGCGAGTGCAACGCCCTGGCGGTGCGCACCACGCACGCGGCCGTGGCGCTGTACAAGGGATCGGGCCTGCGCATCGATCACCCTGCCCAGCGCCTGGCCCGCGAGGTGATGTTCCTGCTCGTGTGGTCGACGCCGCTGTCAGTGATGGATCGCACGCTGGAGATGTTGAGCGATTCACTCTAACGCGCCCGCCTTGAGACACACGCGACGATGCGCAGCCGCCAGTGCTGCCGAGCTTGCCACACCGTGGCGGGCCAGCTCCCCGTCCGATAAGCAGTCGATTTCCGCCGCCGCGGCCGCGCACGCGTTATCGTCCACTTCTGCGGGCGATTTCTCCCACCTTGCCGTGACATGAATGTGACGCTGTTCCGGCGGCCAATGGGTCGCGGGAAAAAACGCCATGTTCAACACCAAGCCCAGTTCCACGCCGATCGAATCGCTCGAACCCCGGCGGTATGCGTCGCAGACGCCGTATCTCGATGACGGCGGAACGCTCGTCGTCACCGGCACGCGCCGCAACGAAGCGATCACCGTCGACACCGACGGTGCCGGGCGGATCACTGCCGTCGTGCGCGTGGGCCGCAAGGTGATGGCGGCGGCGCGGTTCAAGCCTTCGCAGGTCAAAGCCTTGGCGATCGATGGTGCGGCCGGCCGGGACACGATCACCGTCCGTGCCGAAGGCATCGGTGAGAGCGTCATCCACGGCGGCGGCGGGAACGACCTGGTCTTCGCCGTCGGCAGCAATCTGAAAATCCACGGCGACGCCGGCGACGACCGCGTGACGGCCGAAGCATCGATCAACGCCGAAACGAACTTCCTCTTCGGCGGCGCGGGGCGCGACCGCCTCACCGCCGGCGCCGGCAGCTTCGAGCTCGACGGTGGCGACGGCAACGACATTCTCTTCCACGCCGGCTGGGCGCCGGCCTTTGACACGCCTGTCCGCAGCGACCGCAAAGGCCTGCTGATCGAGACCGTCCTGCACGCCTTCCGCACCGAAGACGGCGAAGCCACCCTCAGGGGCGGCGCCGGCAACGACCTCATCTATGCAGCGAGCAACGACGGCGTGTGGGGCGGCAGCGGGCGCGACCACCTGCTGTTCGACATGACCACGCCGGGCAAGAAAAAGCCCCTCGCCACCTATGACCCGCAGAACGTGCTCGTCGAGCGCATGGGCGCGTACGAGATCGAAGTGACGCAGATCACCGTGCGCTAGCGCGTGTTATGCATTTCAGAGCCGATGTGCCGCGATGCGCTGCGCCGGGTGCCACGGTCTGGTACGCAAGGCGCTGGTGCCCTCGTGAGCGTGTCGGCGCTAGCACAGGCACCACGGCCTGGCGTACCAGACCGTGGAACCCGGCCTTCGCTCGGAGCCCTTGCCGTCCACCCACTTTGGAAAACTGCTCTGAAAAATCGCCCGTTGCCGCCCCGCGTGCTGGGGCGGCGCTCATCGGCTAATCTGCCCGCGTGACGGATTTTGTCTCTCGCGGCGGGCTCAAACTCGACCACGCCCTTCGCATTCTGGCCGTGGAAGCGAACGGTCTGGTGTGTGCAGACCTCGGCTGCAGCACCGGCGGGTTCACGGATTGCTGGCTGCGCCACAACGCCGCGCGCGTGTATGCGGTCGACACGGGCTATGGGGTGCTCGACTGGAAGCTGCGCAACGACACGCGCGTCGTGGTCGTCGAGCGCACGAATGCCATGCATGTGACCTTGCCCGAAGCGGTCGACCGCATCAGCATCGACGTGGCATGGACGAAGCAGGAAAAGATCCTCCCCTCCGCCCGCCGGCTGCTCAAACCCGATGGCCGGATCGTCACGCTCATCAAGCCGCATTACGAAGCGGACCCGAAACAACTGCGCAAAGGCGTATTGCCCGAAGAGGCCGTGGCGTCTGTAGTTGAAGAGACCCTTGCCCGCGTGACGGCGTGCGGATTTCGTGTGCTCGGCACGGTGGGCAGTCCGATCAAAGGCAGTAAAGGAAACAGCGAAGTGCTGGCGCTGCTGGCGGTGGAGACGGCGGGCGAAAGCGATCGGCGCACGGTTTGAGGGGGCGTTTGTTGGGGCGGGTTTTTTGCCTTGGTCGGGTTGTGGGACGGGGCGACGGTTCCTTGCCGCTGAAGCGGCAAGGCCGGTGGGAGGAGTGGGTGGGGGCTCGTGTGGGCGCTGCGCGGGAGCGGATTGTGCGGGCTATGATTCATCGGTTGGGGTTCACCTTTTTTCGTGCGGTAGCAGCAACGAGTGATATGTCCAAGATTAAGATCGCCATCGCCGGTGTCGGGAACTGCGCCAGTTCGCTCGTGCAGGGGATTCACTATTACGCACAGCAGCCAGGCGAAGCTGCGCGGGTGGGGCTGTCACACCCGCGGATCGGGCGATACGGCGTGGGGGATATCGAGCCGGTGGCGGCGTTCGACATAGACGCCCGCAAGGTCGGCATGCCGCTGAACGACGCGATTTTCGCGGCCCCGAACAACACAAAGATCTTCCACCGCCCCCCCGCCGCCGGCGGGCCGACCGTGCAGATGGCCGAGACGCTTGACGGCGTGGCGGGGCACATGGCGGACTACCCCGAGCACCTTCGGTTCATGGCGGGCGACGCAGAGCCGGTCGACGTCGCCGAGGCCCTGCGCGACAGCGGTGCCGAAGTGCTCGTCAATTACCTCCCTGTCGGGGCGCAGAAGGCGACGGAATATTTCGCCGAGGCCGCCCTGGCGGCGGGCGTGGCGTTCGTGAACTGCGTGCCGTGCTTCGTCGTCAGCGACCCGCTGTGGGCCGAGCGATTTCGCAAGCGCGGCTTGCCGTGCGTGGGGGACGACATCAAGGCGCAGCTCGGCGCGACGATCACGCATCGCACGCTCGCCAGGCTCTTCCAGTCGCGCGGCGTGCGCATCGACAACACCTACCAGCTCAACACCGGCGGCAACGCCGACTTCCTGAACATGCTCAGCCGCGACCGTCTGGCGAGCAAAAAGATCAGCAAGACCGACGCCGTGCAAAGCCAGCTCGACGTGCCGCTGGCGAGTGAGAACATTCACATCGGCCCGAGCGATTTCGTGCCATTCCTGAAAGACAACAAGATCTGCTTTCTGCGGCTCGAAGGCACCGGCTTCGGCGGCGTACCGCTGAACGTGGAGCTGCGTCTGAGCGTCGAAGACAGCCCCAA
>DASVSS010000102.1:0-11987 GCA_036387945.1 Tepidisphaeraceae bacterium | reverse complement strand
CGGCGTGCGGCGCGTCTTCCCAGGTGCGCTCCGCGGGGAAGACGTTCTTTTCCAGGCTCGCCAGCAACACGCCGCGCCCGTCGTTCGGATCGACATGGTCGGAAAAGTGCCCGCGGATCGGGTGTTGCGGGACGTGGGTGTGCAGGTCGAACATCCCCGGCACGATCAACCCGCGCACCCGCGCGTGCGGGACACCGGGGCCGTGGGCGCGGGCGAAATCGTCCCACGCGCCCACGAACGTCAGCCGCCCGCCTGAATCGGCGGCGAGAGCGCCGTCGGGGGTGTAGGTGACGCTGCCGTCAGGCCCGGGGTTGGCGACGGGGCCGCGCACGACAGTGGGAAAGGTCGACGGCATCCGCGGCGCTCTCGAAAATCCGTCTCAAGAATCAGGGTCAAAAATCCATCACGACGCTGTACCGCGCCGGCGACAAGGCAACCCCCACCCGGGCCGGCCGCTCGGCGTCGGCGATGACGAACACCGCTTGCACCTGCTCGAAACACGGCTGCGCCGCGTGGTCCGCGTGCCGCGCGAGGTAGTCCCCGGCGTGGAGCACGAGCTTGTACGTGCCGGCGGAAAACTTGCTCGCGTCCAGCAGCGGCGCGACGGTCGAGCCGTCGGCGTTGGTCGTCCCGGCGCGCAGCAGCACGTCGCCGGCGGGCTCACACCAGTACAGCTGGAATCGCACGCCAGACGCCGGTGCGTCGGCAGAGGCGTCGGTGAGTTGCAGGGTCAGGGTCGCGCGCATCGCGGCGGATGCTAACGCCGATCGCCTTGCCGCGAAACGCCGGGCGACGCCCGAACCACTTGGCGCGTTCGCCCATTCGCATACACTCCGCAACTGGCCTTGGCCTCTTGGCGGAATTGGCAGACGCGCTGGACTCAAAATCCTGTTCCCGCAAGGGAGTGCCGGTTCGACCCCGGCAGAGGCCACTCGAAAGCCCCGGTTTTCCGGGGCTTTTTGCGTATTCCGGTCAGAATCGGGGTTGGTGTTACGCGGTTTCCTACGCATGCGAGACGTTGCGGGCGGTTGCTGCGTCGAAATCTGCGTAAATCCGGCCGCGTGTTCCGTCGGCTCGTCGGCAAGGCCCGCGGTACGTCGAAAGTGTGCGTAACGGCCGCGGCCATCGTCCTCGACGAGCAGCATGCGGATCCCGGCAAAGTCGTGCGACGAGTTTGCGGCCCGGCTCACCTGTCCAGCGGGAGGCGCAGAAGCGTCGTGACCCGAATCTGCGGTGGCGGGGAGGGCAGTTTCAACGACGAACGTCGCGCCCATGCCCGGACCCTCGCTCTCGACCCGGGTCGTGCACCGGGCCGGGCCGCAGGCGAGGGCAGGTCCGCTGGCTGCACGCTCACCGACGCCGACCCCCGCGACGTGCCAAACTGAACCGTCTTTGGGCTGCTCGATGCGAGTGGCACGCAGGTCATAGCCACAGGCAGGGCCGTGCCAGAGCCCGGCGCCTCAGGCACTTCAAGGCGTCCCGCCGGCCGCTCTCTGCCGGAGGTGATCGCCGAGCAAGTTTAGGCAGAGGACGGCGACGGTGATTGCCAAGCCTGGGAAAAAGGAGGTCCACCAAGCCAGCTCTATCCAGTCCCGGCCTTCGTTGAGCATCATGCCCCACGACGGCGCATCCGGCTCGACGCCCAAGCCCAGGAAGCTCAACGCCGCCTCGGCGAGGATGGCGAACGCCAGTGATAACGTCGTCTGCACGATCAGCGGCCCGGTCACGTTCGGCAGCACGTGCCGCAGTAGGATGCGGAAGTGTCCGAATCCGAGTGCCCGAGCGGCCTCGACGTAGTTTAGCGGCCGCACCTGCAGTACCGCCCCGCGTGTGATGCGCGCGAAAATCGGCGTGTAGACGATCGCGATCGCGAGCGTGACGTTCGTCGTGCTCGCGCCCAGCACGGCCATGATCGCCAAGGCAAGCAGCACGTCGGGAAAGGCCAACATGCCGTCGTTGAGTCGTGAGAGCAATGCGTCGATCCGTCCCCCGAAGTAGCCGGCGATCATCCCGAGCAGGCCCCCGGCGAGGAGGCTCAGCGAGACGGATGCGGCCGCCACGGACAGTGACGTGCGTGCGCCCCAGATCACGCGGCCCAGCACGTCGCGACCGAAAACGTCGGTGCCGAACGGGTGCGCCAGTCTCGGCGACACCAGTGGCGCGTCGGGCCGCATGGCATAAGGATCGGCAATGATCACCGGGCCGGCCAGCGCCAACAGCACGTACGCCCCCAGCACGCCTGCAGCCGCCGCGAAAGAGGTCGGACGGGAATGGAAGGGGCGACGGCGCATTGCGATCAGGCGACGGTATCTCTCACGCGTGGGTCGAGTCGGGCATATAGCAAGTCGACGAGCAGGTTGATCAGCACAAACGTTACCGTCGCGAACAGCACCGTCCCCTGCAGCAGCGCGTAGTCGCGACCGGCGATCGCCTGAAGGGCGAGCCGGCCGACGCCGGGCAGGGAGAAGACCTGCTCGATGACGACCGAGCCGCCGAGCAGGTAGCCGGCCTGAAGCCCGATCACGGTTACGATTGGCATGAGCGCGTTTCGCAGCGCGTGGCGAACGATCACGACCCGCTCGTTCAGGCCCTTGGCGCGGGCCGTGCGGGTGTAGTCTTGGCCGATCACGTCGAGCATGGCGGAGTTAGCCGTCCGCATCACGACCGCCGCGACAGCCAGGCCCAGTGCGAGGCCGGGCATTAGCATGCGGCGGACGTTCTCGAGCGGGTCGTCGACCCAATGCACGAAGCGGCCCGAAGGCAGGACGCCCAGCTTGAGCGACAGCGCCAAGATCAGCATGCCCCCGAGCCAGAAGCCGGGCACCGAGATGCCCAGCAGCCCGCCGAACCGCGCAGCGTGATCGATCCACCGCCCTGGCCAAATAGCACTAATCACGCCCAGCGGCACGCCGACGAGGACGGCGAACGCGACGCCGATGGCCGCGAGTTCGAGCGTCACCGGCAGCCGCTCGAGGATCGCACGGCTCACTTGCTCGCCGGTGAAGATCGACTGCCCGAGGTCGCCGCGTACGGCCCGCCCGAGCCACGCGAGGTACTGCACGGGCAGCGGCCGGTCCAGCGCGTACCGCTCGCGCAGTGCCTCGGCCTGCTCGGGCGTGTAGCCGGGGCCGAGCAGCACGGTAACGGGGTCGCCCGGCACGAGCCGCACGAGCGCGAACGTGACGACCGACACGCCCAGCAGCACCGGCACGGCGGCCAGCAGGCGGCGGACGAGGTATCCGATCATTGCTGGGCCTCCGTTGTCGACGGAGGGGCCTGCGGGCCCTCGGCGAAGTATGCGTCCCGGAGCGACAGCGTGCTGGCCGTCGGGTGGGCGAAGAAGCCGCGGACCTGCGGCAGTGTCACGGCTGACTGGTCGTTCGCGTACAGGAACGCCATCGGTGCCTCGTCGGCGATCACCCGCTGGGCCTCGGCATAAATCCGCCTGCGATCCGCTCGCGACGCGGTGCGACGGCCGTCTTCGAGCAGCGCATCAACCGCGGTGTTCGCGTAGCCCTGCTGGTTCCACTTGCCGCGGCTGTGGAACAGCTCATATGTCCACTCGTCGGGGTCGACAAAGCCCACCCAGCCGCAAACGGTGAGGTCGAAGTCCCTTTGCCCGAGTGCGTCAAAGAATACGCCAGACTCCAGAGCGACGAGTTGCAGGTCGATGCCGACGTCGCGGAGTTGCTGCTTCACCATCTGCCCGGCCGCTACTTGGTACGGAAAAGCCGAGCCGACTTTGAGCGTCAGCCGCACATTGCCGGGCTCGACGCCGGCTTCGGATAGCAACCTCTTGGCGCGTCCGACGTCGCGGCGGGGGTAGAGGTGCAGGTCGGCGTAGGCCCAGTGGCCGGGCGGGATCAGGCCGCCGTCGAGGACGGTGGAGGCGCCGAGCTTCACCACGCGGTTGATCGCCTCACGGTCGATCGCCCATGCGATCGCCTGGCGGACGCGCACGTCGTCGAGCGGCTTGCGGGTCGTGTTCAGGCCGACGTACTCCCAAAACGTGCCAGGCACGGTCCGCACAGCTAGATCCGGCCGCGACGACAGGACCTTGACATCGCGACCGGTGACGTCCAACAGCACGTCCACCTCTCCGGTGCGGAGCGAAACCGTACGCGCCGTCGCGTCGGACATCGGCACGAAGGCGACGCGTGCTAGTTTCGGCAGTTTCGGCTGGTGGTACCGCTCGTTCCGTCGCATCAGGAGCCGCTGTTCCTTCTGCCACTCCGTCAGCATGAACGGGCCGGCACCTGCGACCACGCGATCAAGGTTGCCACCGTTGGCGTCGACGACCGGCCGGTCGACGACCGCGTTCATCGGGTGCGCCAAGTACGTCAGCAGCGGGGCGAACGGCTCCCGCAGGCGGAAGATAACGGTATAGGGGTCGGGGACGTCCACGGCGTCGACGGCTTCGAACATCGCGGCGCGCACTTGCAACTGTCGAATTCGCTCGACGCTATATCGCACCGCCTCACCCGTCACGGGCCGGCCGGAGTGAAAGAAGGCGCTGCGCCGCAGGTGGAACGTGTATGTGCGGCCGTCGGGCGCAACTTCATATCGCTCGGCGAGGTCGGGCTCGACCTCGCCGTACGACGGGCCGTACCGCAGGAGGGTAGCGTACAGGTTCTCGATCAGGTGCATCGACGCTGCGTCGGCAGCCTTATGCGGGTCGAGCGTGCGGGCGTCGTCCTGCAGGGCGACTACGAGTTCCCCGGCGGCGCGGCGGGCCGCCGGGTCACGCGCGAGTTCGGCAGGTTCGTCGCCCCGTTCGCAGCCGGCCCCGAGCAGGGCGGCGAGAATGGGGGCGAGCAGCGGGACTCGGAGGGAATGGGGTGGCGTCACGCGGGGGCACCTCGCGGACATGGAGTTACATCGGCTGGTGCGGAAAGCCTTGGAGGGGCCCGAGGTCGCGACGGTCGCGGCCGAAGGTAAGCGGGCTCTGCACGTACACCGCGGCCAATTCCGCTACCGCGCGCAGCGAGTCGAGGTGCGTTCGCTCGTACCCGTGCGAGGCGTCGACGGCAAAGCACATCAGCGCCGAGCGGATGTCGCTGCCGGCTTCCGTGGCGCTGGCGGCGTCGCTACGGTAGAAGCGGAACACGTCCGGCTTGGCCTCGATCTCGTGCTCATCGGCCAGCGACTGCAGCTTGCGGGTCAGGTGGTAATCGAACGGGCCCGAGAGGTCCATCATGCACAGAGTGACGCCGTATTCCGATGACGACTGCCCGGGGCCGCACGTGGCATTGTCGACCGCCACCATCTCCGCCACGTGCCCGTGCAGCACGGCCGAGGCGCCGGAACCGACTTCCTCGGTGAGGGTCAGCAGCAGGTAACAGTCGACCGGCAGCATGAGCTTAGCCTGCGAGATCGCCTTAGCCGCCGCGAGGAGGCACGCGACACCGGCTTTGTCGTCGAGGTGGCGTGCGTTGACGAAGCCGGTGTCAGTGACCTCGGGAGACGCGTCGACGCCGACAAAGTCGCCGACGGCGACGCCGAGCGTTCTCAGGTCGTCGGCCGTCGCCGAACGGGCGTCGATGCGGATCTCGGCGTTCGTCCACGCGCACGGCTGGCTGTCGACGTCGCGGTTGAATATGTGCCCGCTGGCCTTGAGCGGCAGGATCGTCCCCCGGATCGGGCCGCGGGTGGAGAAGATCGTGACCCGCGCCCCCTCGGCGAACCGGCTCGACCAGGTGCCGATCGGCATCACCTCGAGCCGGCCGTTGGGCTTGAGCGACTTGACCATCGCCCCCAGCGTGTCCACGTGAGCCACCACCGCCCGCGCCGGCTCCTTGACGCTGCCGGCGAGTGTGGCGCGGATCGCGCCGCGGCGGGTGAGTTCGAACGGGATCTTCAGCTGTGTCAGTTCTTCGCCGACAAAATGGACAATTTGGTCGGTGTAGCCGCTGGGGCTGGGGATCTCCAGCAGCCTCAGCAGCGTCGCCGTCAGGTAGTCCATATCGATCGGCGGCTTCGTCATGTCCCCGTTCTCCCGGCAGTGTCGGCGGGAGTCGGGTCCGCCGTCTGCGGGAACAATAGGTCGATGAACCGCTCGGCGACGGGTTGGGGTTCGTGATTGGCCAGACCAGGGCGCTCGTTGGCCTCGATGATCACATAATCCGGGCCATCGACGCGGGGGACAAGGAAGTCGAGGCCGGTGACCGGAATGTCGATCGCCCGGGCGGCCTTCTCGGCCGCCAGAGCCAGCTCGGGGTGGAGGTCAGCGGTCACGTCATGGATCGTGCCGCCGGTGTGCAGGTTCGCGGCCTTGCGGACGGGCAGAACCTCCCCTTCCGGCAGCACGGTCTGCATCGTGTGTCCCCCACAAGCGACACACCGCTCGGTCTCGGCGTCCATCGGCACTCGGCTCTCGCCGCCGGTGGCGGCCATCCGGCGGCGGCTGTGCTGCTCGATCAACTCGGCCACCGTGTGCCTTCCGTCGCCGACGACCTGCGCAGGCCTGCGGATTGCGGCCGCGACCACCTTATAGTCGATCACGACGATCCGCAGATCCACCCCCTCGCAGAACTGCTCCAAGAGCACGTCCTGGCACTCGTGCCGCGCTCGATCGACGGCAGCGTTGATGTCCGATGGAAGGCGGAGGTCGACTGAAATGCCACGCCCTTGTTCGCCACGGGCAGGCTTGACGACCACGCGACCATGTTCTTTCAGGAACGCATCGTTCGCTGCGGCGTCCCCGGCGCGTTGCTGGGCGGGGACAGACAGGCCGGCCTTGCGGAGTAGCCGAAGCGTGACCCGCTTGTCGTCGCACCGGCTCATGGCGACTGCCGACGTCAATTCGGTCAGGCTCTCGCGGCACACGATCCGCCGGCCGCCACAATGCAGGGCGAAATACCCTCCCTCCTCGTCGATCACGTCCACGGCAATCCCGCGACGGCGGGCTTGGTTGATGATGATCCGTGCGTAGGGGTTAAGCCGCGCCTCCGGCAGGTTCGGCACGAACAGGGGCTCGTTGATCGCGTTCTTGTGCTTGAGGCAGAACACGGGCACACGGACGAAGCCAAGGCGCTCGTAAAGCATGATCGCGCGCTCATTGTCATGGATGACGGACAAGTCGAGGTACGCTCGTTCCGCGGCCATGTAGTGGGAGATCAAGTAGCCGATTAGTGCCCGGCCGATCCCGGGGAACGCGCACTGCGGGTCGACGGCCAGCGACCACAGGCTCGCGCCATTCTCGGCGTCCCCGAACGCACGGACGTGGTCGACGCCAGCGACGGTACCGACGATCTCACCGCTGTTCGTGTCCTCGGCAACCACGAAGCGCACGATCGGGTCGTCAGTCGATGACTCGATGAAAGCCGGTGCTACGCGAACCATGTGCCGCGTCGCGTAGATGCGGTTGATCGCCGCGGCGTCGGCGGCAGTGCGGGCGAGCCGGATGTTAAGAGAGAGAGTCGGCTCCACTACCGATTGCAGGCGGTCGAAATAGAGCCTGTATGTGTGTGACGGGTCGAGGAACAGCAGGTGGGGGGCGAGCGAGATCAGCACGTGCGGATCGCGGACGTAGAATGCTATGTCTCGCTTGCCCGGCTCCTCGGTGACCAGCGTGGAGACCAGCTTCGCATCGTCGGCGAACGTGTGCGCGAAGGTCAGCCGTCCCCAGCCCATGTCGATCACGACATCCCTCTGCGAGCCTGCCGGCTCGGACGGACGTAGCCAGTTTACGATCGACGGACGGAGTGCGTCGGCTGCGGCTGCGGGCGGCAACGTACTGGGGGGAGGGGCGTCCACGGGGAGGGACAACAACGTCATAACAACCTCTTACAGTCCTTGAATCTGCAGCCACAGTTCCAACGAGGCCATCTGCCACAACTTCGACCCGCGGAGCGGCGTAATATGCTTCTCCGGATCGCGCAGCAGGGTTCGTGTGTACTCGGGCCGGAACAGCCCGCGGTCGTGAGCCTGCTTCGATTCGAGCACATCGCGCACAAGGTCAAGATATGGGCCCCGCAGGTATTTCAGCGCCGGCACGGGGAAGTAGCCTTTGGGCCTGTCGATCACGGCCGCGGGTATGACGGCGCGGGCACCCTCCTTGAGGACGTACTTGCCGCCGTCCCGGACCTTGAGCTCCGCCGGCACGCGGCCGGCGAGTTCGACCAGTTCGTGGTCGAGGAACGGCACGCGGGCCTCGAGCCCCCACGCCATCGTCATATTGTCGACCCGTTTCACGGGGTCATCGACGAGCATCATGTTGGTGTCGATGCGCAACGCCTTGTCGATTACCCGCTCCGCGCCGGCGTGGCCAAAGTGCTCGGCCACGATCGTGCGGGCGTGGTCCCGCGTCGCGAGGTGCGGGCCGACGACTTGCCTGTACTCGTCGAAGTCGCGGTCGAAGAAGACGCGAGCATAATCACCCAGCGCGTCAGTGCTCTGCATCAACGGCGGGTACCAGTGGTAGCCGGCGAACACTTCGTCGGCGCCTTGGCCGCTCTGCACCACCTTCACGTGCTTCGCCACCTCTTGGCTGAGCAGGTAGAAGCCGATCGCGTCGTGGCTCATCATCGGCTCGGCCATCGCGCCGATTACGTCGCGGATGGCGGGCAAGGCGCGGGCGGAGTCGATGAAAATGCGGTGGTGCTTCGTACCGAAGTGCTCCGCGATGATGTCGCTGTACTGGAACTCGTCGCCCTTTTCCTCGCCGACGGTCTCGAAGCCGATGGAGAACGTGTTGAGATGCTGTTGACCCTGCTCGGCGAGCAGGCCGACGATCAGGCTGGAATCGAGCCCGCCGCTGAGCAACACACCCACCGGCACGTCGGACACCATGCGCCGCTTGACCGCCCGCCGCAGGCCGTCGAGCACGAGCTGTTGCCACTCCTTGTCCGACCGATTTCGGTCCCCGGGCTGCTGCTCGAATCGCTGCTCCCAATACGTGTGTTGCCGGCGAGACCCATCGGGCTCGACGGTCATGATCGTGGCCGGCGGCACCTTGCGGACACCCTTGAGGATCGTGAACGGCGCCGGCACGACCGCGTGGAACGTCATGTAGCAGTGCAGCGCGACCGGGTCGATCGACGTATCGACGCCGCCGGCGGCCACGAGGGCCGGCAGGGTGGACGCGAAGCGGAGCGTGCCGTCGGGCGTTTCCGTGTAATACAGCGGCTTGATGCCCAGGCGGTCGCGGGCGAAAACGATCCGCCCCGAGTCGCGCTCCCACAGCACGACCGCGAACATCCCGTACAGCCGGTCGACGAACTTCTCGCCCCAGGCGTGATACGCCTTGAGCACGACCTCGGTGTCGCCGTGGGAGAAGAAGCGGTAGCCCTTACTCTGAAGTTCCTTCCGCAACTCGGGATAGTTGTAGATGCAGCCATTGAAGACGACTGTCAGCCCCAAGTCCGGGTCGGCCATGGGCTGGGCGGCCTTATCGGACAGGTCGATGATTTTGAGCCGTCGGTGGCCGAACGCGACATTGCCCTGCGCGAGCATGCCGCTGCCGTCGGGCCCCCGCGGCACGAGCCGCTCGCTCATCGCCGCGACGGCCGCGACCGAGGGGGAACTGCCGGCGCGCCTGATTTCACCACAGATTCCGCACATATGCGTTCTCGCCTATCGCGGTTCAAGGAGCGGCCCGTCGGCAATCTCTAAAGTAATGATTCCCCGCTGACTCGGCCGGCCAGCAGCCGACCTGTCGGCCGTCACGTATTCCGGTCCGCGTGACGATCCCAAGAGCAGCGACCTGCATCCGGCCGCGCCGGGTTGGGTGGACTAAGCGCAGGGCACCGGTCGTCTGCATGACAAGGGCATGCTAGGGCGCACGGACGCGTAGGCCCTTCAGGAAAATAGCGGCAGCGTGTCAGGATTTGCGACCGTTTGTAAGAGTGCCACAGCGGACCGAACTGCACGGCAGTGAACGTAGTGACGTCGAGGCCACTCGCCCGGTCGAAGCCGGGCAAACGGTGGCGCCGGCGAAGACGGCGAGGGCGCTATGCACCTGTGGGATACGCTTCGGCTTCGGTGTGCGCGAATGGAGCGGACTGCTCCAGCGGCCGCACGGCGGTCGTCGTGTCGATGTGGATCACCGCGTCGAACTGCTTGGGCAGGCTGGCGTTGAAGTAGTGGCTCATGCGCTCGGTCTCCGGGCGGTAGATCACGCCGATCGCGCGCTCCAGCCGCTGCGGCGCCAGGGCGTTGGCCACGTCGGGGTTACGCCCGAACAGCAGCAAAAACTGCTCGATGCCGACGTCGTGCAGCAGCCGTTCGTAGCTGTCGGGCATGGACGGCTTCACGGTCTTGTTCTGCACCGGGCCGCCCCAGTCGGACGCGGCGGCGACCGTACCGGTATGCGTGGTGAAGCCGACATTGAACGCGTCGCTTCCCCATCGCTCGCGACAGAGCTGGCCGACGTTGATCTCGCCGCCGTCGCCGGGCTGGGTGTGGCGGGCGTCGCCGAGGTGGGAGTTGTGCGCCCACACGACCGCCCGGGTCCGCTCGCCGCGCGTGCGGTCGAGGTGGCGCATCATCGCGTCGATCGTGTCGGCCATGTGCGTGTCGCGCAGGTTCCAGGTGTCGGCGCGGCCGGCGAACATCTGGCGGTAATACTCCTCGGCGTTCTTGACCAGCCGCGCGTTTTGCTCGGCGAAGAAGTACTCGTCCTCTGCGACCAAGCCGTCGCGCTCGGACAAGTCCGTCGCCCGACGCTGCAACTCGGCCAGTTGCGCGACGACTTCTTCGTGGCACGTTTTACCGATGTTGAACCCCGCCGCGTAGCCGTAGGCTTGTGGGTCTTCCTCGAACTGCTCGAAGCAGCCGTAGCGGAACCGTGCCCGCCGGGCGGCTTCGGGTTCGACGCGGTCGAGGTACTCGAGCACCGCCGCGATCGATCCGTACAGGCTGTACAGGTCCATCCCATAGAACCCGCACTCGCGCTGCCCGCCTGCGAGGCCCCGGTTGCGGCGCCGCAGCCAGTCGACGAAATCGACGACGTCCGTGTTGCGCCACATCCACTGCGGGAACCGCTTGAACCCGCCGAGCGCGGTGTCGGCGTCACTGTCGCCGGGGCACCCGCGCACGTAGCGGTTGACCCGGTACGCGTCCGGCCAATCCGCTTCGACGATGACGGCGGAGAAACCCTTTTCCTCGATGAGCTGCCGCGTGATGTGGGCGCGGGTTCGATAAAATTCGTGCGTGCCGTGCGACGCTTCACCGATCAACACCAAGCGTGCGTCTCCGATGGCATCCACGAGCGCCGCGAAGTCGCCGCTGCGGCCGTCAAGCACGTGGGCGGATCGGCGGATCATGTCTAAAGCGGCGCGATTGTTGCTCGAAGTCATGCGTGCTTCCTCGGTCAGGCCGTCAGGCCGTTGCGCCCTGTCGCTTCGGTTCGCGTCCTCCGCCTCAACCCTTTGACAGGGAGCCAGACGCCTAGGGCGGCGGCATAACCTCCGACGTCAGGACAGAGGAGCAGAATCGTGCCGATGAGCACGCACGTCGCGCTGCGGAGCGCGCGCCGCCTCCTGCGTGTTGCGTCCACGCAGTCATCAAATGCACATTGGTCGATCATCATGCGTGTCCCCGCAAGGTCCTGTCGCGAAGGTCGCTATTTCGTCGAGTCGCCCGCGTTGTCATTGCCGCTCGCGGCGCGGGTGGATTGCGGGTGCGGCTTCCCCAACTCGGCTAGAACCCACGAGCCGATCAGATCGGGCAGTTCGTCAGCCCACTCGTCGAGCCCGTGGCGGACGCGATCTTTCAGCAGCAACTGCTTGGGCTGACGGGCGATCTCGTAGACGGCGCGCGAACAGTCCGGGGGAAGAATCTCGTCGTCGAGCCCGTGCGCCAGCAGCAGAGAGCAGAGCGGCCCCAGGTCGGCGGCGGGGGCGGTGCCATAACTTTGCGTCGACAGCGCCACGCACGTGCGAACCGTGGGGGAAAGGGCCGCCGCTTGGATCACCACCGCACCGCCGAACGAATGGCCGACGAGGGCGACCGAGTTGACGTCAGCGGCCTCGAGAAAGCTGATGCCA
>DASVSS010000101.1:0-13165 GCA_036387945.1 Tepidisphaeraceae bacterium | reverse complement strand
GACGTTGACGTAACAAGGCATCTCGGACCCGCCGTCGGAGAAGATCGTCGGCGTGAGGGCGCGCTCCCCGCTGGTCAGACTCGTCACGTAGTAGAGATTCGATTCGCCGCGAACGGCAGTCGTCGCCACGCCGATGTAGCGCTTGTCGGGACGGAGTTTGATGACCGCGCCGTCGCGGACGAGTTGTGGCGTGGCCAGTGCGGGCATGTGGGCGGGCGTGCCGTCGGCGTGCCACCACTGGCCGGTCATCATATCGCCAACGACGAGCACGCCGGCGACCGTGCCGTCGGCAAACCGGTGCGTCGCCGCGTTCGTCAGCCATGCGACTTGTGCCGTTTGCGTCGCCGGCCCGACAGGTGCCGCGGCGGACGGGCGCTTGGCGAAGGAATAGATGCCACCGCCGACGAGCGCGGCGATGACCAGTGCCGCCAGCGCGGCGGCGGCGGCTTTAAGAGGCGAGACGGCCAGGGCCATGAGCGTTCCTTTGCCGATCAAAGCGGCGGCGGGCGTGGCGGCGGCTGCGGTGGCGACGAGGGCCGCGGGGGCTTTTTCCGCCGCCGCGGCGGTGAGCAGGCCGACGACCGCCGCCGGTGCCACGCCGCCCGCACCGGCCGGAAGGTGACGTGACAATTCCGCCCGCAGCCGCTCGACGCCCCGGCTGACGCGCTTGCGCGCCGCCGACTCGGTGATCGACAGCTTCTGCGCTAGATCGGCGTAATCGGTGTCCTTGAAAAACCGCAGCAGGATCGCGTCCCGCTCGTTCGCGGGCAGCCGGGCAAGGGCGTCGTTGAGCGGCGCTTCCAGGTCTGTCAGCAGGCCGCCCACAGGCCGCGCCGCTTCGTGGCGCAAAGTGGCTGCGGCGCGCTCATGCCGCGCCCGCCGGGCCTGTTGCCGCAGGGCGTTGGCCGCGGCGTAGCGGGTGGTCTGGAACAGCCACCCGGGGAGCTGCTGCGGCGACCGCACCGCGGCCGCTTTGCGCGCCAGCACGAGCAGCACTGTCTGCGTCACGTCCGCCGCGAGGTGCGGATCACGCACCTGCCGGCGGGCGACGCCGTATACGAAATCGACATGCCGCCGGGCAAGTTCGCCGAACGCGGCGTGGGCAGCGCCGCCGTCGGTTTCGCCGTGGCAGTGGCACAGAAGGTCATGGTCGCTGATCACGGCAAAATCGGGCATCTCAAGGGGAATGTACGCCCGCGGCGGGTTTGTGACGGTAAAAATGGCCGAGGCAGGCACACCGGGGTAGCGGCCTCTTGCCGATTCACCCGCGTGGCGGACGCCAAGTGGAGCAGACGGATTTGTGAAATGCGACGAAGCGCGCATCCGCCCTCGTACTCGGGGGAGGGCAGGGAGGGGGCGGACGCCGACGCCTCATTACAGCAAAACGCCAATGTCCGTGTAGTCGGTCACGACACATGAGATTTTCGGACATGCACTTGAGACCAAACCTACCGCGCGGCTTAAAGCCGGCCGGGCCACATCCGGCTTAAAAAAGCCGTCCGCGACGGCCGTCGAAGCCGCTTCGATTGTCGATCGAACGGGCTTTAACTGCCCTTCGATCCGCTTCCGAAGAGCCGCGCGAGCAGCGCTTCGGGGACGTGTACGGTGATGTTGATCGGATACGTCACGCCGGCCCGCGCCGGCGTACGTGTCGAACTGGCGGTCGGCTTGGCGGCGGCGACGGCCGCGCCGACGCGGCCGCCGAGTTTGCGAAGGGCGGTCGGGTTGACCCGCCAGCATAGCTGCCCGCTGGCCGAACGGCTTCGGTAGGCGTCGCGGGTGCTGGCGAGCCGGCCGGCGGCCAGCCGCCGCAGGTGGTTGGCGTTCATGCCGCACTGGCGGCCGAGTTCGATGCAGGTGGGCCAGTCACGCCGTCGCACGTAATGCCTCCCGCGGCCCCACAGGCCGCGTCTGGTCCACCGGCGGGGCATCAATGGGCGTTTGTGGCGTGGCGGCGGAAACACGCCGCAGACGCCCTTTCGTGCGGGCGCTGATCGACCGATCCATCCCACGCCGGATTAGCTCGACGCCCGCGCGGTCGAGCTTCCCGGCGACCAGGAACCGCCGTACGTGCTTCAAGACGTTCTCGACCAGGCGAAGCCCGCCTTCGTTGTCCAGGTTCGCCAGCGTAAGCAGCTCGCGGACGGCGGCGGCGTCGAGCTTGACCGAATGACGTGCGGCCAGCTCTTTGATTTCGTCGGCGGTGGCGATCGTCCCGACGTCCCGGCGCAGCTCGTTCAAATCGAGCGTGTGCGTGATGCGGCTGCGGACCTGGGCGAACGGGTCGCGCACCGATCCGATCTTTTGGTCGATGTACCGCCGGAGGTCGCCCGTCGCGGCCCAGAGTTGCGGCACGCGGGTTTCTTTCAGCAGGTCCGCCAGCACGTGCAGGCAGTCGTCGCGGCCGATGTACCGGTGGACTTCGTCAACGATCAGCAGCCTGCGGCTGCCGAATCGCAGCAAGTCGCGCACGCGGTCGTAGACGTCGTAGGTGGACTTGCCGTAAACGGCTTGCCCGACACCGCGCCCGATGTCTTCGAGCATCGGCTTCGGGCGTGCGCGGGCGAGCGCCGCGCTGATCGATATGCACCCCGGAATCTTCTCCAGCACGGCATTGATGGCCGACGTCTTGCCGATCCCGCTGTCGCCCTGAACCAGCCCGATCCCGCCGTCCTCGATCAACGCTTTGGAGAGGCCGAGAACTTCGCGGACGATGCGCGTGTGGATCGGCGCGACCGCTTCACGGGCGAGCGCGTCGCGCAGCGTCGACGCCAGATAGACTGCCGTGATCTTCCAGTCGAGCGGCCACTTGCCGCCCAAAAAGAGGGCGAGTGACGCCCCGCCCAGCGAAGGGCCGGCGGCCTGCAGGGCGCGTTGCGTGCTGCCCGTGCGGGCCATGTGCGACTGCACCGTCGCGAGCAGCTCTTCGCCCTGGGCGTCGGTGATGCGCTCGTGATCGTCGAGCGCGAGAATGTCGGTGATGACGCTCGTCCGTTCGCCGCCTCCGATTCATCCCAGATGTCGGCGTAGCTAAACCCCTTGGGTGCTGATCGAGAAGTCTTCGGCGTACGGCAAAGTTCGCTCTGGCAAAACAATGCCGGCCAACAGTTCGGGATGCTTCGCCTTCGCGTTCTGCAGCTCGTCGTGAAGGGGGCCGAACTGTGCGACCCGCTCCGCCACGCGTTCGACGATGGTTTCGAATCCTGCCTGCTGGGCTTTAAGCCGGTCGATCTGCTGCTGGATGATCGAACCCAGCGGCCCGCGAAGCTCTTCCATCGCCAACAGCGCCGACTTAGCGCCCCGAAATGTTTCCATCTCGGCTACGTACCGCCGCGCGTGTTCGACAAGGCGGCGATCGGCCACGATCTGATCCGCGTCCCTCCCGATCAGCGACGCGGATCGAACCAACTCCTCCGCGTCCGCTTGCGAGCCCTTGTCTTTTACGACCAGCTCGAAATACCGAGCTTGAGCGTTCGCCCGCGCGGCCCGCTCGGATTCGGCGGCAGAGGACGCCGCCTTCTGAATGATTTCAGCCGCCAACTGTGATGGTGTCTTGTTCATGTGAAAAGCCTCGGTGTTGTCGCGTTAGGTTGCGTGGCGGACCCGCTAGTCGGCCACGTGCCAGGAGTCGCTCTGCGTCCCCGTCGGGTCATAGGGGGATTGCGTCAATTCCGTGCCCTTCCCGCGGAATTTGTAGATGACGTCGATCCGTCGATCGCCATGCACCTTCGTCACTTCCGCCTCGATGTGGCCGTCGTTCGGCGTGACGATGTGAACGAGCGAACCGCGTTTCACGACCGGAACCAGATTCGTAGAATCGGCGGCAAGCGCCGTAGGGGCTGGCGTGTTGATCTTGGACATGGGACACCTCAATCGCTTTGACAGGACGGAATTCGCGGCCGCACGTGCGGCCGCCAAGGCCGATGGCGGGCCTTCGCCCGCGATCGGCCGGCAAGGTTCAAGCCCCGGCGAGGGTGCCGGGCACAGACGAGATTTCGGGATCAGCGGACGCGTCGGGCACTGGCCGGCCGACGCCGGCCGGGAGTGTCCCGGTGTTCGTCAGTTCGACGTGCGTGCGGACGAACTCCACGAACTCCGGCAGTAGCGTTTCGGGCTTCACGGTCGGATCAGTCAGCAGCGACAGCGGCGGAACGTCGACCAGTGCCAGCAGGGACGGGCTCGCGGCCTTCATCGCGATCAGCCGTTCGCTCTGGCTGTTAAAGCGCGTCGGCAGGCCGGACGCCTGGGCGGATACGGCCTGTGCGGTGTGGATCTGCAGCTTGAGCCGATCGATTTGGGCGGCCGTCCACTTCCAGGGTTGCTCGAGCGCACCGACGACGGCCGTCTCGATCGTCTCCGCGCCGGCCAGCGCCTTCACTTCGTTCGCCTGCGCCATTGCCTGCTCGATCACGCCGCGATCGGCGTTGATGTCGCCGGCGGTTTTGCCGAGCAATCGGGCGTGGGCGAGCAGCTCGTCGACGTCGGCCTTCGTGCCGGCGTTGGCCGTGAGCAGCTCGACGTAACGCTTCGCCGCGTGATCGCGTTCGGCCTGCTCGCGGCTCGCGGCCTCGTGGACGATGCTCGCGACGGTTTTTGACGTTCCCATGTTCGGTGCCTTTCTTGAAAGCGTTAGGGGAAAAAACGCAGAGCTAGCGCAGGGCCGCCGCGGCTCGCTCGCGGTCGCGCTCGGCGATCGCCGAGCCGCGGTTCAAAAAGTCCATCGGCGACATGGCCGCGCGTTGTTCGTCTGTCAGCGGCAATGCCAGCGCGACGGCTTCCGCCGATGCCGTAGCCGCGGCCTCAAGCCGCCGGCGCTGCTCGGTTTCGAGCCGCTCGCGCTTGTTCGCCAGCCGCTGGTCCGCGTCGGGAAGCCCCGGCGCGCCGCGGGCGAGCAGCTCCATCGGCGAAAGCGTTGCGCGTTCGGCCGGGGACGCCGGCGCGGCCACGGCGGGCGGCCAGGCCGCCGCCGCCGCGTCGTCGACGGCCTTTTTCATTTGCTGTTCTTGCCGGGACACGCGGTCCTCAAAGACTTGCCGCCCGTAGTCCTGCCCGGCGTTCAACCATGCCGGCGTGCGTTGCTCCGGCGGTGTCGTTTCAACTGGCATCGCGTTTCCTTTCTTAAAAAAAAAAGCCCGCCGCACTTGGTGGGGGGCGGCGGGGCTGTTAAGCCGGCACTTCGCCGGCGTTGTTTCCTTCGTCGTCTTCGTAATCAGGCAGAGCGATGTTGTCGGAGTCCGCCGGCGTGGCCTTTGCGACGTACGGCCGGGGCGGCAACGCGCGGGACGGCGTGCCGTTCATCAGCTCGATCACCCATGCCTCGATCAGCGAGCCGGCCGGCATGCCCAGGCGCTGCGCCGCGTCGTTCACCAGGCCCGGCGAGATTTTGTTGACGCGGTTGACCGCCTGTTCGGCGAACCGCGTGCTGAACACCGGGATGCACTCGCTGCGCGTCGTCCGCGCCGCGACGAGGTAGGTGATTTCTCGAAGTCGGTTCTTCACCGGTCAGTCCCTTTCACAAAACCCGCGACAGCGTTTCCGCCGCCGCGAGCAACGCCGGGCCGTCTATGGCCGCCCCGGCTTAACCTTCGTGAGTGACAACGCAGGGTTGTCTCTCAAAACCCTCCCGGCCGTTTCCGACCGGGAGAGCTGCTCACACTGCCGGCATTTACACCAGCAGCGTTGACTCATCCTGAGGCGCTCGTCGTCGTTGCGAGCAACTCACGCCCCTTGTCGTGAAGAATGCCGAGCTGGTCGGGTCCGAGCAGTTCGGCGATCGCCTGGACCTTGCGGCGAAGGGTGGATTCGTCCCCCGCTGCTACCTCATGCCCTTCTGTCGGAACATCCGCGGGGTCGATCTCTCCCCAACTGTTGAACAAAACTTGAGGGCTGATCTGGAGGGCGCGGGCGAGTGCCGCGTCGAAGCCCTTTCGCATTAGGCGTGGCGGTTCGGCGAGCTGTGCCCACCGGGAGAGTTGTTCCGGCTGACAGCCGACCGCGAGCGCGAGATCACGTTGGCGGCGAAAGCCGACAACGCGCGACCGCAAAATGACCCACGCCCCCCAGTGCCTTTCGTTAGCTGCATCCATGTGTGCCTCGAATTTATTACGATATCGTTATTTTAGTTATGATTCAAGGCGCAAGATTGTCTTTGTTACGATAACGGGAAGTGACATTTTGTTCTCGCAGGATGCGGCTGCTAAAACGCAGCAATGGCGAGCGGCAAAGCACACTGGGGCAAGTGGGTAACCGCTCGCGCCCGCTTCGTTGGCTTTAGGCGCATGAAAGTTCTCGCCGCTGAGGTTGGTACAACTCCGCAACACTTGGCGACTTGGACTCGGCGAGCAGAACCGCCAAAGACGATGCGTAAAGGGTTCGACGCCTCACTTGCCCGCGCCCTGCAAACCACGCCCGACATGCTCTTCAACGATTGGCGCGGCGTTCCACCCGAGCACACTGATCGGGTGCTATTTCACCCCGATCAGTTTTTCGCCGCGAGCCGCGACGAACTGCTACTGCTCACCCCCGTCGATGAACTTTTGATCGAGGTTTCACGGCGGCTTTGGCAAGGTGAAGTCGAAGACGTGCTGGAGTACGCCGTCAAGTTAGTCCTCGCCCGCAATGACGAGCGCGCGCCGGAGTTTCGAGAAATCGCTGAGCGCTTCAAGATGTTTGAGCAGCGCAAGCCCCCGCCGAAGGAGGACGTTCGCAAAGCAATCCCACGTGGCGAGATGTGGCTCCACCCTGGCGGGCCGCCCGGTCCGCTACAGCCAACCGGTCGAACCAAGAAAAAGAAGACGCAGCCGCGGACGATCAATCGCGCATCGCAAACGCAACGGCCGGTACAGCAGGCAAAGAACAAGCATGAGTAAAAGATCGGATTTTAGCATCGTCCGCGTGTTCGGCATGCTTGTGCTTTTGGCCGGCCTGCCCATGCTCTGCGTCTTTTTTCCGATCGGAATCGGCATGGTGATTGTCGGTGCCGTCCTAGTCATTGCAGGCGATTAGACTTTTGACGGCACGGGTTGGTGGTGGAAAAGCTGCCACGGCCACTGACGGCGAACTTAAGAGTTGACAACGCCCCCGCGTCCGTTGTCTATTGCCCATGCTCACACTGCTAGCACTTCCACCCGCCGCGAAGCGTTCGCGGTTCGTCCGCTGCGCGATGTCGATGATTTTGCCACGGTTGGCAGCGTCAAAACGCCCGGCGGACGGAAAGCATGGCAAAGCTCGCGATCAAGAAAATCCGAACGGACGGCGGCACTCAACCCCGCGAGTCGATCGACGCATTTATCGTCGACGACTACGCCGCGGACATGAAGCGCGGCGACAAGTTCCCGCCCGTCGACGTGTTCTACGACGGCACCGACTACTGGCTTAGCCGCGGCTTCCACCGCACCGCCGCCGCCGCCCAGGCAGGCCGCCGCGACATCGACGCCACGATCCACCAGGGCACGCGGCGCGACGCCGTTCTGCATTCGGTCGGCGACAACGCGACGCACGGCCTTCGGCGGTCGAACGAAGACAAACGCCGGGCCGTCACGCTGCTGCTGGGCGACGCCGAGTGGAAAGAGTGGAGCGACCGCAAGATCGGCGATGCCTGTGGCGTTTCTCACACGTTCGTTCGTCGCGTACGCGGCGAGTCATCTGGAAACGAATACCAGATGGAGCGGTTGGTCGAACGCAACGGCAAGACGTTCAAGATGAACGTGGGCCGGATCAACGGCGTCGCCGGCGACGTCGTCCAGGAAGCCCGCGACGTAATCCGCGAGACGCCCTTCGCGGACGATCGCGAGTTCGTCCGCAAGCTCGGCCTGGTGATGAGGTCCCTGCAGCCGGCCGTCGCCCGCGCCATCGTCGGCGGCGAGCGCAACACGATACCCCAGGCCGTGCGAATGCTCGAACGCCAGACGAAGGCGCGCGAGTGGGAGCGGGCCGCCAAGCGGGTCGAGTTGTCCGAGGACGACTGCACGATCAAAGTCGGCGACTGTCGCGAAGTGCTTGCCACGCTGCCCGATGCGTCGGTCGACCTCGTCTTCACCGATCCGCCCTACGGCATCGGCGAGAACTACGCCGGCTTCGACGACGATCTTTCCCGCGACGAATTGCTCGACATCATCGGCGGCTTCGCCGCCCACCTGCCGCGGCTGCTCAAGCCCACAGGCAGCGCGTTCGTGATGATGAGCAGCCGCTACATGTTCGACGTCTGGCAGACGATCGCCGGCGTTGGCCTGCACCACCAGCAGACGCTCATCTGGGCCGAGTCGTTCGGGCCGCACAACTCGACGTTCTGGACCGACTGCTATCGCGTGGTCCTGCACTTCACGCGCGACCCGAAGCGGTTCACGTTCAACCACGCCGACACGCGTACGTTTATTCCGAGTTGGCGGCTAGAGAATGAGGACGGGCGGCACGACCAGGACGGCAAGCTCCCCGGCAACGTGTGGGGCGTGTGGACGGATCGCGAGCTTGCCCGTCTGGTCAGCAGTGCCGAGCGCATCCCTGAAGATCGCGCGGTGAATCAACTGCCCGTGAAGCTCGTCGAGCGGGTCGTGCTGCTGGCGTCGAATCCCGGCGACACGGTGCTTGACGCCTTTCACGGAACCGGCACGACGGCCCGCGCATGCCTGCCGCACAAGCGGCGTTACGTCGGCGTCGAAATCGATCCCGCCCAGGCGAAGGCGTCGCGGCGGTGGATTAAGGCACTGCTGGCACAATCGACGGCGGGTGCGACGTGACCCTCATAGAGCTGCAGAAACTAACCGAGCAGTTGAAGGCGGTGGCCGAGGGGATCGACCAGCCGTTAACCGCCGACGTACTCGCGCGGAAGGCCCGCGCCGAAGGTGAACTTTTTTCGGGCGACGAGACGTTCTTGTCACTCTTGCAGTGCGCGCAGGCGTGCGAGCTGGCGCAGGGCGCGATCAACCGATTCGTTCACACGATGGCATCACACGAACAGATCGCCGCCGCACGCGCGGCGGTCGGAGAAAGAGGATCATGAAAATAGACATCGATCGCTTAGTGGAAGAAATGAAGTCTACGCCGCTTGACGTCTCGATCGGCGGCAAGACTTACACAGTCAAGGCGCTCGAAGAGCACGACGTCCACGAGCTGACCAATCTGGGGCCGCTGTCGGAGTCGGAGATCGCCGACTTCTACCGGAAGATCTTCACGACCGAACCGCCGCTGATCGCCGACTTTGCGGAGCATCGCAAGAGTCGCCTGCGGGCGTTGGCGGCGATCCGCAAGAAGAGCGGCCTTACCTTCGACGACAGCGTCGGCAGCCTCGCCCTGCGCCGAATGGCGGGCGAACGCGTGAAGAAGATCGGGGCGGAACTGGCGGCGCTGGTCGAGATCGAAGCCGTGATCCTCAAGCTCAACCGGCAATTCGCTGCGCTACACGGCGCGATCGTCGAACACTTCAGCCGCTTCGTTGACCCGCGCAGGAATGCCGAGCGGGTTGAGCAGCTCCTTCGCGTGCAGATTGACGAGCAGCGACAGCAGTAGGCAACCCTGACCCGTTAGAAGGACCGCCATGACTTGGGACGCAGGAGCAATCGTCGGCAAGCTCGCGCTGGACACCACCCAGTACGACAAGCCCCTCGCGCAGGCGACCGTCTCGGCCGTGAGCGGCGCGAAGAAGCTCGAAGAATCGCTCGGCAAACCGTTCGCGCCGGCCGCCGCCGAAGTCGGCAAGCTCACCTATGCGACGAACGCGAGCGTCGGTTCCGCCGTCCGGCTGGCTGAAAGCGTGTCGAAGGTCCGTCCCGACGCCATCCGCATGGCGACGGCCGCGACGGGCGAACTGCGGTCGGGATTGAACCTCGCTTCGATCGCCGGCGGCACGCTCGGCAGCGCGTTGGGCAACGTCGGCGCGAACCTAGTGACGGGCGGCATTCGCGCGGTGAGCAACGCGATCACGGGCTTCATCGGCGACAGCCTGAAGGCGGCGGCGTCGTTCGAGCAGACGGGCATCTCGTTCGAAGTGATGCTCGGCTCGGGCGACAAGGCCCGCAAGCTGATGCAGGAGATCACCGCCTTCGCCGCCGCCACGCCGTTCGAACTGCCCCAACTCACCGACGCCTCTCGCAAGTTGCTGGCCTTCGGATTCGCCGGCGAGCAGGTCGTTCCGACGTTGCGGCGCGTCGGCGATCTTTCCGCAGGGCTCGGCATCCCGATTGGCGACCTTGCCGAAATCTACGGCAAGGCCCGCGTGCAGGGCCGGCTGTTCATGGAGGACATGAACCAGCTCACCGGCCGGGGCATCCCGATCACCGCGGAGCTAGCAAAGCAGTTCCGAGTGACGGAGGGCGAAGTCCGCGATCTAGTCGAGCAGGGCCGCGTGGGCTTCCCCGAACTAGAGCGGGCCGTGGCCGACCTCACCGGCGCCGGCGGCAAGTTCAACGACATGATGCGGCGGCAGAGCGCCAGCGCGTCGGGGCTGTACAGCACTCTTAAAGACGCGTTCGGTGAAATGGATCGTCAATTCGGTAAGGCTCTGATCGACGGCGCGAACGGCAAGTCGCTCCTGGAGGGGATCACGGAAGCGGTGCAAGACCTCACGCCCGCCGTTGTCAGCCTGGGCTTGTCGCTGGCGGACGCGTTCCGCAACGCACTGCCCTACATTAAATCCGCCGCGACGTACCTAGAAGCGGGGTTCGTGCTGCATGGCACGACCGACCCCAACGCGAAGGCTGGGAACCCGATGCAGGGGCCGGGCAACGCAAACGCGGTCGGTCAAATCTACGGCGACAGCAAGGGGATCGAAGAGGCGCAGCGGCTGCTGAACGCCTACGTCAACTCCGTCACTGCGGCGTCCGAGGGCATCGAAAAAATCTATGCCGCGCGCGGCGACTACAACAACCCCGCCCTGCGCGACGAGGCGAAGCGGCTGCGCGACGAGGCCGCGAACACCCTCAACGCCGTGCAATCGACCTACGCCCTTTTGGCCCAACTAAAGACGGCGACGGAGAAGAACGACGGGAACCCGGTTGACCCGCAAAAGCTGGAGGCCGCGAAGAAGGCGCTGGGTCAGTTGGTGGACTTGTACGAGCGGCAGCGGGCCGTGGTGAGTCGTGGCCTCGCGACGATTTCAGGCGTGAGCGACGAGAAGATCACCGAAGCCGTCGCCGACAGCCAGCGCGTCGCGGTCGCACGGTTGAACGGCGTGCAGGCGCTGCTGGACAGACTGCGGGCCGAGTACGCGGGTGCCCAGCGCAGCGCCGAAGAGGCGAAGAAAAACGACGCCGCCCCTTCGACGCCGGCCGCGTCTGGGGCGTCGTCGTCCCCTACGACGCCAAAGCCCGCCGGGAGGGCCGGCAACGCGGTAGGATCGACCGGAGGCGACCGGGCGGGGGCGTCCGTGGACGCCCTGCGGTTCGAGGCCGAGGAAGCTCGCCTCGCCGCCGCCGGCAAGGTCGATCAGCTCGAACGCTTGCGGCTCGATCGGTGGCTAGCCGAGCAAAACGACAAGGCCAAGAACGGCGAGCAGATGATGGCGATCACACTCGCCTACGGTGCGAAGCTGGCGGCGCTGCAGAGCGAGCAGCACGCCAAGGCCAAGGAACGCGAGGCCGCGCGGGCGAGCGCGACGGTGGACGCAACGGCCGCGGTACTGGAATCCCAAGGGCGGCAGGAAGAGGCCGACTTGCTGCGGTTCGATGCTGCATGGAATAAGAAGCTGGAGATCGTCGCCGACCGCGAACAGCGCATGACGATGCTGATCCAGTACGAAGCCGAGCGGCGGCGAAGCTCGTAAAGGCGGGCATAGAAGACCCCGCGGCGACTGCGGGCGGCAAGCCCGCCGCCGCGGTCGATCCGGTGGAGGACGCAAAGCAACGCCTCCGCGGAGCGAACAACATCAGCGAACGCCGACTCGCCGAACTCGACTTACGCGAGGCCCAGGGCAAGGAGTTGACCGCCGACGAGCTTACGCGGCGGTCGCGCCTGCGAAGCCGTCTCAACCTGGGGCCGGATAGCCAGCCCAACGTATCGGAGGGCGACGGGGCCAGCGCCGCGATCGCCGCCGCCACGGCGCGGTTGAAGGCGGATCGCGATCTAGCCGCCCGGCCAGATGCCGCGGGCAACGCCGCGTCCGCCAACGCTGGCAACCCGGCGGGCATCGGGAGCGTGCTCGCTTCGTTGACGGCCGGGATGCAAGCGGGGCTGGTCAAAGTCTTCGCGACCGCGGCGGGGCCGGCCGGCGGCGGCGGGACAGCAGCCGCCACCCGCGCGGCCGCGTCGGCAGAGTCCAACCAAGCGGCCATTAACACCGCGCGGGAAGCGAAGGGAATCGGCGAAGCCATTATGACGCTGTTCGGCGAAGTCAAGCAGATGCACACCAGCACGCTTCGGAACATCGAAGACGCGATTAAGCACATCGGGACAGTTGGGGAGGTAGAAATCTGATGGGCCGTACGGTGACCGACATCTTCGGTTGGCAGGAGTGTGAGGCCGACAAAGAGCCGATCGCCCGCGAGCATCGCATCCGCTACCACGAAGCCCGGCTCAAGGCGCTGCTGGCGATGAAAACGAAAACAGGACGAAAGAACGACGGTGGGCCGCTGCCGTGGAGTAGCGCCAGGCTGTCAGGACGGGCCACAAACGCCGGCGCGGGCGCGTCCATGTGGACAAGCGGAAGCGCCGGCGTGATACGATGAAAGCTGAAGGTGAGGCGTGAAAAGGACGCGCGATCGATGAGCCGGTTCGAGACCACCGAGGCCGACTTCTCCCCGCACCAGTGCGCGGTCTGCCGCCACCTGGACGGCCGCCGCCGCTGTACGGCATTTCCGGGAGGCATCCCCGAAGCGATCATCATGAGCCGCCACGACCACCGCAAGCCCTTCCCTGGTGACCAGAACATCCGCTTCGACGCGACGCCTGGGAAGCGCCACCCGTTGGCTGATCCGAGCAGTAGCGAGGGACGATGAAGGTGAGGCCAGCAGCGTGAGAGAAGAACTCGACGCGTCCGACATTCGACAGCACCAATGCGTGCTCTGTCGCCACTTGCGCATCGACCGTAAGCAGGCGTGCGCGGCCTTCCCGGCCGGAATACCCGCGGAGATCATCGACGACGCCGTTGATCACCGCGCGCCTTACCCTGGTGACCAGGGCGTGCGATTCGAAGCGATGGCTGGGAAGCGTCACCCGCTGACTGATCAGGCGCAGG
>DASVSS010000100.1:0-8231 GCA_036387945.1 Tepidisphaeraceae bacterium | reverse complement strand
CGAATCCGCGCGCGGCCGTTTGAACGGCAGCGATTCGACTTCGTTGTACCGCAGCAAGTTCACGTTCGCCCGCAATGTTTTGCACAACTGCGACAGCTCGCGCGCGTGCTCGGGCTTGTCATTGATGCCGGCCAGCAGGATGTACTCGAAGGTGATCTCCCGGCCGGTGCGGTCGAAGTAGTAGCGGGCGGCGGCAAGAATCTCGTCGATCGAGAAATGCTCGGCCCAGGGGATCAGGCTTTTGCGCAGCCCCTCGCTCGGGGCGTGCAGGCTGATCGCCAGATTGAGCGGCAGCTCTTCGTCGGCCAAATCCTTGATGCGCTTCGGCACGCCGACGGTGCTGATGGTGATCTTGCGGGCGCTGATGTTCAGGCCGGCGGGATCGTGCAGCACGCGGATGGCGCTCATCACATTGCTGTAGTTCGCCAGCGGCTCGCCCATGCCCATGAAGACGATCGAGTTGATCTTCTGCGGCCGGCCGCGGTCGAGGGGCTCGAGCTTGAGCTTCTCGTTCAGCCGCACGACCTGCTCGACGATCTGCGCGGCGGTGAGGTTGCCTTTGACGCCTTCCAAGCCCGAGGCGCAGAACTTACACCCCACCGGGCAGCCGACCTGCGAGCTGACGCACGCCGTGCGGCGGTCGCCGTCGGGGATCATCACCGTCTCGGCCTGTGCGCCGCCGGCGGCGGCGACGGACGGGTCGGCGCCCCATTCGAGCAGCAGCTTTTGCGTGCCGTCTTCGCTTTTCTGGTGGGCGGCCACGCGGCTGGTGGCGATCGAGAGCAGCTCGGTGAGCTTGTCGCGGTCGAGCCGGGAAAGGTTCGACATCGCCGCCACGTCTGTCACCGACCGGCCGTACACCCACTCGCGCACCTGCTGAGCGCGGAACTTGGGCAAGCCCCAGCCGGAGACGATGGCGTCGAGCTGCGGGGCTTGAAGTCCCAGCATTTCGACCTTGAAATTGTCAACCGTCGGGGGGTTCATGGCGTCTATCATAAGGGGTACTTGGGCTTCGTACAGGACCGATAAAAGGGCTATGGAAAGGGCAGAAACCGAACAAGTCCGCAGCGACGAGCAACTCCTCGCCGCCCATATCGCCGGCGACCGGGATGCGTTCGCGGCGCTGGTCAACCGTTACCAGCGCGAGCTGTACCATTTTCTGCTGCGATTCCTCGGCGATGCCGCCGCTGCCGACGACGTCTTTCAGGAGACGTTCATCCAGGTGCATCAATCCGCTTCTACGTTCGAAACCGAGCGCAGGTTCCGCCCGTGGCTGTTTACCATTTCCGCCAACAAGGCCCGCGATTTCCTGCGGTCCAAGGCCCGCCGCCGGGCCGCGCCGCTGCAGGCGAGCATTGATCCCGGCAATGCCGAGGGCTCGCAATTCATCGATTTGATCGAAAGTATCGACATCGGCCCGATCGCCCTGGCGGAGAAGGCGGAATTGCAGGTGCGCGTGCAGGCGGCAGTGCAGCGGCTGCCGGAACATTTGCGGGAAGTGATTTTGCTGGCGTATTTTCACCAGTTTCCGTACAAACAAATCGCCGACGTGCTGGGCGTCCCCCTGGGGACGGTCAAATCCCGCTTGCACGCGGCCGTCGAGGCGTTCGCCCGAATCTGGAAGGCGGCGAACCCGAAGGCGGCTTAGGGAGTAGCTAACGTAAGACGCCGGTTTTTGTCGGCGACATTTCGACCTCGTCGGCCGATGTATTGTCCACTCGGACGAGATTCGACCGCAACGGAGCCGGCCGCTTACGGCCGCGACAGTCATGGAACGTAATGCCGCCCCCGGCGCAACAGACGTACGCCCGGCGCCGCCTACCGGGGGGCCCGACGCCGCCGGAACGATGGCCTTTTCGTCCGAGCCCGCCGAAGCGACCGAAGCCATGGAAGCCGTTGACGACTGGAAACTCGCCGAACACCTCGCCCCCGTCGACCAACTCCTGCGTGAACTCTCCAAAATCGAGCCGCCCGACCAATGCCCCGACGGCCTCTGCAAACGCACGTTGGATCGCTGCCGCACCGCCATCATCGGCGGGTGATTCTGCAGACAGGGGAAGCTATGGACGCATTATCTTTGGTTGTGGATTTCGGTCAGAACCTACGCCTTTCCGAGGTGCAGGACGCGATTCGCCGCCAACGTGACGCCTCGCGTGCGCATTCCCATTTACTTGGAAATGATCTCGAAGCATTGAAGGCGGAAAATGAGCGATTGAACCTCGCCTTGCAGGCCTTGATCGCGATCTTGGCCGCCAAGAATGCCCTGTCCTCCGGGGAAACGATAGAATTGCATTCGATCTTGTCTCCGCCCGCGCCAGCGGGGACCACGCACGCGACCGGCGACACCTCCGATGCACTCCATGCATTGGAAGCGGCCGTCCGAGAATCAACTTAGGCGTTATCGGGTGCCACAGGTCGCGGTACTCCGAGACCTGTATTGTGCGACGTACGAGCACAAGTCTCGGAGTACCGCGACCTATGGCACCCGAATCCGGACTGACCGATGACGTGGCGAAGGGCGCACTTTGACGCCGCACCGCCGCTCGCTATGATCTGATCTTCAATGACCGCCCGCACCGCCATTGCCGCTCCCATTATTCCCACGATTTAACGCGGCCGGGCGATCGTTTTTGTTTCTACTCGATTCACGCCCTGCCGCCTGGCAGGGCTTTTTTGTTGGCCGACGTTTCATCCGGAGTCGCCATGAACGCTTCCCGCGTCGAGATCTACGACACCACCCTGCGTGACGGCACGCAGGGCGAAGGCTTCAACCTCTCGCTGCAGGACAAGCTGCAGATCACCGGCAAGCTCGACGAGCTCGGCGTCGATTACATCGAGGGCGGCTTCCCGATCAGTAACCCCAAGGACGAGGCCTACTTCCGTGACGTGCGGCAGATGAAGCTCAAGAACGCCCGCGTCGCGGCGTTCGGCATGACCCGCCGTCGGGGCGTCAAGGCCGAGGAAGACGCCACGCTCGCGGCGCTGCTGGCGGCCGAGACGCCGGTGGTGACGATCGTCGGCAAGACGAGTGACTTCCACGCCCGCGTGGTGCTCAACGTCTCGCTCGAAGAGAACCTCGCCATGATCACTGACAGCGTGCGGCACATGAAATCCGCCGGGCGGTTCGTGGTGTACGACGCCGAGCATTTCTTCGACGCCTTCCGCGCCAATCCCGACTACGCCATCCGCACCCTGCTGGCGGCGCAGGAATCCGGCGCCGACGTGCTGTGCCTCTGCGACACCAACGGCGGCACGCTGCCCGAGCAAGTCGCCGAGGCCGTCGAGCGCGTGAAGCGCGAGACGAGCGTGAAGATCGGCATCCACACGCACAACGACGGCGGCGTCGCCCTGGCCAACGCCCTCGCCGGCGTGGCGGCGGGGGCGACCCACGCGCAGGGCACCATCAACGGCGTCGGGGAGCGCTGCGGGAACATGGATCTGCTCGCCCTCGTCGCCACGCTGCAGCTGAAGTACAAGCGCGACTGCCTGCACCCCGGCACGCTGGAAAAGCTCACCGAGATCAGCCGCTACGTCTACGAGACCGCGAACATGAACCCCGTCACCGGCCAACCGTACGTCGGCCAATCGGCGTTCGCCCACAAGGGCGGCATGCACGTGCACGCGGTGCAGAAGGATTCGAGCACCTACGAGCACGTCAGCCCTGATAGCGTCGGCAACACCCGCAAGGTGCTCGTGAGCGAACTCAGCGGCGCGAGCAACATCGCCGCCAAGGCGGGCAAGAAGTTCAACATCGAGAACGACAAAGAAGCCCTCCGCCGCGTGCTCGGCCGGGTCCAGGACCTGGAAAACGCGGGCTTTCAGTTCGAAAGCGCCGAGGCGTCGTTCGAGCTGCTGCTGCGGCGCGAGATCGGGCGGTACAAGTCGTTCTTCGATCTGCACCATTACCGCGTGGTGGTGCTGCGCCAGCAGTCGTTGACCCCCCTGGCCGAAAGCAGCGTGAAGGTGACCGTCAACGGAACGGAAGAGCACCGCGTGGCCGAAGGCTCGGGCCCCGTCGATTCACTCGACCGCGCGATGCGTAAGGCCATCCGCACCCACTACGCCGCGATCGAGGATCTGCACCTGATTGACTACAAGGTGCGCGTCGTCAACACCGAAGGCGAAAGCGCCGCCGCCGTCCGCGTCGTGATCGAATGGCGCCGCCGCGGCGGAAACGAATCGCCGGAAATCTTCGGCACGATCGGCGTCAGCAGCAATATCATCGACGCGACGTGGCAGGCGCTGGTCGACGGGTACGAATACCATTTGTTGCACGTGGAAGAGGCAAACCCGAACGCGCTCGGCTAAAATCCGGACATGCTGCACGCGACAAAAGGCCGGTTGTTCGGACACGTCATCGTTCCCGACGAAGTGCCGCCCGACCGCGGGCGTGGCGACGTCTTGATTACGTATCTTCCGTTCGAATCGAACGAGCCGCCCCGCTACATCATGCCGAACATGTACGGACCAGGCACGGGCGTCACGATCGACGACATCCGCGCGATCCGCGACGAGGAGGAGCGCCTGATGATGGAAGAATGGGACGAGCTCGAGGGCAAAGCGTGAGCAAGCTTTACGTCGTCGACACGCACGCCCTCGTCTGGCACCTCCTGGGTGATCCCAACCTCGGCACGGCCGCCCGCGAAGTTCTGGTAGACCCCCAAAGCCGGCTCGTAGTACCAGCGATCTGCCTGTTGGAACTGTTCGGCCTAGTAGAGAAAAAACGCATCGCTTCAATACCGTGCCAGCAGTTGCTTCAAGATTTGCCGGCCGATCCGCGCATCACGATTGCTCCGCTTGATATGGCAAACCTTTATTCCTGCCTGCTCTTGAAGGGATTCAAAGACTTGCATGATCGCTCGATCGTGGCGACGGCGTTGACGTACCGTGATCGAGGCTTCGATGTCGCGTTGCTGACGCGCGATCGCTTCATCACCGAAGAATGCGGCCTGCCGATCGTTTGGGATAAATGAAGTGATCGTACGCGAAACGGAACGCCCCGCCGTCCCCCGCCACATCGCCGTCATCATGGACGGAAACGGCCGGTGGGCGGTGCGCCAGGGCAGCGAGCGCACGAGCGGGCACCAGCGGGGGGCGCAGGTCGTGAAGACGATCGTCACCGAGTGCGCGCGGTTGCGCGAACAGGCCGGCGGGCCGGATTTTCTCACGCTCTACTCATTCAGCATCGAGAACTGGAAGCGGCCGGTCACCGAGGTCGCGTTTCTGATGCAGATGTACATCGATTACCTGCGGGCCGAGCGGGCGACGATGATGGAAAAGAACATCCGCTTCCAGCAGATCGGCCGGCTCGACAACCTGCCCGAGCCGGTGCTGGAGGAAGTAAACCTCACGCTCGAGCAGACGAAGAACAACACGGGCTTGAACCTGGTGCTGGCGCTCAACTACGGCTCGCGCGCCGAGATCACCGACGCCGTCACGCGGATCGCCGAAAAGGTGCGTGCCGGCGAACTCGATCCCGCCGACGTGACCGAGCAGACCATCAGCAACCACCTCTACACCGCCGGCTGGCCCGACCCGGACCTGCTCATCCGCACCGCCGGGGAGATGCGCATCAGCAACTACCTTTTGTGGCAGATCAGCTATGCCGAGTTGTTCGTCAGCGACGTGTTGTGGCCCGAGTTCGGCGTAAGCGAACTGCACGAGGCGATCACGGCGTTCGGCAAGCGCAACCGCCGATTCGGCGCGCTCGATCAGACGAATACGCTCCGGCCCGCGCGCGGATATTAGCGGCGGGCAGTTGGGTCACGGCGTGATCAAGCCGGCGCTGCCGAGGTGCTGCGTCGCCTGGCGGCCCGACGCCAGGTAAGAACGATCAGCCAAAACGCGAATGCCTGCCCAAGGTCGCCGAAACGCCGATCGCATTCGATGACAGCTCGCCGCGTGAACGCGTGCGCCGGTCGAATCGTGCCGATCACGTCGCCGTCGTGGAGGACGTTAAATGAGCGGGTCGCGACGCTGCGTGCTCTCACCGCATATGCGTGGTCCGTGACCCGCAAATCGAACACACGCATGAACACAGACGCCTTATTGGCCTCGGCCGCAACCGCGCCGTTGGACTCGAGCGTCCATTTACCGCTGCCCGGCCCGTGCTTGCGGACGTCGTAAGCAACGCCATCGCAGGCGATCGTGCCCTGCTCGGACCAGAAGTCGAACGTCAGCGTCGCGACCAGATCGGCGCCGCGCGCGACGCGAAAGTCCCACGAGCAGACGGAGGATGGCGTGCAAATCAGCACGGCGTGTGGATCGACGTGACAGGTGGGGCCGAGACGCCCTTACCCGCGGACTTTGCCCATGATCAACCCGCCGACGAAGCCCACGATCGCCACGCCCAGGCCGATGGCGGCGAGGATGGGGAAGCTCATGTCGCGGAGCATTTCGGCGTCGATGATGCCCGGGCGGACATTGAGCACGCCGCCGCCGAGGGCGATCAGGCCCAGGAGCGAGAACAGCGCCGTGAACAGCGCCATGCCGCCGAACGCCGGGGCGAGGGAGTCGCGGGCTTCGACGTAGACCGGCGGGGTGACGACGCGGGTGCTGGAGACGGTCGTGCGCATCGAGGCCGCGGGGCTGATGCCGCTGAGGCCGGGGGCGCTGCCGCTGATGGTCGGGCCGCCGATGCCGGTGTCGCCGGCCTTCGTGCCGCCGGGCAGTTCGTCCAGAACCGCGCCGAGGCTGGTGTTGTCGCTCTCGCGGGTGAGGTCGAGCAGGCCGCTGCCGCTGCCCATCGCCTCCATGTTAATGCCCTCGCCGATGGCGGGGTTGATGGCGGTCTGGGCGGAGGGATCGGCGCCTTCGTCGCCGAGGACGTTGATCCCGCCGCGGCTTCCGCTTGACGACTGGCCACTGAGGCCCGAGAGCCCGCTGCCGCTGCCCATGTTGGGCCGCGCCGGCGACGGCATGCCGCCGACGCTGCCGCTCAGGCCGATCGAGCCGCTGAGGCCCAAGTCGGCGGCCAGGGCGGTGTCGTCTTTCAGCGAGCCGCCGCCGCCGGGCGAGGGCATGCCGCCCTGGCTGTCGGCCAGCGAGATGACCGGGCTGCTGCCCGAGCGCGAGTCGACGAGCCCGATGGGCGCGCCGGTGTCCGACGGCCCGAGATCGATCCGGTCGCCGCCGCCGTCGTCGAGTTCGCCCTTGAGGTTTTCGACCTGGTCGGCCTTGAACATCAACCGCGGGCCGTCGCGGAACTCGCGCAAGCGGCCTTCGCGCGTGAGCTGCTTGATCTCGTCGTCGCTTTTGCCGAGGTTCGTCTTGGTTTCCTCGAGCGTGTAGAACATCTTCGCCATCATGTCGCACTCTCCTCGGTGTCGCGTCGCGGGACGCACTGGCTGCGGGCCGCTGCTATGTCGTCTTTGACTGCCTGCCAGGCCGCATTAAACCGCATCGGAACCGCCGCACGTCGCGGGCCTGGGCGTCAACGATACGGTCGATCTCAAGGCCCGATCTTACTCGTGTCTTTCTCTTTCTTCACCCACGCCTCGACGTCGCGTGGGCTGGGGTCGCCGGTGTTGAAGTCGCGGAGCTGCCGGTCGTTGGAAAAATCACGGGCCGACATCAGCCGCAGCATGCGCTCGCCGGGCTGGTACTGGTAGACCATCAGCGTCTGGCGGTCGACGTCCATGACGTAGCAGCCCCAGGTCGAGGGCGACAACTGGCCTGGCATCAGGAACAACCCCGCCCCGCCGGCGATCGGCTGCGGCGTCTGCTGCGCCCAAGCCGCCGGCAGCAGCGACGGCCCGCCATTGCGGCATATCAGCGCCAGCAAAACGGCGCACAGCAGCACGGCGTTGAGATACAACGCGATCCGCATTGATTTACCGCCGCCAGATGCTTTCATTCGACTCCGCCGTGATGCCCCGCGTCCCGGCCCCGACGCGACTGTATTAGTCTACCGCCCCACCGCCGCCCCCGGCAAGTCAAGAGTCTTTTAGTGACGGCGCGACTCCCCAGCCCCACACTCTCGCCCAAACACCCCCCACGAAAACCTCCCCAGCGGGCTTGCCGCTTCAGCGGCAAGCATCCTCCGCCCCCCACCCCCGCGCACCCCGAATGAATCCACGCCGATCCACCCCCAAAACTTGCGTCCCCGCGATCCCCACGATCAACTCCTCCCGTGCCCCCCGCCCGCAAACCGCAGATTCGCGTCGGTATCTCCGGCTGGACGTACGCCCCGTGGCGCGGCGTGTTCTATCCCGACAAACTGCCCCACGCCC
>DASVSS010000099.1:0-4566 GCA_036387945.1 Tepidisphaeraceae bacterium | reverse complement strand
TTACGCGGCGTGGGCGCCGCGGCTAAATGGGCGGCGTTGCGCGATATTTTTGGACCATTGTTAGAGAATCCGCATGCGACTTTATCCCGTCACCCTCGAATCCCTCGAAGCCCGGTCCCTGCTGGCGAGCGTGCCTGCGGGGTTTAGTGATTCCACCGTTCTCACCGGCCTCAGTCAGCCGACGGCGCTGCAGGTGTTGCCAGACGGGCGCTGGCTCGTGACCGAAAAAGGCGGGCGGCTGCGGGTGATCAAAAACAGCGCGATCGTCTCGACGGCGGTGACGATCCCCACCGAGAACGTCGGCGAGCGCGGCCTGCTCGGCGTGACGGCGGACCCGAACTTCGCCAGCAACAAGCGCATCTATCTCTACTACACCCCCCAGGGCACCACCAAGGGCAACCGCGTCGTGCGCTACACCCTCGGCGACAACAACCTCGTCAGCAGCGGCCCGACCACGATCCTGCAACTCGAGAACCTCACCGGCGCGACCAATCACAACGGCGGCGCGATGCACTTCGGCCCCGACGGCAAGCTCTACGTCGCCAGCGGTGAGAACGCCCAGCCGAGCAACGCCCAGACCCTGAGCAACCGCCTCGGCAAGATCCTGCGGCTCAATACCGACGGATCGATCCCGACCGACAACCCGTTCTACAACACCGCCAGCGGCGTCAACCGCGCGATCTACGTCTACGGCCTGCGCAACGCGTTCACGTTCGCGTTCCATCCCACGAGCGGGCGCATGCACATCAACGACGTGGGGCAGAACACCTGGGAGGAAGTGAACCTCGGCCGCCCCGGCGGCAACTACGGCTGGCCGGCGACCGAAGGGGCGACGAGCGATTCGCGCTTCATTACCCCGCTCTACAGCTACAACCACAACAACGCCGCCGCCGCCATCGCCGGCGGCGCGTTTTACGCCGGCATCGCCAGTGGGGCCCAGCAGTTCCCCAGTTCGTACGCCAGCGACTATTTCTTTGGCGATTTTTCCACTGGCGTCGTGCGCGTGATGGACGCGGGCACGAACGCCGTCAGCGGCTTCGGCACGGGGTTCGGGCGCGTGGTCGATCTCGACGTGATGGCCGACGGCTCGCTCGTGTACATGAATTACGACGGCAAAATCGGCCGCGTGCGCTACACGCCGCAGGTCACCAAGCCCGTCATCTCGCGCGCCCCGCAAAGCGTGACGCGCGCCACCGGGCAGACGGCGACGTTCACCGTCGAAGCCAGCGGCAGCGCCCCGCTGAAGTACCAGTGGCTGCGCAACAACGCGGCCATCGCTGGCGCGACCGCGGCGAGCTACACCACCGGCGCGCTCTCGGGCGCTGACAACGGCGCGCTCTACAGCGTCGTCGTCAGCAACTCCGCCGGCTCGACCACCAGCGGCGCCGCAAAGCTCACGGTCACGTCCAACACCGCCCCGACGCCGACGATCAACGCCCCCGCCGCCGCCACAACGTTCTACGGCGGGCAGACGATCACCTACGGCGGCAGCGCCACCGACGCCCAGGACGGGACGCTGCCGGCGTCAAAGCTGAGCTGGACGATCGAGTACATCACCGGCGGCGTCGTGCGGCCGTTCGACACGCGCACCGGCGTGGCGGGCGGGTCGTTCGTCGTGCCGACCGTCACACCGTACACGAAGACGGACGTGAACTTCCGCATCACGCTCACCGCCACCGATTCCGCCGGCGCCACCGCCAGCGTCGTGCGGCAGTTGCAGCCGCAGATCAGCACGATCAAGTTCGCCGCCAATGTCAGCGGCGTTTCGATCCTGCTCGACGGCCAGCCGCAGCCGACGCCTTCGACGATCACCAGCCTGCGCGGCTTGCAGCGCACCATCGAGGCCCCCGCGAGTGTCGTCGTCAACGGCGCGACCTACGCCTTCAACGCCTGGAGCGACGGCGGCCTGCGCTCGCGCACCGCGAGCATCCCCGCCGGCACGCTCGATCTCACGGCCTATTACGTCCCGGCGGGCCGGGGCACGGGGCAGATCAGCGGGTACGTCGTCAACGACGTCAACGCCGACGGCCAGTGGAGCGGCGGCGAAAGCGGCATCGCCAATCGCACGGTCTGGATCGACACCGACAATGACGCCGTCATCGACACGGGCGAGCCTGTGCAGATCACCGCCGCCAATGGCAAGTACGTCTTCGCCAATCTCGCCGCCGGCTCGCACGTCGTGCGGCAACTGATCCCCAGCGGCTGGCGGCAGACGCGGCCGGCCCCGGGCAGCGGATTTACGGTAAGCCTCGCCGCCGGCCAGACCATCGCCGGCCGCGACTTCGCCACGACCGGCAGCAGCCCGACGCCTTCGCCGACGCCCACGCCAACGCCAACGCCCGGCAGTGCGACGCTCAGCGGCTACGTCGTCAACGACACCAATAAAGACGGCCGGTGGAGCAGCGGCGAATCGGGTCTGGCGAGCCGGCGCGTCTTTCTCGATGCCGACAACGACGGCAACTACGACGCCGGCGAGATCACCCAGCTGACGGCCAGCAACGGCAAATACGTCTTCTCGAACCTCGCCGCGGGGACGTATTCGGTCCGCCAGGTTCTGCCCAGCGGCTGGCGCCAAACCAACCCCGCCCCGGGCACGGCGTTGGTGACCAAGCTCACCACCGGCCAAACCCTAGGCGGCCGCGACTTCGGTACGACGTTGATCTAACGAATCGGATCATCCATGCCGCGCCCAGGTCTGGTTCCTCCCCCTCCGGGGGAGGTTAGGTGGGGGCGGCCAACAACATGCAACAGCGGCTTGCCGATGCCCGTGAACCAAATCCCTCGCCCGGTACCCCGGGAGAGGGTAGGGAGAGGGCCGAGCGTGGAGGCGCTGGAGCGCGATGAGGCGTCCGCCCGCCCCCACCTAACCTCCCCCGCAGGGGAGGAACCAGATTGGCGCTGATAGCGATGAGGCAGCCGCCGCCTCCGTCTAACCTTCCCCGGAGGGGGAGGAATCAGAGAGAGGGGCGCTTTGTTGCGATGAGTCCGCCCCAGATACCGTCCCGCGGAGGGGAGGAAGCCGAGAGCGCGATTGCGGTGATCGCTACCTCGCGCGGGGCTGCGTCGGCAGAGTTGTCGCAGGCCGAGTAGCGGCCATGTCGGCGCCGGGCAGCTTTACATACGCGCGGCGGCGCAGGGTGAACAGGTGCATCCACGTCCAGTGGTCGTACACGGGGATGACCTCGTCGCCCGTGCGGCGGAAGCGGCCGGCGAGGCGGTCGGCGATCGGGTCGGTCTGGTCGACCTTGCCGGGGCCCGTGCCGGTCCAGACGACGATCGAATCGATCTGCCGGCTGCGCATGAGGTCGCGCTCGATCACCGTCGCGCTGCTGACCGGCCAGACGCGGAAACGGTCGTGGTAGTTGTACAGGATTTCGCGCGGCGTCGCGGGCAGGTTGGCGTAGAGCCACAGGTAGTACGCCCCGCGGATGTCGCCGAGCGTGCCCCGGCCCGGCGGGCCGCCGCTGGCGATGCCGGGGAGCTGGACGTACGTGCGCCGGGTGACGACCGGCGGCTGCGTGGGGACGACTTCGCGCGGCTGGGCGTCGACGACGTCGCGGGCGATGCGGTCGATGGGGATCTCACTGACGGCAAGGGCGCGCGACGCGAACTGCCAGAAATTAACGACCGCGAACAGCGCCACGAACGCCGCCCGCGTCGGCCAGCCGGGCAAACGCGCCACCAGCGCCGCGGCCGCGACGAGCAGCGCGGGCAGAACGACCGCGACGTACCGGGGCATCCACGTGCTGCCGGTGGCACGGCGCGGCACCCAGGCGAGGAGCGTGAAGATGGCGGCAAAGGCAATCACCACGATCGCGCACCGTAGCGTCGGCCCCGCCATCGTGCGCCAGCGCCATGCCACTGCGGTCGCCACCATCACCGCCAGGGCGGCGAGCAGCGCGCAGCGCGTGACGGCGAGATTCTCGCGCGTGAAGGCCGCCGCCCAGGTGTTCCACGCCGCATGCTGGGCGGCACGGAACGGCGTCCAGATCGCTGAATCGAAATACGTCGGCCGCACGGCGGGGGCAGCGCCGGGCGCAAGGTCTTCGTCGTCGACTTTCGGCAGCGTCGGCAGGCGCGGCCAGCGCACGTCGGGCGGGGATTCGAGCACGAGCCGCGCCAGGCCGTCGGCGGGCGTCGCCAATTGCGTGAACGACTGCGTGTACAGCACGCCCGCCGGCACCAGCGCCCAGGCCGCCACCCACCACAACCGCCGCGCCGCGAACGCCGTCGACAGCGGCCGGTCGAGCCGCCGCATACGCCGGCGGCTGCGGCGGGTAGCGAAGATTTTCCGCCACGGCACCACGCCCGCCGCCAGCCCGCAGATCAACGCGACGGTCCCCCACTTGTGCAGCTTGAGCGTGCGCACGTCGACGAACTGATCGTCGCTGGATTTGTTCGACGCATCGCGCGGCCATTCCCACCCGGTGAGGAACGCGCTGCTTGTGTACAGCAGGTAATCACTCAGTCGGCGGCCGCTGTTGTATTCGGTCACCCAGCCCGTGCCGTTGGCGCGCATGTCGATCGCGCCGTCGTCGCGCAGCACATCGTCGGTGCGCTCGATGA
>DASVSS010000098.1:0-12198 GCA_036387945.1 Tepidisphaeraceae bacterium | reverse complement strand
CAAATCCCGCTCGACGCGATCGCCGGCGTGAGCGTCGACCGCGTGCAGAGCGTTCTCACCCGCCGGCTGCTGCGCTGCCTGCACGTCCCCCACACGCGCGGCGTTCCCCTCTCGGCGTAAATCGCTCGTGGGTCATCCCCGGCCGTTCGTTGTCTCTATCCGCCTGTGACTTTACGATGTGCGGTTCACGCGCGGCAGCGCGCATCACCCACAGCACGAGACCGCGAATTATGCCCGTCGAACTTCCTAAATCCTACGACTTCACCGCCGTGCAGACCGACGTGCTCGCCACTTGGGAAGCCGAGAACTGCTTCCACGCCGAGCCGACCGACGCCGGCGTGCCGTACAGCATCGTCATCCCCCCGCCGAACGTGACCGCCGCGCTGCACCTGGGCCACGCGCTGAACAACACCGTGCAGGACATCCTCGTCCGCCGCGCCCGGATGCAGGGCAAGAACGCCGTCTGGATCCCCGGCACCGATCATGCCGGCATCGCCACGCAAACGGTCGTCGAAAAGCGCGTGCTGAAAGAAGAAGGCAAGCGCCGCACCGAGTTCGGCCGGGATGAGTTCGTTGCAAAGATTCAGACGTGGAAGGACGAGTACGAAAAAGTCATCCTCGGCCAGCTCAAGAGCATGGGCTGCAGCTGCGACTGGGACCGCACCGCCTTCACGATGGACGAGCCGCGGGCCAAGGCCGTGCGTGAAGCCTTCTTCCAACTCTTCAAAGCCGGCCTGATCTACCGCGGCAAACGTCTCGTCAACTGGGACCCGGTCACGCAGACTGCGCTTGCCGACGACGAAGTGGAAATGGAGGACGTCGACGGGTTTTTCTATTACTTGAAGTACCCGATTTGTGACGCGCAGGGGAACGTCGCGAGCGCCGACCACGCACCCCACGCCCACGGCTCAGCCGTGGGCTTGAAGGACGACGACGCATACCTGACCGTCGCCACCACCCGTCCCGAAACGATGCTCGGGGATACTGCAATTGCAGTGAACCCCACCGACCCCCGCGCCGCCGCGCTCCGAGGGAAGTACGTCAAGCTCCCCATCGTCAACCGCATCATCCCGATCATCGAAGACGGCTACGTCGTCAAACCCGTCCAATACGGTGGCGACCCCGCCGACCCCAAGGCCCAACTCGCTACCGGCTTTCTGAAAGTCACCCCCGCCCACGACCCCAACGACTACGACATCGGCCAGCGGCACAAGCTGCCGGTCATCAACGTCATGGCCCCCGACGCCACGATCAGCCTCGCCCACGGCTGGGCCGCCCAGGAGCCGCACCAACAAACGAACGAAACGCTCATGCCGCTCTGCGGCTTAGCCCGCGAAACCGCGAGAGAACAAATCGTTGAATGGTTCCGCCGCCACGACCTGCTCGGCGACGTCAAACCCTATCGCCACGCCGTCGGCCACAGCTACCGCAGCCATGCCGCCATCGAGCCATACCTGAGCGACCAGTGGTACTGCAAAGTGACCGACGACCGCCTGCGCGGCGCCGCCCTCCGCGCGATGACGCCGTCCCAACGTGGCACGGGTTTCCCACCCGTGTCGGCCGCAGAGCGGCCGAATCCGCCTGCGGCGGAACATGGGTTGAAAACCCATGCCACAAAAGCAACAGCCGATACGGGCATCACCTTCTACCCCGACCGATACGCCAAGACCTACCAGACGTGGCACGAAAATATCCGGGACTGGTGCATCAGTCGGCAGTTGTGGTGGGGGCATCGGATTCCTGTTTGGACAAAGATCGTGAACCGTTCTGAAGTCGGTGACAAACAGAGGGACTCAAAGCCACCTATCAATTGGGCCGGCGTCGGACGCGAACAAGGCTGCGAAATGCAGGTCGAACCGCTATCCGATGGTCGGGACGCTCTCCACATAGCGATCCCTGCATCAGTCGATGGCAACGAATTGCGTAACCTCGTTGACGCCCTTGAGCGGCAAGGATACCAGCAGGATCAGGATGTTTTAGATACGTGGTTTTCCAGCGGACTATGGCCCATCAGCACGCTTGGTTGGCCCGCTATCAAGGCACCTCTGCTCACATGGAACCCCACCAGCGTCCTCTGCACCGCTCGCGAAATCATCACGCTCTGGGTCAGCCGGATGGTGATGTTCAACGAGTTCTTCCAAGGCCAAATCCCGTTCAAGCACGTGTTCATCCACGCGATGATCCAGGACGGCGAAGGCCGGAAGATGTCCAAGAGCCTCGGCAACGGCGTCGACCCGCTCGACATCATCTCATCCCACGGGGCCGACGCAATGCGGTACACGCTCGCGAGCATGACCACGCACACGCAGGACGTGCGGCTGCCGGTCGAGCGCGACCTGGCGACCGGCAAGAACACCAGCCTCAAGTTCGACCTCGGCCGCAACTTCGCCAACAAGATCTGGAACGCCGCCCGGTTCGTCCTCATGCAGATCGAGGGCGTCGCCCTCGCCGACCCCGCCGAAACCGCATCGCGGCTTAGCCTCGCCGACCGCTGGATCCTCTCGAAGCTGTCCCGCGCGATCGCCGACGCCGACGCGGCCATCGACGGCTACCGCTTCGACCAGTACGCCAAAACGCTTTACGACTTCTTCTGGCGCGACCTGTGCGACTGGTACCTCGAGGCCGCCAAGCCGCAGATGAAGGACGCGGCGCAGCGATCGGTGACCGCCCGCGTGCTCGCGACGCTGCTCGACGCTTCGATGCGCCTGCTCCACCCGGCCGTGCCGTTCGTCACCGAGAAAATCTGGTGGGAGCTCAACCGCGTTTGCCCCCAGCGCGGCGTGCCGGGCTGGATCGAATGCCCGCCGTCGCAGCGCGCGATCAAGGCACAATGGCCGGCGGCGACGCGCACGGACGAAGCCGCCGAGCAGTCGTTCACGGCGTTGCAGAATCTCATCGTCGCCGTCCGCACGTTGCGGAGCGACTTCAAAGTCGACCCGAAGAAAACCGTCGACGTCGCCGTGCGGATCGACGTGGCAACGGCGGCGGTCATCGACGCTGATCGGTCGGTCGTCGAAACCCTGGCGATCTGCCGCTTGGCGGCGGTCGGCCCCGACACCCCCGCTACTCCCGATGCCGCGAAGGCGCCGTTCGCAGGCGGCGAAATCTACGTCGAAGGCGTCGTGGATAAATCGGCGGAGTTGCAGCGCGTCACGAAGCGACGGGATGAACTGACGAAAGCCGTCGCCGCGCTCAAAGGCAGGCTCTCCAACGCAAGCTACACCGCCAAGGCCCCGCCCCATCTTGTCCAGCAGACGCAGACGCAGCTTGCCGAGGCCGAAGCGGAGTTAGCGACGCTGAGCGGCTAAGAGGCAACGATGTAGTGGCGAGGCGACTTGTAAACGATCGACACAATATGGCCGCGATAATGACCAGCCCCGACGAGCTCCTCATCGCCGCCCAGGCCGGCGACGCCAAAGCCGCGGCGGCGTTGTACGAGCAGGTGGCCGCCGACGCCCACCGCGTCGCCGCGACGCTCACCGGCGGCCGCCGCGCCGCTGACGAGGTGATCCGCACGCTTGCCAGGCAGGCCGCCGAGGTTTTGCCGCGCTGGCGGTCGGGCGATGAGGCCACCCGCTGGTTCGTCCATCACATGGTCATCCTCACGCGGCAATACCCGGCGCGGCCGACAAAAGAAGTCGACGTGCTGCTCGACGGCGTCGGGGGCCCGGACGTGGTGCAGTACACCGCGATCGTCGACGCGGTGCGCAAGCTGCCGGCCCAGCAGCGCGAAGCCGTGCTGCTCACGCACGCGCGGCGATGGAACACTCGGCTGTGCGCCGTGGCGATGGACTGCTCGAACACCGCCGTCGAAACGCACCTTGCCGAAGGCGAGCGCCAGATCCGTCCGCTCGCCGGCCCGGCGTTCGGCCCGTTGATGGAGTATCTCCACCGCGTGCACGGGTCATACGCGCTCACGCTCCCTTATTCGCCGGCGATGTTCGCCGGCCGTGTGCGCCGCGGCCGCTGGGGCGGATCGCTCAAGCGCGTCGTCGCCTGGGCGGTGATCGCGCTGGTGCTGATCGGGGCGGTCGTGTTCTTCGTCTACCTCCGGCCGCGGATCGAAATCTGATTGCGTGTGGGGCGCGTGGGGCGCGCCGTGACACGTTCGTTGGTGTGTCGGTGCTCGTCGATCTTGGTAAGGTTGTGCAACGCCGCCCGGCGGTTACCTCATCTGCCCGGCACTGGAAAACAACTGTGTTGACTTCACTCGCCCCTTATCTTCCCTGGCTGTACTGGCTCGTGCTGCTCGGCGTGCATTGCACGGGCTGGTTCCTGAACCTGCTCGGCCTGCCGGGCCTGTGGCTGATGGTGATCGGCCACGCCGCGTTCGGCTGGGTGACGGGGTGGAATGTGTACGTCGGCTGGCCGAGCCTGATCGCGATCTTCGCGGTGGCGGTGCTGGCGGAGGTGGTGGAGTTCGTCGCTGGCGCGGCGGGATCGTCGGCTCGATCCTGATCCCTGTGCCGGTCGTCGGCACGATCATCGGCGCCGTGGCGGGCAGCTTCGCCGGGGCGGTGGCGATCGAGCGCCTCATCGTCGCCGACACTGACCGCGCCATCCGCGTCGGCATGGGCGCGGCGAAAGGGCGGTTCCTGGGGATCGTGAGCAAAAGCGTTTTCGGCGGTTTGATGATGGGCGTGTCGTTGCTGACGGCGCTGCCCTTGAACGCGTCCGCCACCGCCGCCCCGGCGACACAGTCGGCCACACAGCCTGCGACGGCTCCGCTCGCTCCGACGACATCCCCCGCCACGCGGACCGCGCAATGATGTCGCCCCGGCCGTCGTCGACCGCGACGGGAGTGGCGTGCGGGCTGGGTGCGTATCTGGCGTGGGGATTCATCGCACTCTACTTCAAATTGCTGACCGATCGCGGCGTCGATCCGGCGCCAATGCTGGCGCACCGCGTGGTCTGGTCGACGTTGTTCTGCGGGGCGCTGGTCCTCGTGGTCGGCGCGGCCGGTGAAGCGCGGCGCGTCCTGGTCGACCGGCGAAAGATACTGGCCCTCTCGGCAAGCGCGGCGCTGATCGCAGCGAACTGGCTGGCGTTCATTCATTCGGTGCACATCCATCAGCTCGGGCAATCGGCGCTGGGCTACTACGTCAACCCGTTGCTTAGCGTGCTGCTGGGTGCGGTCGTGCTGCGCGAGCGACTGCGGGCCGTCGAATGGTTGAGCGTGCTGCTGGCCGCGGTCGGGGCGACGGTCATCGTGCTGTCGCGCGGCGGCCTGCCATGGATTGCGGTGACGGTGGCGGTCACGTTCTCGCTGTACGGCTTGCTGCGCAAGCAGATCGCGGTATCGGCGGTCGTCGGCCTGGCGGTCGAAACGGCGCTGCTGTCGCCGCTAGCACTGGTTTACCTGGGCGTGCACGCCGGCGACGGCGCGGTGTACAGCGGCGGCGTATACGGCCTGCTGATCCTGTCAGGCGTCGTGACGGCGGTGCCGCTGCTGCTCTTCGCGCAGGCCGCTCGCGCGCTGCGGCTGAGCACGATGGGTTTTCTGCAATACCTCGCGCCCACATGCCAACTGCTTGTCGCGACCTTCCTGTTGCGCGAGCCGATCACCGCCTCGCAGTTGGCGGGGTTCGGCTGCATTTGGGCGGGCCTGCTCTTGTTCACAGCCGTGGCGGCGCGGTCACGCAGTACGGTCACTGCAGCGCGCGTGGCGCCTTCGGCACCTGCGGCGGGCGCGCCAAACTGATGCGCGCCAACGTGGGCAATTAGTTCAACTGTTCTTGAACTGACTGCCGCGAAGTTTTTAGATTGCCATATCAGTAACCCAAACAATACCCTAACTCGGTACTGATCTGGGAAGGTCATGAAATGGGTAACGCAGTCTGCCGGACAGCGGCAGCTTTATATTTCCGAACGCGCCATGCCAGGGGAAGCCACCGCTTCGCCATGGGCAACGGGCGGCACACTCGCGCCGCGTTCGGTGCACGAACTTTTGTTCGCAAGCGCCAGCGGCCATGCCCCGCCGACGTATCTCGCCCTGCAGCTGGCCGCCAAGGCCACTGCCGTCCCGGGGGCGGCGCGGGCGGTGGTGTGGTTCGATCCGCATCACACTTTTTATCCGCCAGCGATCCTGCCGCACGCGCCGTTGAAACATCTCTGCGTGCTGCGACCGCGAGAAGAGGATTTGTTGTGGGCGGTCACCGAATGCTTGCGGTGCGCGGGCGTGGGTGCGGTGATCGCGGCGCCCCCGGCGCGGATGACGCGCGTCGAGGCGCGTCGCCTGCAGCTCGCTGCCGAGCAGGGCGGCGGGGTCGGCGTTCTGCTGCGTCCTGATCGTCACGCGGGCATTTACGCCGCAGCGACGCGATGGAAAGTGCGGCCTGCGCCCGGCGATCGGGGCGTGCAGCGCTGGGAAGTGCAATGCATTCACGGCCACGGACGGCAATCGACACAGTCGTTTTATGTGGAGAATCGCCGTGAAGCTGACCTTCAATTCGCCTTGCCCGCGGTACCTTTGCGTGCAACTGCCGCACTGGCCGATCGCCCGCCGGCTGCGCAGGCAGCCGCAGCTTCGGGGTAAGCCGGTGGTCGTCAGTGCACTGACCAAGCAGCGGCTGGAAGTCGTCGACCGTTCGGGCGAGGCGTCTGCCCGGGGAATCCGCATCGGCATGACGATGGCCGAAGCGCGCGTCTTATGCCCTGCGCTACTCGGCGTCGATCACGAGCCGCACGTCGACGCCCGCGCCCTCGAAGCGCTGGGACGGTGGATGACCCGCTTCACGCCGGACGTTGCGACAAGGTGGGCCGATCCTCCGAAGAAGACTGCGCAGAAGAATGCGAGGTTCAGGACCGCCCCCACCGGCCGTTTGCCGACGCTGCTGCTGCTGAACGTCACGGGGTGCGACCGTCTGTTCGGCAGCGTCGATGCGATCGCCGCGCAAGTCGCCGCCGCCCTGGTCCGGTTTGCGATCCCCGCGCGCTTGGCAGTCGCGCCCACGCCCGCTGCCGCGTGGGCGCTGGCGGCTTCTTCTTCGATCAATAAGAAGGCGCAGCCCGTTCGTGTGATCGAGCAACACGATCTGCCCGAGGCGGTGGCCCCGTTGCCTGTCGCCGCGCTGCGGATCGAGCCCGAAGCGGTGCGGACGCTGCATAATCTCGGCATCTGCACGATCGGCCAGCTCATGACCCTGCCGCGCGCCGCGTTGCCGTCGCGCTTCGGCGCTACTTTGTTGTTGCGGCTGGACCAACTTTCCGGTGCCCGCCCGGAACCGCTGACGTGGCTCGGGTGCCACACGCCGATCGAAACGGCGATGACATTCGAAACCGCCGTGGAATCGCTCGAAACGCTGTGGCTGGTCCTTCACGAGTTGCTCGGTCGTGTCGTTGCCGTGATGGCGCGGCGCGGCGTCGGGGCACGGCGCGTCGAATTGGCGATCGGAATCGACTCGTCGCTTCATCAAGCGCAAAAGAACGTCACGCGCACGATTCATCTTTCACGGCCGACCCGCAGCGTCAGTACGCTGCTCGGCCTGCTGCGCTGCGCGACCGAACGGCTCGATTGCGAAAACGGTTTTATGCACGTCCGCCTGAGCGTGCCTGCCCACGAACGCTTGCACACCGAACAACTTGATCTGGTCGAAACCAAAGAGCACGCCGGGGCGGTGGAGTTCGACCGGCTGATCGAACGCCTGCGCGTGCGGCTCGGCGAAGACGTTGTTGTCTTTCCGACGCTGACCGCCTCGCGGGTGCCCGAGCGCGCGTGGCGACCGTGCGCCCCTGGCGAACCACACGCCCCGGGCAAAGAGGCCGACGCCGTCTTTGCCCCACGGACCGGGGTCCGGCCGTTGCACCTGCTGCCACAGCCCGCGGAAGTGCGCGTGCTCGCCGAGCCGTCGGACGACAGCGACGGAAAGCCGGCACAATTCGCCTACGCCGGCCGAGTGCATCGGTTGATCCACGTCATCGGCCCTGAGCGCATCGCCGGCGAATGGTGGCGCGGCCATCACAGGACGCGGGATTATTACGACGTCGACAACGAAGCCGGCGAGCGGTTCTGGATCTTCCGCGTCGCCACCCTCATCACCGAGTGCACCGCCACCGTCCGATGGTTTCTGCACGGACTGTTTCAGTGATTATTGCGATAATCGTAATAAAAATGTTTACCCGTGAACGAACATGCCCGACGCACCCAGTGGCAAACTCTATCCCGGCGCTGCCGATAAACCCGGCCAGGTCACGCCTTGCCCGCTGGGTTACGCGGAACTTGACGTTACGACGAATTATTCATTCCTGCGTGGCGCTTCTCATCCCGACGAACTCGTCTACCAGGCCGCACGGCTCGGCTACCGGGCGATGGCCGTCACCGACGTCAACACCCTCGCCGGCATCGCCCGTGCGTACGAGGCGGCCAAGACCGTCAAAGGTTTCCGGCTCATCGTGGGCGCACGCCTGGTGTTCGCCGACGGAACGCCCGACCTGCTGGTCTGGCCGAGGGACGCCCCCGCTTATGCCGGGCTGTGCCGCCTCATTACCCTCGGCCGCCGCCGGGCACCCAAGGGCGAATGCCGTCTCACTCTCGACGATTTTTTCGCCCACCACAGCGGCCTGTTCGCCGCCGTCGTGCCGGGCGGTCCGCCTTCGCCTTACGTCATCCGCTCCCTTCGTAACGTCGTCGGCGACCGGCTGTCGTTGGCGGTGTCGCTGGGATTCGACGGCGATGACGAAGGCCGGCTCCGGATGGCGGTCGGCCTTTCGCAGGAGACACGCGTGCCGTTGGTGGCGACGAACGGCGTGCATTACCACCACCCCTGCCGTCGCCCGCTGCACGACGTGCTGACGTGCACGCGCCACGGCTGCACGATCCACGCCGCCGGATCACGTCTGCTGGCCAACGCCGAGCGGCACCTGAAATCGCCAGCGCAGATGCGAGGACTTTTTGCCGCTTGTCCCTCCGCCATCGACCGTGGGCTGGGGATCGTACGGCAGATTACCTTCGATCTTAACCAGGTCAGGTATGACTACCCGCTGGAGGCAGTCCCGCCGGGCGTTTCGCCCTCAAGATACTTGCGGCGGTTGACGATGAGCGGCGCGCGCTCACGCTACCCCGCCGGCGTGCCGCGGGAGGTGACGAAGCTGTTGCGGAAGGAGTTGAAGTACATTTGTCATTCGAAGTACGAGTCCTACTTCATCACCGTTTACGATCTCGTCCGTTACGCGCGATCGCGGCAGATCCTCTGCCAGGGCCGCGGGTCGGCCGCGAATTCGGCGGTCTGCTATTGCCTGGGCGTCACGTCGGTCGACCCGGCGAATTTTCAACTCGTGTTCGAACGCTTCGCCAGTCAAAGCCGTGGCGAGCCGCCCGACATCGACATCGATTTCGAGCACGAACGCCGCGAAGAAGTCATCCAGTACGTCTACGAAAAGTACGGACGCGATCACGCGGCCATGACCGCCACTCTTATCACCTACCGCGGCCGTTCGGCCATCCGAGACGTGGGCAAAGCGCTGGGGTTCAGCCAGGACCGGCTCGATCACCTCACCGAGAAGCTCGACTGGTGGCACAGCGGGGTGCTGTCGCCTTCGCACCTGCGCGAGGCCGACATCGATCCGTCCGACGCAACCGTCGGCGCGCTGCTGGCACTGTCGACGCAGCTGCTGGGCTTCCCCCGTCACCTGAGCCAGCACGTCGGCGGCATGGTCATCTCACGCACGCCGTTGTCGGAAATCGTCCCGATCCAGAACGCAGCTATGGACGGCCGGACGGTGATCGAATGGGACAAGGACGATCTCGACACGCTCGGGCTGTTCAAAGTCGATCTTCTCGCGCTTGGCATGCTGACGGCGATTTCGCGCGGCCTGGAATTCATCGCCGGTTACGACACGCGCTACGCTTTGCATACGATCCCGCACGAAGACCGCAAGACCTACGACATGATCAGCGACGCCGATACCGTCGGCGTGTTCCAGATCGAAAGCCGCGCCCAGATGTCGATGCTGCCGCGCCTGAGGCCGCGCGAGTTTTATGATCTCGTGATCGAAGTGGCGATCGTGCGGCCGGGGCCGATCCAGGGAGAGATGGTCCACCCTTTCCTGCAGCGGCGCGAGGCGCAGCGGAACGACCCGGACTTCAGGATCGACTATCCCAAACCTGAATTGGCCGAGGTGCTGCAACGCACGCTCGGCGTGCCGCTGTTTCAGGAGCAGGCGATGCGCATCGCCATGGTCGCCGCTGGCTTTACCGGGGCCGAAGCCGACGCACTGCGCAAATCGATGGCGGCCTGGAGACGGAGCGACGGCATTCATCAGTTTCGTGACAAGTTCGTCACCGGCATGATCCGAAACGGATACGAGGCGGACTTTGCCCAGCGCTGCTTCAAGCAAGTGAGCGGCTTTGGCGAGTACGGGTTTCCCGAAAGCCATGCCGCCAGTTTCGCCCGGCTGGTTTACGTCTCGGCGTGGATGAAGCGTCACCACCCCGCCGCTTTTGCGGCCGCGCTGCTGAACAGTCAACCGATGGGATTCTACGCCCCGGCGCAGATCGTCCGTGACGCCATCGAGCACGGCGTGCGGGTTTTGCCGACGGACGTCAACGCCAGCGCATGGGATTGCACGCTCGAACTGCCGCCCGGCCTGGCGGCGGTGTCCGGTTCTTCCAGAAACGGCCCCAAGAAAGACTGGGGGGCAAGCGGCCCGGCGATTCGTTTAGGCCTGCGGCAGATCAAGGGACTTGGCCAAAGCCAGGCGCGTCTTCTCATTCAGGCGCGCGCGTCACAAGGGCCTTTCACGTCGGTGGAGCAGCTTCAACAGCGGACTCTTCTCGATCCCGCCACCGTCCGCCGGCTCGCGGGGGCGGACGCCTTCTCGTCCATCTCACTGAAGCGGCGCCAGGCAACCTGGGACGCACTGGCGCTGTTCAACCAGCCGACGGAATTGATCGACGCCGTGGACAAAGCGGGTGAAAGAACGCCGACAGAAACGCCTGTTTGCCTTCCCGACATGCCCGCGGTGCAGGAAGTGTTTACCGATTACGCAACGAGCGGCCTTTCGCTCAAGCAGCATCCGGTCTTTTTCGCCCGGGCGGCTTTGACGGCCAACAGAGTCGTCCCGGCGGGTGAGTTGATGGACGAAAAGCGTTTCCCGCACGGCCGGCTCGTACGGGTCGCGGGCCTGGTGCTGTTGCGGCAACGGCCGGGGACGGCGTCGGGCGTGGTGTTCATGACGCTCGAAGACGAAACCGGCATCGCCAACCTCGTGCTGTGGTCGGACGTGTACGAGCGAAACCGCCGCGCCGCCCGCCATGCCACGCTCCTGCAAGTCCACGGCACGGTGCAGCGGCAGGACCGCGTGGTGCATGTGCTCGTGCAGCACCTCTACGACCAGACGCATCTCATTGACGGCCTGCATCAGCCGGCCCGCAACTTTCATTAGCGCCGAGGCGTCCTCTACCACTGCGCCTCTTCGAACGGCGACGACGGGGCCTTCACCTTCGGCTTTGGCAGTAACCCGATCATTGCCTTCATCAGGCCAGCACTCGCCTGGCCGCAGCGCAAATTTAATGGCGAACCCTCGATCCACTGCAGGGACCCCGGCAATGCGCCGTCGGCAATCGCGGCATCCAGCGCCGCAATGTCGAACGCGATCGGCGTAACCAGTTGCGCAACCCGATCCCCGCCCAGCGTCGCGGCTCCCGACACGCGCCCGACGTTGAGCAGCGGCCCCGCCACCGGAATCGCCAGCGCCGCCACCGGATGCCGCTCTGCCGCCGCGGCCAGCGCGTCGAGGTCGGTGTAAGGCACCGCCGGGCGGGCCGCGTCGTGGACGAGCACGTGGGTCGTGCCGGGATCGAGCTGCTCGCGCGCGGTTTTCAATTGATCGAAGAAACTCTCCCCGCCGGTCACGATCCGCACGCCCATGAACGACAGATGTCCGCCGACTTTGCGCTTATATTCCTCCGCCCGCGAGCCGGGCACCACCAGCAGCACCCGCGACACGCCCTCGCGGTTCACGAATAGCTCCACGGCCCGGAGCAGCGACTCGCGCCCGTCGGCCTTTATGAGCGGCGCGTCGTCGAGCGGGCCGATCAGCGGCGCGGTCAAAATTACAGCAACAAACGTGTTCATCAGCAGCCTCCAGGGTCGGGCTCGAATCATACCCCCCGCGACACGCTCGCGTCGCGTTTGACACCCCACCGGCCGCCCGTATATTGAGCGGCCCAAAATCTGCGGGCTCATAGCTCAGTTGGCT
>DASVSS010000097.1:0-6215 GCA_036387945.1 Tepidisphaeraceae bacterium | reverse complement strand
CCAACGCGCCGCAGACGTCACGCCCGTCGCGCCCCACCGGCCCATCCGCGAACTTGACAGCCCCGAGCGCCCGCCCCGCTCCCGTCGATTACGCCGCCGCCCCCGCCACGAAGAAGCCGATGAAGGCCGCGACGCTGGACTTCCGGCGCACGCTCATCCCGCCTTGTCTCGTTGTCGGCGTCGGCCTGCTGTTGTGCACGGCCTTGTTTTACTTGCAGTCGCCCCATGCGGCCCTGCGGCACGCCAGTCCCCTGCTGCCGATCGGCATGGCGATGATCGGCGGCCTCGTGCTGGCGGCCGGGGTGTTCAACATGTTGCTGGTGCGCGCCCAACAGGCCTCTGCCGCACCGGCACCGGGCCGCGCCGCACCGGGATCCCCGCCCGATGCCCCGCGTTGATTGTTGCCCCCCAGCCATCTACGATCGATCGTCGGCAGCATCAATGCCGAAGGAGCAAATGATCTATGGCCAGCGAACACGTTAAAGAATTTACCGACAGCAACTTCGACACCGAGGTCCTCAATTCCAGCGAGCCGGTGCTTGTGGATTTCTGGGCCGAGTGGTGCATGCCCTGCCGTGCACTGGCGCCGACGATCGAGAAGATCGCCGCCGAGTACGCCGGCCGGGCGAAAGTCGGCAAGGTCGACACCGACAGCAACCGCGACATCTCGATCAAGTACCAGATCACCGCGATCCCCACCGTCATCCTGTTCAAAGGCGGACAGGTGGCGGCGAAGTTCGTCGGCCTGAAGGGCGAACGCGATTTCAAGGAAGCCCTCGACGCAGCGACGCGCTGAGTCGACCGCGTCTGCGGATGAAACAGAAAGGCCCACGCCGGCATCGGCGTGGGCCTTTCATTGCGCCTTACTTGGCCCTCGCACCGCCACGAAGGCCTCTCTCCGGTTCCTCCCCCCTCCGGGGAGGTTAGGTAGGGGCGGGCGGGTGCCTTGTCGTAATCAAACGCCTATACGCTCGGCCCTCTCCCTACCCTCTCCCGGAGTACCGGACAAGGGATTTGACTCTCCTGCGGCAGCGAACGGCTATTGCGTGACGGATGAGCGGCCAGCACCTAAGCTCCCCGCAGGGAGGAACCGGCGAGCGGTCCGCGAGATTGTGATTGAACGCAGGACGACCGCGCCGCATTTCACCGAATGTCGCCGAAAAGCGGGTTCGTAATCCGCGGCGGGCCAGGTGGTGGTGCGTCCTCGGCGTCGGGTGGAGCGACGTCGGGCTTGTACATGCGGACCGAGAACATCTTCAGGTACTCGGTCCAGTTCCCGTCGCCGGGCAGGCCTTCGTCGCGGGTGTGGGCGAGGGCCATCGTCAGCTTCGCGTCCATGTTCTCGATCATGTGGACGGCGATGGCCTCCGGTGTCGCAGGCACTTTAGCAGCCCCGAATTCCGGCTCGCCATGGTGGCTGAGCATGATGTGCTGCAGCACGTCGATCAGAGGCCTGGGAATCGGCTCGCCCAGCGCCGCGGCGGCGATCCGGGCCTTGTCTTCGACCCACATGGCGATCTTGACCACATGCCCAACGAGCTGCCCGCCGTCGGTGTAGGCAAATGCGTTTTCGTACTTCAGCTCCCACGTCTTGGCGAGGTCGTGCAGGAAGATGCCGGCCACGACAAGATCGCGGTTGAGCCTGGGATGAAAGCGGCTGAGCGCGTCGCCGGTCTCCATCGCGTTGAGGGTGTGTTCGAGCAGGCCGCCGATATAGGCGTGGTGGAAGCTCATCGCCGCTGGGGCGCGGCGGAAGTTGTCCATCAGCACCACGTCGTCCGTGAAGGCCTTCAGCAGCCCCTTGAGATGGCGGTTGCGCATCGATTCGCACAGCGCCATCACCCGGCCGAACATCGCCGCCACGTCCTTGGTCGTGTGGGGCAGCAGGTCGCCGAGGTGGTAGGTGCTGTCCTGGGCAGGCGACCACTGCTCGATGATGACCTGGTTGTTGTTCTGATAATTTTCGACGCGTCCGCGGACGTGCACAAACCCGCTGTCGGGCAGTTGCAGGAAGATTTCGCGCGTCGCGTTCCACATCCGGGCGGTGCACTGGCAGGTTTTGTCCCCGACGAAGCACTTGATGTAGTGCTTGCCCGACGCGGTGAGGGCAATCTGCTTGCCAGTGACGACGTACACGTCGTTGACCGGGTCGCCGGCGGCGGCGGTTCGAAGGAAGAATTGACGCATTAGCCCCTTGTATGAAACCGGCGGCGTGGCGGTCAAGAATCATCGGACTTGCGAACGCCGCGGGGCCGGACGCTTGCCAAGTTTTCGCCACCCCCTATTCTCCGCAGGAAACCAACCGAAGGATTCCTTATGGCCAAGTGCCGCAAAGCAGTCATCACCGCCGCCGGTCGCGGCACCCGCCAGTTCCCTGCTTCGCAGGCGGTGAAGAAAGAACTCTTCCCGCTCGTCGACCGCGACGGCCTGAGCAAGCCCGTCATCCAGATCATCGGCGAAGAAGCCATCGAGAGCGGCATCGAAGAAATCTGCATCGTCACGCCGCCCGGCCAGGAAGGCTTTTACCGCGACTACTTCCGCCGGATGACCGACGAAGAAGTCAAAAGCTTCCGCGGCAAGGACTGGGCGATCCTCGAATCCGAAAAGCTTGGCAGCTTCGGCGAGCGGCTGCACTTTGCCGAGCAGACCACCCCCGAAGGATTCGGCCACGCGGTTTACCAGGCGAAAAAGTTCGCCAACGGCGAGCCGGTGCTGCTCATGCTCGGCGATCACATTTACGTCAGCAACGTTAAAGAACGCTGCTCGCGCCAGCTCATCCAGGTGTTCGAAAAATACATGCTCGACACCGCTACTGCCGTACAGCCGACGCTCGAGCGTTTCCTGCATTTGTTCGGCGTCATCAAAGGCTCGCCGGTCGATCCGAGCAAAGGCATCTACAAGGCCGAGCTGATCTACGAAAAGCCGTCGACCGATTTCGCCCGCGAGAATCTCGTCACCCCCGGCCTGCCGGCGGGCAACTACATGGCGCACTTCGGCATCCACGTTTTCGGGTCGGGCATTTTCGACTCTCTCGAATACCTGATCAAAAACAACATCCGTGAAAAAGGCGAGATCCAGCTCACCGCCGCCCAGGAACACCTGCGGCAGCAGACCGATAAATACTGGCTCGTCGAGGTCAGCGGGCAACGCCTCGATACCGGCATCCCCTTCGGCCTGATGGAAACGCAGCTCGCGCTGGCACTCAACGGCATTCATCGCACTGAAATCTGCGAAGCCATCGCCCGCATCCTTGCGACGCAGGTCAAGGCGTAGCTGCCCGAGCGGTGTGTTACCGCCACCGGCTTCCGCTCGGCAGTACTGAGAAACGCCGGCGACAGCAGGCGTGCGCGACATTATCTGCCAAGCGGCCCGTCGGCAGGTCCGTATTCGGCCCGCGTTGGACGTGCTTTCCGCCGGGGCTGACTTATCGGTCCCGCGGCCGGCGGGTCGAATTGATCGGCGACCGGGTCACTCGATTTTACCGCCCGGACGCCTCTTCCGACTACAAAACCCCTGCAAAAACAGAGGATATTCCGACAAAATCGTCGTTGTAACGATCATCCTCACGCGGATAAATTTTTCAGCTTTTCCCTTATTTCGCTGAAAAGAACATTGATCGGCCGTGCGGTTTGAACGATAAGACTACTGTCCGACGGAAGACGGCCGCGAGCCGCTCCGGGGCGGGCAATTCGGGGAGTGACGGCCGCAACGCCGCGCTTCCGGAGCAGAGGGCCAGGACTGCCAGGCGTCAGGGATTGACGACGGCTTTCCGGGTGCCCGCTCCACATCAGCGGCGTCGCGACCGCGACCGCCGCCACGGGCCGCCGACTTCCGTCGGCGTGCACGCGGGGCCGCCCCGAGCGGGGCCCATCGAAGCGAGGCTCACGTCCTAAGCCTCAACATCGTGTAGACGTCGATTCGGTCCGCAGGCGGGCCGGCATCGCTCGAAGCTCCCCGCTTCCGAGTGCGCCCTCTCCCTGCCCGCACCTCATTCGTTTTGAGGCGGCAACCGATCGGCACGAATGTTGGTCGCGGCAGCCCAGGCAGCCGCTTCGGAGAGAACACCTTATGCGCAGTAACACCCTTGAATCCGCAACCTTTGAACGCCCCGCCCCGGTCGCCCGCGCCGCCGCCTGCGTCGTCGAACAACTCGACGAGCGCAAGCTCATGGCCGCAAACTACGACCTCGGCATCAACATCAACGACAACAGCGACGCCGCCTTTCGCGCCACCGCCCCGGCGCTGAAAGAGCTGGGCGTTAAATCCGTCCGCCTGTGGATCGGCGTCGGCAACAACTTCGACGACCGCGAATTCGAAAGCTCCCTCTCGGCCGCCATCAAGTACGGGAACGCCGGCTTTGACGTGATGATGATCGTCCACAGCGACGGCGGCAAAGTCACCAATCCCGAGAAGGTGAAAAGCTGGTTCAACTGGGCAATGAGCAACAAGGCGCTCAAGAACGCCGTTGACCGCTGGGAAATCGGCAACGAGCCGGACCTGGACTACTACTGGAAAGGCAGCTTCGGGCAGTACGTCAACAACTTCCTCAAGCCCGCCAGCGAAGTGCTTCACGCCAATGGCGAGAAGGTGATCTCCGCCGGCCCGAGCTGGAACCCTGAAGACGTGCGCGAACTGATCAATCTGGGCGCGCTGAAGTACGTCGACTTCGTCGGCTTCCACCCCTACGCCAAGGGTGCCCTGCTCCAGAAACAGCGCATCGAAGCCGTGGAGAAGATCGTTGCCGGGCGCAAGCCGCTCGTGGCGACGGAATGGAACACGTTCGTCACCGACCCGAATAACAACACCGGCCCCTGGGCCAAAGAGATCGTCAAGGGCCTGCCCAAGGTCAGCGAAGCCTTTGCCTACAACTACTACTTCGCGCAGATCCGCGATTTCAGCGCCAAGGCCAGCACCCCCGGGCCGGCCGGGCTGTTCACGCCGGGCTATGCGAAGACGAACTTCTACACGGCTCTTAAAGCGGCGATGTTCGGCAGCGACGGGGTCGACACGACTCCCCCGCCCACCGGCGGCAATGACTCCACCGGCCTGCCGTCGGTGGCGAAGATCAGCCTCGTCAACGCCGACACGAACAAAGTCATCGTCGATTCACTCACGAACGGCGCTTCGATCGACGTCACCCGCATCGGCACGCGGAACCTGGCGATCGTCACCACCACCGCCGGCGGAACGAAGAGCGTGAAGTTCGTCGTCGACGGCAAGACGTCGGTCGAAAACGCCGCGCCGTTCGCCGCCTACAGCGACAACGGCAAGGGCGACTACTACGGCAAATCGTTCGCCAACGGCTCGCACTCGGTCAGCGTCACGCCCTACGCTGCCACGAACGCCGGCGGCAAGGCGGGCTCGACGCGGTCGATCTCGTTCACGATCACCAGCAGCACCACCGGCACGCCGGCCCCGACGCCTTCCAACGGGCCGGGCATCACCAAGATCAGTTTGTTCAATGCTGATACCAACAAGGTCATCGCCGGGTACGACAGCGTCGATGACGGCGACGTCCTTGACCTTGCCAAGCTGAACGTGAAGAAAGTCGCCATCGTCGCCTTTGCCGGGAACGGCGCCCAGAGCGTGAAGATGCTGCTCAATGGCAGCGCTCGCGTCGAGGACGTCGCCCCGTACGCCTACTACGGCGATAACAAGGCGGGCGACTATTTCGGCGGCGTGCTGGCCGGCGGGACCTACGCCTTCTCGGCGCAGGCGTTCGCCAAGGACGGAGCGACCGGCGCTGCGGGGGCGGCCAAGGCACTGAGCTTCACGATCGTCAACGGCACGGGTACGCCGACGACGCCGACCACGCCATCGACGAAGCCGGCGATCAGCGGCTACAAGCTCATCGATGCCAAGACCGGCAAGGACATCGCCGGGCATAGCTCAATCACAGGCTTCCGTACGATCAAGCTGTCGTCGCTCCCGACGAAGAACCTGGCGGTAGTTGCCCTGACGAGCGGCTCGGTCGGCAGTGTGCGGTTCAACTTCGACGGCAAGTTCCACACCGAGAACGGCACGCCGTTCACCGCGACGGGCAACAGCGGTAGCAGCTACAAGGTCTTCACGCCCTCGGCGCGCAGCTACTGGGTCGGCGGCACGCCGTACACCGGCGACAACGGCAACGGCTCGGCGGGCAGCACGTTCGGCGTGACGATCCGCTTCGTCGCCTGAGACCAGGCTGAGGCAGTCCACACAACCCGCGGCGTCGC
>DASVSS010000096.1:0-6925 GCA_036387945.1 Tepidisphaeraceae bacterium | reverse complement strand
GACGCCGGCACAGGACGACGGCCCGTTCGATCGCGTTCTCAAGCTCTCGCACGTTGCCGGGCCAGGTGTGGTCGAGCAGGCGCTGCATCGCGCTTTCGTCGAACCCCACCACGCGGCGGCCGAGCTCGGTGGCGAAATGGCGGGCAAAGTGCTCGGCCAGCAGCGGGATGTCGCCGGGCCGGGCGCGCAGCGGGGGCAGCTCGATCGTGACGACGTTGATCCGGTAGTACAAATCCTGCCGGAACTGCCCCGCGGCGACCATCTTTGCCAGATCGCCGTTGCTGGCGAGGATCGCGCGCACGTCGACGCTGCGCGTGGTGTCGCTGCCGACGGGCTCGAAGCATTTTTCCTGCAGCACGCGGAGCAGCTTCACCTGCATCGAGGGCGGGGCCGAGTTGATCTCGTCCAGAAAAATCGTCCCCCCGTCGGCGGCGAGGAAGCGGCCGGGCTTGTCGGCGACCGCGCCGGTGAAGCCGCCTTTGACGTGGCCGAAGAGTTCCGACTCCAGCAGCGTCTCGGGCAGCGAGCCGCACGCGATTTCGACGAACGCCTTGTTGCGGCGGCCGCTGCGGCGGTGGATCGCGCGGGCGAGCATGCTCTTGCCCGTGCCGCTCTCGCCGAGGATCAGCACCGTCGTTCTGCCATCGGCGACGGCGTCGACGAGGTCGTACACGCGCTGCATGCGGCTGTCGCGGCCGACGATGTTCGAGAGCCCGAAGCGCGTGTCGAGCTGGCTCTTGAGCGCGCTGTTCTCGGCCACCAGAGCCTGCTGCCGCACGGCCTTGTCGACGACGCGGCGGATCTCGTCGTCGTTGATCGGCTTGGTGAGGTATTCCGTCGCGCCCAGCCTGGTCGCCGCCACGGCATGCTCGATCGTGCCGTAGCCGGTGAGGACGACAATGCCCAGTTGCGGGTGCCGGCGCCTGAGATCGCGCAGCAGGTCGGCGGGCTTCGTGCCGTGCAGATTGGTGTCGACCAGCAGCACGTCGATCGCCCCGCCCGAGAGCTCGGCCGCGGCGTCGGCAAGGTTATCGGCCGTGGCGATTTCGTACCCGTCGCGGCGCAGCAACGCGCCCAACGAGCCTAGGACGATGCGGTCTTCGTCCAGCAGCAGCAGGCGGGCGCGGGACGTGGCCGATGAATCGATGTGGTTTGCTTGAATCATTTCGCGCCGCCGTGTTGCGTGGCGGCATCATCCTTATCGGCGGCGGACCGCGTGACTTGAGCCATGAGAACGGAAGTCGATTTTTTCGCTCCTTTCGCCGGTGCAGGATCATCGACGTCGGGCGCGTATACTGTTGCCTATGCGGATCGGCGTGCCGAAGGAGATCAAGGCGGATGAGTACCGCGTGGGCATCATGCCCGTCGGCGTCGAGACGCTCGTCAAGGCCGGGCATTCGGTGCTGATCGAGTCGCAGGCGGGCGTGGGATGCGGGTTCTCCGACGACGACTTCGCCGCCGCCGGGGCGACGATCGTCAGCAGCGCGCGGGACGTGTTTGCCGCCGACCTGGTGATGAAGGTCAAAGAGCCGCAGACCGCGGAACTGGCGCTGTTCCGGCCGGGCCAGATCATCTTCACTTACTTTCATTTCGCCGCCGACCGCGCACTCACCGAAGCGTGCCTGGCGGCGAAGATCACCGCGATCGCGTACGAAACGATCAAAGACCGCAAAGGCACCTTGCCGCTGCTGACGCCGATGAGCGAAGTCGCCGGCAAGATGAGCATCCAGGAAGGCGCTAAGTATCTTGAGAAGCCCATGAGCGGCCGCGGCATCCTGCTCGGCGGCGTGCCGGGCGTGCCGCCGGCGCACGTGGTGGTGCTGGGCGGCGGCATCGTGGGCACTAACGCCGCGAAGGTAGCCGCTGGCCTGGGAGCGAACGTGGTGCTCATGGACGTAAGCGTCGATCGCCTGCGATACCTCGATGACGTGATGCCCGCGAACGTGACGACCTTGTACAGCGACGCCTACAACATCCGCGAGAACCTCAAGCTTGCCGACCTGGTGATCGGCGCGGTGCTGATTCCCGGCGCCAAGGCCCCCCGGCTGGTGACGCGCGAGCACCTGAAGACGATGAAAAACGGCGCCGTGATCGTCGACGTGGCGATCGACCAGGGCGGGTGCGTCGAGACCAGCCGCCCGACCACGCACAAGGATCCGACGTACATCGTCGAAGGCGTCGTGCATTACTGCGTGACGAACATGCCCGGCGCAGTCGGGCGCACGAGCACGATCGCCTTGTGCAACGCCACCCTGCCGTACGCGGCGCGCATCGCCACGCACGGGGTCGAAGAAGCCGCCGCCGCCGACGCGGGCCTGGCCGAAGGAATCAACGTCATGCGCGGCCGGCTGACCAGCGCGGCGGTCGCGGAATCGTTCGGGATGAAGCACAGCCCGCTCTATTTTTCCAAGATGCCGCCGGAGTGAATCATGTCGCGCATGCAGCAACTCCATCAACTGCTCTCCAAGACGCCGGACGACCCGTTCCTGCTCTACGGCATCGCGCTGGAACACAAAAAGGCCGGCGAACCGCAGCAGGCGGTGGAGTTTTTGAACAAGACAATCGCCGTCGATGCCGGGTACTGCTATGCCTACTACCAGAAGGGGCAGATTTACGAGTCGATCGACGATTACGACGCCGCCCGCGGCGCGTACCAGGCCGGCCTGGCGGCGGCGAAAACCGCCGGCGACGCACACGCGGCCAGTGAGATCGAAGCGGCGCTGGAAGCGCTGGATTAAAGGCCGACGATGGATCGCTCCCCTTCCGCAAGACCGAAGCAATGTCCAGTTCCTCCCCCTCCGGGGGAGGCCAGGTGGGGGCGGCCAACAACCTGCAATAACGGCCGGCTGACGCCCAAGAATCAAACCCCTCTCCCGGTACTCCGGGAGAGGGTGGGGAGAGGGCCGCGCGTTAATGCACTTCCTTGCGTTGAGGTGTCCGCCCGCCCCCACCTAACCTCCCCCCGGGGGGAGGAACCAGAGGCGAATCGTCGAGGCTGATTCTGCCCTAGCAAAGATAAATGGTCCGCCAACTCCTCAACTTCCTGCACACCCCCAACTGGGACCGCCAGCACCGCTGGCGGCAGCTCGTGTGGAAGGGCATGGCCGGCGTCGGGCTGACCGGCGTGCACGCGCTTCCTGTCGCGCGGCACTGGGTCGACGTGCAGCGGCTGAACATGCCGATGGCGAACCTCGACCCGGCGTTCCACAACTTCCGCATCGTGCAGATGTCGGACCTGCACTACAGCCCCATGGTGTGGGCGAATTACCTGGCGCAGTTCGTGCGCTGGGTGAACGATTTCGAACCCGATCTGGTCGTCATCACTGGCGACCTCATCACCGGCGGGTATCGCTGGAACCGCGGCGTCGCCAAGATCCTGGAAAAGCTCACCGCGCCCCACGGCGTGATCTGCACGTTCGGCAATCACGACTACTCGCTCTACGGCCGGCGCAAAGTCGAAGAAGGCATGCGCCGGGCGGATCACCTTGAAAAAAGCCTGGCCGACAGCGGCCTGATCGTGCTGCGCAACAGGGTGCTGCGCCTGAGCAAACCCGAAGCGCGCACGCCGTTGACGATCGTCGGGCTTGACGACGAATGGTCCGGCGCGATCGACCCGGTGAAGGCGTACGTCGGCGTGCGCGACGATGAGCCGATCATCTGCCTCAACCACAACCCCGCCAACGCCGACGAGCTGCTGTGCTACCCATGGCAGTGGATGCTTGCCGGCCACACGCACGGGCGCCAGCTGGGCACGAGCCGGTTCGGCAAGCGGTTGTACGGCCACCTCACGCGGCGCTACACGCACGGCTATTACACCGTCGGCGGGCGGCACTTGTATGTGAACCGCGGCATCAGCTACGGCCAGCGGATCAAGCACTGGTGCCGGCCGGAGATCACCGTCTTCCGATTGCGCCAGGCCGGCGCGGCGACGGACGCGGGCGACGGCGCTTAGGCGCCCGCGGGCGCGACTTTCGGATCACCGCCCGTTCGGCCATAATCCGCCCGCCCATGCAGGCCCGTTACGACGCCGACGATTTCGCCCGCCTTCTCGCCGCCCTTGCCGATGGCATTGCCGCCGTCGTGCCGATCGATCAGCCCTTCAACGTCGTGGGCATTCGCACGCGCGGCGAACTGCTGGCGCGCCGCATCGCCGATCTGCTCGCCGAGCGCGGCGCACCGGGCATCGGGTACGGCGTGCTCGACATCACGCTCTACCGCGACGATCTATCCGAGATCGGCCCACGCCCGCTCGTGCGCCCGACGGTGCTCGATTTCGATTTCAGCGCAAAGCCCCTCGTGCTCGTCGACGACGTGATCTTCACCGGCCGAACCGTCCGCGCGGCGCTCGACGCCCTGGCGGATTTCGGCCGCCCCGCCGCCGTGCGACTCGCGGCGCTGATCGACCGCGGCGGCCGCGAGTTGCCGATCCAGCCCGACGCGGTCGCCCTGCGGCTCACCACGATCACCGCCGAGCAGGTCGTGAAGGTGAAGATGCGCGAGCGCGACGGCTACGACGGCGTGGAGATCGAGGCCCGTTCATGAGCGAGATCACCCACTGGACGCGCAAGCACCTGCTCGGCCTCGAGCACCTGTCGGCCGAGGAGATCAACTTCGTGCTCGACACCGCCGGCTCGTTCAAGGAAGTCAGCACCCGCAGCGTCAAGAAGGTGCCCGCCCTGCGCGGCCGCGTCGTGGTCAATGCGTTCTTCGAAGACAGCACGCGCACGCGGATGAGCTTCGCCCTGGCGGCATCGCGGCTCAGCGCCGACGTGGTCGATTTTTCGGAAAAAGGCAGCAGCACGAGCAAGGGTGAAACGCTCATCGACACCGCCCGCACGATCGAGGCGATGGGCGTGGACATCCTCGTCCTCCGCCACGCCGCCGCCGGATCGGCGGAGGTGCTGTCGCGGCATCTCAGCTGCAGCATCGTCAACGCCGGCGACGGCGCGCACGAGCACCCCACGCAGGGCCTGCTCGATCTCTACACCATCCGCGAGCGCTTCGGCCACGTCGCCGGGCTCGAGGTCGTGATCGTCGGCGACGTCGCCAACTCGCGGGTCGCCCGCAGCGAGGTGTGGGGCCTGACCAAGCTCGGCGCCCAGGTCACGGTCGTCGGCCCGCCGACGCTGTGCCCCAAATCCTTCGCGGCCCTCGGTTGCCGCATCAGCCACGATTTCGACTCCGTCGTCGCGGGCGCCGACGTGATCTACATGCTCCGCGTGCAGAACGAGCGAATGAAGGCGGCTCAGTTCCCGACCGTACGAGAATTCACCAAGCTCTTCGGCCTCACATGGGACCGATTCCAGCGCTGCAAGAAGAACGTCTTTGTCATGCACCCGGGCCCGATGAACCGCGGCGTCGAAATCCAGAGCGACATCGCCGACGGCGAAAACAGCGGCATCCTCAAACAAGTCGAGAACGGCCTGGCGGTGAGGATGGCGGTGCTTTATCTCGTCAACCAGGCAAAGAATTGACCGCACGCCGCCCCGGTCAGCGCGAACCCCAAAAACTATGCCTTCCCTCATCATCACCAACGGCACCGTCATCGACCCGTCGCAAGACATTGAGCAAAAGCTCAACGTACTCATCGAGAACGGACACATCACCCGTTTAGCCGCGGCGGCCACGCCGCTCACCGCCGACACCGTCATCGACGCCACCGGCAAGTACGTCGTCCCCGGACTCATCGACATCCACGTCCACTTCCGCGAACCCGGCGACGAAGAAGAAGAAACGATCGCCAGCGGCGCGGCCGCGGCGGTGGCGGGCGGGTTCACGACCGTTTGCTGCATGCCCAACACCAAACCGTCGCTCGACAACGAATCGCAGATCGAGTTCGTGCGGCGCGAGAGCGAGCGCGTGCGGCTGGCCAACGTCTGGCCGGTGGGGGCGATGACCAAAGGCCGAGACGGCCGCGAGCTGGCGGAGATGGCGAGCATGCACGGCCGCGGCGCGATCGCCTTCAGCGACGACGGCGTGGGCGTCGCCGACGCCTCGGTGATGCGCAAGGCGCTGCAGTACATTAAGATGTTCGACGGCCTGGTGATGCAGCACTGCGAGGAGCCGTCGCTCGCCGGCGGGAGCATGCACGCTGGCACAGTCAGCACGCGGCTGGGCCTGGCCGGCATCCCCGCCGAGGCCGAGCACCTGATGATCGCGCGCGACGTGCTGCTCAACCGCACGATCGGTTGCCGTTACCACGTGCAGCACATCAGCTCGGCGTTCAGCGTCGAGCTTGTCCGCCGCGCCAAGGCCGACGGCCTGCCCGTCACCGCCGAGGTGGCGGCGCACCACTTGTTGCTCACCGACGAGCACTGCCGCGGGTACGACACCAACTTCAAGATGAACCCCCCGCTGCGCACGCAGGCCGACGTCGACGCATGCATCGCCGGCGTGATCGACGGCACGATCGACATCCTCGCCACCGACCATGCCCCGCACCTGGCGGAAGAAAAAGAACTCGAATTCCAGTACGCCCCCTTCGGCATCATCGGACTGGAATGCGCCTTGGCCCTGTATGTCAAAGCCCTCATCGAGCCCGGCCATGTCACCTGGCCGAAGCTCATCGACATGCTCAGCACGCGCGGGGCGGGAATCATCCGATCCGACCGAGGCACGCTCAAGCCCGGCGCGATTGCCGACGTGACGATCGTCGACCCGCACCTGAAATGGACGATCGACAAAGAGCAGTTTAGGAGCAAAAGCCGCAACTGCCCGTTCGACGCCTGGCCCGTCACCGGCCGGGCCACGCACACGATCGTCGATGGCGAGTTGCGGTGGCAATTGCATTAGGCAGTGCCCCGAGGGCCGCCATCTGTAGCTAGTTGGGTGTGACGCACTTTTCTAAGGCATGCGGTCCTCCGGGGGCCACGGTTTGGTGCCCCAAGCCGTGTCTTACTGGCACGGTGATGTCGCACTGGTGCCA
>DASVSS010000095.1:0-4987 GCA_036387945.1 Tepidisphaeraceae bacterium | reverse complement strand
TGCGCGACAGCTCCGTGCGGTAGTGCGGCAGGTTCTCGGCGAAGTCGAGGAACTGGAACCCCGCCGCCGCCCCGACGCCGACCAGCACCGTCAGCCCAACGCCGCAGGCGAGCACGACCGCGCCGATCCGCGAATGAATTCGCGTGTGCAGCCACCGGACGATCGGAGACAGCGCAAACGCCAGCAGCACCGCAAGGGCCATCGGAAAGACGAACTCTTTACCGACCCAGAGGAACGCAATAATGGCGGCGGCAATGGTCACCCACGCGGCACGGCGGGCGATGGGCTCTACCCAAGGCATGAAATCCAGTCCTTCTACAGATCGAGGCGCGAATCAAGGTGCGAAATGACGTCACAGTCGAACACCGCTCGTGATTGTAATCGCGTCATCCTGCGCCGGCAGTGAATGCGGCGGGAAAACCGGTTCATCCGACGCCAGATACAGCGTCAGCGGCCAGCGCCCCGCCTCTCCCCGGTCGCCTTTCAGCAGGCAAGGCGGATCGGCCGGCCATCGACCTGCAATAGCGGCCCGCTGACGCCAGAGAAGCAAACCCCTCGCCCGGGTACTCCGGGAGAGGGCAGGGAGAGGGCCACACGCTCCAAACGCTTACACCTGCGGCGGCGCGTTATCCGCAGGGGGCATTTTGCTCGTCGCCGCTTCGTGCGAATCGGTCATCTGCTTGGTGACGTAAGCCTGCACAAGATTGCTCGCCATCGACAGCACCGGGCCGATCCAGTTGGCCTTTTGCACCGGCGGCGGGGCGGCGGTGTTCGTTTGGCCGTTGGCGTGCCCGGTCGGGGCAGCCCGCCGGCTGCGCGAGCCAGCGGCGAGCGCGCCGATCGCCACGGCGATCGCCGTCGTGCCGAGCAACGACGAAAAGGGGTGACGGCGAATGATGTCGCTCGGCGCCGCCTGGATGGCGGCGATCTTGAACCGGGCTTTGCCAAGCTCCAATTCGTCCTCGGGCTCTTGTTTCTTAGGGGATAATCGCAGCATTCGCGGCTCCTTCGGTCGTCGTCCTGATCGGCCCGGCAGCTGCGGCCGTATTCTGCGCCGCCGGCGTCGCGGGTGAACCGACGCCTGCCGTCGCCGCGTGCAGCGGCACGCTGCCGGATACGCCCGACGCCTGATACCCGTGGGTCCGCCCGGCGGGGCGGTCGGCCTGGGCGCGGGCGACGGCGTCGTCGAGGGCCCGCTCTTCGGGCGACTGCGCGTCCACGCCGACGACCGACTTGCGAAGCATCGGGAGCGACCGGGCGTACAGGAACAGTCCGTAAGCCCCGCCGAGCATCACCAACCCGATCAGCGCAGTCGCGATCGGCCAGCCCACGAGCCGGGCGAGCAACATGTAAAGGGCAACAAAAACAAACCCCAACCCCGCCAGCCCGACGACGGCGGTTCCGACGAGGGCGAGCACTTTCCAGACCAGCCGCAGCACGCCGCGGTGCAGTGCCCGGCCTTCGAGTTCGAGTAGGTCGATCGCGGCTACTATCAGATTGGCAATCGCTTGCATCGTGTTTCCCTGCTCACGCGCCCGGCCTACGCCCCCGGGCTCACGTCCCCGTTCGGGCTGACATGCCGCGCATCCGTTTAGTGTGCGACACACCGGAAATCATCACGCGCACTCGGCAAGGCTTACAACTGGTCGTTTCTCGCCCGGGCGAGTGCAGCGGATGCCTGCCGGGAACACGCCGGGCAGGCATCCGCGGCGAATCGTGTGTGCGGCGCGTCGATCGCCCGACGTTACCGGCCGCGAATCCAAATGCCGACCACCACGCCGACGCCGGCGGCGATGGCAAGGGCGGCGATCGGGTTCTGGCGGATCTGGGATTCGAGATTGTCGAGGGTGTCGCTGGCTTTGTCGCGGGCGGCGTAGGCGGCGTCCTGGGCGTAGCCGCGGGCGGATTCGACGCCTTCGGTCAGCTTCTCGCGGGCTTGGCCAGCCACGTCGGTGGCATAGGTGCGGGCCTGCTCGACGCCTTGACCGAGCTTCTCGCGGGCCACTTCGTACTGGGCCTTGCCGGCTTCGACGGCGCTGCGGGCGGCGCGGGTGGCGTCGTTCTTCACGTCGCCGGCTGCTGCGGCGGCGTCACTGGCGTTCTGATTGGCAGTGTCTTGGTTGCTCATGGGTTCTCCTTGTTTTGAATCCCTGTGCCAATATTGGCAGCGTGATCGCGTTTATCCACTAAAGGGCCGGTGAAAACGGAATTATCTTATTTCCGCCGTCGAAATTCCCTGACCGCACGGCCGGGCTTTCCTTGCGTTGCGACGTCCCGGGCCCGACGCCGGGGCTAGCCAGCGTGGCGGAGCTTCTTCGAAACCTGCGTGAGATCGGCGGTGAAATGCGCCCGCATCTCCTGCCGCGCCGCCTCGTCGGGGACGCGCAACAGGGCCGAGGGATGGAACGTCGCCATCGTCCACGGCGACCAGGCGGATTCGAAGATTTCGCCGCGCTGCTGCGTGATGCGGAACTGTCGGCCGACGAGGGCCTGGGCGGCGGTGGCCCCGAGAAGAACGAGAACGCTCGGCTTGATGATTTCGAGTTCCTTCGTCACCCATACGTTGCAGGCGGCGATCTCGCGGGCGTTGGGTTTGACGTGGATCCGCCGCGTGCCGCGGGGCTCGAACTTGAAGTGCTTGACAGCGTTGGTGACGTACACGCGCTTGCGGTCGATGCCCACTTCTTCGAGCACTTCGTCGAGAAGCCGCCCGGCGGGGCCGACGAACGGCTTGCCGGCGCGGTCTTCGCCGTCGCCGGGCTGCTCGCCGACAAAGACGACGTCGGCGTCGTCGGGGCCTTCGCCGAACACCGTCTGCGTCGCCGGCTTATAAAGCGGGCAACGCGTGCAGGCGCAGGCGGCTTCGCGCAGGATTTTGATGCTATTGGTCTGCGGGACGTCGGTCATGTCCATCTCCGTTGCCAGCGCCTGCGACCGTGCGACCATCTCGGCCACCCGTGCCGGGGCGGCCTGCAGCAGGTCGGGGATAATGCGCGTCTCCGGCAGCTGCGGCCAATACCGCACGGGCATTTCTTTCCGCATTGCGCCGAGCTTGATGCGCGCGGGATTGAAGATCGAACCGTAGTACTGCAGCCAGAGCGTTTCCAGCTCGTCGTCGGCCGGTGCGGCGTCGCGGGCGACGCCGGGCGTGAAGCGCAGATCGTTCCCGTCCCAATGCACGCATTCGTCGGCCGTAAGGATCGACCACCGCATGGCCGCGTACCGGTCACGGAAGTGCGGGGCCGCGAGCGGCACGACGTAGTGCGCCGGCTTGTACCATGCGACGTAGTGCGGCTCGGCATCACGCTCGACACGCTTGAAGCGGACGAATGCCGTCATCTTGTGGCGATCGCGGTGGACGGCCTTTGCCATGACTTCGAGATCGCGCACGTCATCGTCGCTGGCGATCGACAGCAGCTGCGGCTCGCCGTGGGTGAGGCGGTGAAGGGTGCGGTAAAGGATCGACCAGCGGCGCGGGTCGCGGTGGTGGGCGACGGTCTGCGCCTGTTCGAGGAAGCGCGGAGGGACGCGGTGATGCGGCTTGCTGGGGGGGTCTAGCGGGAGAGCTAAGCCACTAAGAGGCAGGGCGGGGGCGGCGCGGGTGTCATGCCAGTCGATCTGCTGCGGGGGGACGTCGTGGTGCAGGAGTAATCGGGCCGCGTCGCGCCAGGCAGTGAACGTGGGTTCGATGGTGAGTTGGTGCATGGCGCGAACACTCTCCGTGGCCCTTCTGCCGCTCTAAAGCTGCCCGGACCGGGCGGATTCGGCGGTGGTGAAGAGCTCGAGCTGGGCCGTGGGGCGGACGATCCGGTCATGCAGATCCGCGCGATCGATCCGAAGGGCGTCGGCGTTGAAGTCGTCGGTCATCACCCAGGGCTTGAGCTTGACCATCGGCGCGCGGATTTTCGCCAGGTCGGCGAGGCGGATTTTACGGACGCGGCGCTGCGCGATTAGGCGGTCTACATTCCGCCCGCCGAGGCCGGGGACGCGGAGGAGCATTTCCCGCGGGGCTTTGTTCAGGTCGACGGGGAACCGGTGACGGTTGCGCAGGGCCCAAGCGAGTTTCGGGTCGATCCTGAGATCAAGGTCCGGGGCGGCGGGCGTGGTGATCTCGTCGGCGGTAAAGCCATAGAAGCGCATGAGCCAGTCGGCCTGGTACAGGCGGTGCTCGCGGACGAGCTGCGGCTGCTGGGACGGCAGACGGCCGTCGGCAAAGGGGATCGGCGAGTAGGCGGAGTAGTAAACCCGCCGCAGCTTGTGCTGGCCGTAAAGGCGGGTGGCGGTGGCGAGGATGGAGGCGTCGGTGCTCGGCGTCGCGCCGACGATCATCTGCGTGCTTTGCCCGCCGGGGGCGAAGCGGGGCGGGCGTCGGCCGGTGTGGCTGCGGTCGCGCGACGCGTCGATGCCGGCCTTGATCTGCGTCATCGCGGTGTCGACTTGCTCGAACGTCTTTTCTGGCGCGAGTTTTTTCAGGTCCGCGGCCGTCGGCAGCTCGATGTTGGCGCTGAGGCGGTCAGCGTATAGACCCGCCTGCCGCTGCAGCTCTTCGCTCGCCCCCGGCACGGCCTTGAGATGGATGTACCCATTGTAGCCGTGCGTGAGGCGCAGCGTTTTGGCCACGCTGACGAGCTGTTCCATCGTGTAATCCGCACTTCGGATCACGCCGCTGGACAGGAATAGACCTTCTATGTAGTTGCGTTTATAGAACTCGAGGGTGAGGTTCACGACTTCGTCAACAGTGAACCGCTCGCGCGGCGTATCGGACGTGACGCGATTGACGCAGTACTGGCAGTCGTAAATGCAGAAGTTCGTGAGTAGTATTTTCAGCAGCGACACGCATCGGCCGTCGGGCGTGTAGCTGTGGCAGATCCCGCTGCCGGTGGTGTTGCCGATGCCGTTTCGCGTACCCGCCCGTTTAGCCCCGGACGACGCGCAGGACGCGTCGTACTTCGCGGCGTCGGCCAGGATTTGCAGCTTTCGGCGGATC
>DASVSS010000094.1:0-2510 GCA_036387945.1 Tepidisphaeraceae bacterium | reverse complement strand
GGGCTTGGCCTTCGTTATTCAGCGGATAATCCTTCGGCCTCCGGCACGCGGCGGTCGTCTCACGTCGCGCCGCCGGTCGCACCCTCGGCGGCACGGCCGCTGGTTTCGCGCGCCAGTTGCTGCGCCGCGGTGCTAAGGCGTTGGTGGGCGAATTCGCAGGCGTAGTCGACGCTGATCGCCAGGCGGTAGCCTTCGACCTTCCGCCGTAGATCAGTCGCCCCGTCGCCCATCGCCAGGAACGGGCCGTGCAGGCGTTCCCACAAATTCATCGTGAGTGCGAACGTCGCGGTGTCGCCCTGTCGCGGGGCGGCGGGGAGGTCGCCGCGGTTGAAGATGATCGAGTGCGGCGGCAGGGCGGCCTGCAGGGCGTCGATCCCGTATTCGCCCGGCTCCGGCAGCGTCACCGCGTCGTGCGGCACGAGCGCGACGACCAGGTGCTCGCCCACCCGGTAACTCGCTGCCAGGAAACTTTCCACGAACTGCCCGCCCTGCAGCGCCAGTCCCCGCACCGCCCGCGCCGGCTCGATCGAGCCGAAGCCGGCGACGAGCAACTGCCCGTGCGGGTACTTCTCCAGCACGGCCTCGGGATAAATCACCTCGTCCGGCCCGCCGGAGACCAGGTCCAGCATCACCACGCCTTCGCCGCACCGCTGCCGCCGCTGACGGCGGGCTTCCTGCAGCGGCATGTACAGCCGCGCGAGGGTATCGAAATCGTCATCGGCATACGCCCGCGCCTCGGCCTTGGCGAGTGTGCGCTCCGCCGCCAGGTAATCGGTCGCGAGAAGATGCTGCTGCCCCTGGGCGCAAAGCTCTTGCAAGGTTTGGTGCATCGCGCACCATTGTAGGGGTCATTAGTCATTAGTCATTCGTCCTTGGGCATTCGTCCCTAGCCGCTTGCGATCCGGGTGTGCCCCCCGTTTACCTCAGGCCCGGCAACGCACCGACCAGCGGCCAATGACTAATGACTAATGACCCCCAACAACACCGCCCGGCCGATTGCCCGGCCGGGCGGTGGTCCTGCGATTCCTTTCGCAACTTCCCTGTCTGGTCAGCGCCGCTCAGCGGCGCGGGGTGCGGATGGCCTCGGCGGCGGCGGGGGGGCCGTGGACGCGGCAGGCTTCGAGAAACAGCGCCAGGCCGTCGTCGGCGTTGGGCAGGGCAAGATAACTCGTGGCGGCCTTGAGCTCGTCGCGGGCGTTGCCCATCGCCACGCCGATCGGGGCGTTGCGGATCATCGGCAAATCGTTGTGGTCGTCCCCCACCGCGACGATCCGCGTAGGATCGATCCCGTGCAGATCGGCGACGTCGAGCAGGCCCTGCCATTTGTTCACGCGCGGGTCGAACATCTCGACGATTTCGACGCCCTCAGACGCCACGATCACGCCGTGCAGGTGCGCCCGACCGGCGAATTCGCGCTCGACGGCGCTCTTGAGCGCCGCCGCCGCGTCCAGCGCCAGCACGGTGCTGATGCGGAACGTGTGCTCGTGCGGGTAACGCGCCAGATCGTCGCGCTCGGTGATGCGCTGCCCGCTCATCGCCAGCCATGTGCCAAGCGCCGGGTGCAGCTTGCCCCCGCGCGATATGACGTAATCGTCATGGACGGCGTGGCGGTCCTGGTAAGCGACGGCGACGTGGCCCAGCCGCTCGATCGCGCCGCACAGTTCGGCGGCCAGCACCGAGTTCATCGTTGACCGCCGCACGCTGTGGCCGGTGCGCGTGTCCACCACGACCGCGCCGCTGACGAGCACCGCCAGATCAAAGTGCCCGGTGGCTTCGAACACGCCCTGCGCTTCGATGTAATTGCGCCCCGTCGCGAACGCCACCTTGTGCCCCGCGGCCAAGACGCCGGCAATGGCGTTGATCGTCCGCGGCGTGACGCCACCGTCCGGCGACAGGGTCGTGCCGTCGAGGTCGAGTCCGAATAGCCAGGGGTCGATCGCGCTCATCAGTGAAGACGCGGGGAGTGTAGCAATTCGAACGATGATCGCCATGTAGGTTGTTGTCGGCGACGGCTTATCCACAATCCGTGGAGTCGGGAGGAATTGCCGGGTGCGGTGAGCCGCGCCCTACGTCGCGCGCAGTTGCGCGTCGCGGCGATCGAGCATCTGTATGAGCGCGATCAACGGCAGAAATCGTCCGGCGATCATGCAGGCCGAGAGCCAATACAGCGCTGGCCCCGTGAGCGAGACCGGCTCGAAGGCAATCCCGACGTTGGTGGCGGCGCCGATCACGAGCAGCACGAGGCGTTCGCCGGTGATCGTGGGATCGAAACGGGAGACGGCGACGAGGCCGAGCAGGACGACCAGCGCGTAGGCCCCGACGTAAATCAGTGCCGCGCGCAGCCGGCCGGCGGGGAGCGTCCAGAGCCACGCCACGCCGAACCCGCCGACGGCCGAGGGCGTGCCGACGCCGACAACCGCGAAGGCGATCACCAGCCACACCGTCTCGCGCGGCCAGGCGGAAAGGGGGGCGAGCGTCGCGGCGAAGCCGTGTACGCCCAGCGCCATCGA
>DASVSS010000093.1:0-4904 GCA_036387945.1 Tepidisphaeraceae bacterium | reverse complement strand
GTAAGTTCCGACGTGCATGAACGGCGTAACGACTTGGTCGCTGTCTCAACCGCAGACTCGGTGAAATTGAAGTGGCGGTGAAGATACCGCCTTCCCGCAGCAAGACGGAAAGACCCCATGCACCTTTACTATAACCTGGTAATGATGCCGGTTGTGAACTGCGTAGGATAGGTGGGAGGCGTTGATCCTCTGGTTTCGGCCAGAGGGGAGCCAACGGTGAAATACCACCCTGTTTGCATTCGTCATCTCACCCTGTCCCGTGAATCCGGGCAGGGAACATTGCTAGGCGGTTAGTTTGACTGGGGCGGTCTCCTCCAAAAGAGTAACGGAGGAGTGCAAAGGCCCGCTCAGAACGGTTGGCAATCGTTCGTCGAGCGCATAAGTAGAAGCGGGCTTGACTGCGAGTGCTACGGCACAAGCAGAGTTGAAAGACGGCTTAAGTGATCCTGTGGTCCCGTGTGGAAGGGCCATAGCTCAACGGATAAAAGGTACGCTGGGGATAACAGGCTGATCGCACCCGAGCGCCCATAGCGGCGGTGCGGTTTGGCACCTCGATGTCGGCCCATCACATCCTGGGGCTGAAGGCGGTCCCAAGGGTTTGGCTGTTCGCCAATTAAAGTGGTACGCGAGCTGGGTTCAGACCGGCGTGAGCCAGGTCGGTCCCTATCTGCTGCGGGCGTAGGAATCTTGACGGAAATATCTCCCTAGTACGAGAGGATTAGGAGGTACGGACCCCTGGTGTTCCAGTTGTCGCGCTAGCGGCACCGCTGGTTAGCTATGTCCGGAACGGATAAACGCTGAAAGCATCTAAGCGTGAAGCCTATTCCAAGATTATGATTCCCCTGAGACCCCGGGTAGACTACCCGGTTGATAGGCCAGAACTGTACGGCACGAAAATGCTTCAGGTCACTGGTACTAACGGTCGATTGACTTGACCACTTTTATCGATCACCGTCCGCCATGCTCCGGCGTCGCAAGACACCGAAGACAACGGACGGCATCACGAAAAGAGTGCTCGACCTACGCGGCGAGAGACATCTAACCTAAACTCATCATTGACTTGTCGAAAGCAACGCCGGCGGACGGTCGAAAGACCGCCCGCCGGCTTGGCTGGTGGCTATACCCGTAAGGTCACACCCGTTCCCATTCCGAACACGGTCGTTAAGCTTGCGGGGCCGATGATACTACCTCAGTGGGAAAGTAGGTCACTGCCAGCCTTATTCAATCAAGAGCCCCGAGTCGAAAGACCCGGGGCTCTTTTTGTTGGTGCCGAAATAGCGAGTCGCTGTTCTAATCGTTGAAATGAGTGTCTCTGCTTCCCAAAGTGGCTGTCTGTTACTCGTCATCGCGGCATTCACCGCGGGCGCGCGAGACGTCAGTGCGCAGACCTTGACGCAAGATGTCTTTCCATCCACTCAGGATGTTGGCGAACCCGAAACCAAGCTCATCGCTGATACTCGGAGCGAAATTGTGTGGATAAAGGGCGAGATCGAACGAAGGAAAACAGCCGAGCAGGAGGCAACGGTTGCTTACGAGCAAATCGACCAGACTATTAAGCAACGTCAGCGTGCTAAGGCGAAGGTAGCAAAGTCTGCAGACGAACGACGTAATCAAGCAAAAACGAAAATGACAGACGCGGCTGCGGGACGAGAGCAAGCTGAACGAAGACTGGTTGATCTTACCGGTCGATTGTTAAATGCTGAATCCGCCTTGCGTCGCAGGCGGGAACAGGCAGAAAAACGTCGCGTATGGAATTCGCTTTCGCCTAAGCAACAGGAGGATTATTTAGCCGAATTGGATCGACGCCGCGATGTTCTGGCTAAGGAAGGCGCGGCACTTCGCAAAGAAGTTGAGCGGCTGACCGATCAACTGATTGAACTGTCTTACAAAGAGCGTGATTCTGGTGCGCGTAAGCGTGCCGAATGGTTACAGCAGACATTGCTAAGAGAGCGGTTAGAAGGGCCGCCATACCTAGAAGCAGGCCAAATGTTGGCTACTTTTGGCCAAGGTTTTGTCCGCACCGACTCAATCGGAACTCTCGATCTTTTACGCTTGTGCTTCGAGAATCGTCTGAAGTCATATCAAGAATTAGGTGCAGAGTTGCCTTACCCGACCGCGACGCCTCCACCCTAATAGTCGCAGTCGTAGATTCATGTGCATCGTATTCGATGGCCGATGATTATCGGACGCCATGACTGCACCTTCCCCCGCACGCGCCGCCGTCGTTTTTGGCCTCATCGTCGTCGCGTTTGCTGCGCTGGTGGGGCGGGTGGGGTATCTGCAGTCGTTCGCGGCGCAGAAGAACGTCGGGCGGGCGGAGCGGCAGCAGTTTCAGACCGAGCCGCTCTATGCGCGGCGGGGCAGCGTGTTCGATCGCAACGGGCTGCTGATGGCGGGCACGGTGCAGTCGCAGTCGTTGTTCATTGATCCGAAGTTCATGGCCGAGGCATTCGCGGCGGAGGGGCGGGAAGCGTTCCTGGCGATGGACGACGCCGTGGCCGCGCTGTGCAAGCTCATCGACCGCGAGCCGTTCGAAGTCTCGCAGCTCCTCGGCGACAAGGCCGACAGCCGGTTCGTCCGCATCGCCGATAACCTCGACGAAGGCACGATCCGCGAGATCGAAAAGCTTGACCTGCCCGGCGTCGGCTTTACGCCATCGAACGTGCGGTATTACCCGATGGGATCGATCGCGGCCCATGTGCTCGGCGGCGTCGGGGCCGACGGAAACGGGCTCGAAGGCGTCGAGCTGAAGTTCAACAAGCAGCTCGCCGGCCGCGACGGCACGAAGCGGACGCTGAAGGACGCGCGCCGCCGTCCCTTGTTCGTCGACGCCGACGACTACATCCCCGCCCGCCACGGCCAGCACCTGCTGCTGACCATCGACGCCAACATCCAGACGATCGCCGAGCAGGAACTCGGCGGGGCGTGTGAGCAGTTCAAGGCCAGGAGCGGCGAGTGCGTCGTGCTCGACCCCTCGACCGGCGAAGTGCTCGCCCTGGCGAACTGGCCGACGTTCAATCCTCAGGCGCTGGGCGATGCCGACCCGGTGCGGCGTCGCAACAACGCACTCGTCAGCCCGTACGAGCCGGGCAGCACGCTCAAGCCATTCCTCGTCGGCCCTGCGCTGTCGGCGAAGCTCACGCGCCCTGGCGAAATCTTTCCCACCGGCGGCGACCGATGGCCCGCCGGCTACGGCCGTCGCGTCATCCGCGACGTGCACGGGTACGCCAAGCTCACGCTCTGGGACGTGCTGGTCAAATCGTCCAACATCGGCATGTGCATGCTCGGGCAGCGCATGGGCAATCGCGGGTTGTTCGACGCGCTCAAGTCCTTCGGCTTCGGCGGCCGCACCGGCATCGAGCTGCCGGGCGAGGATTCGGGGCTGGTCAATGCCCTGCGCAAATGGAACCGCTTCAGCACCGAATCGATCGCCCAAGGCTACGAGATGCGCGTCACGCCCCTGCAGCTTGCCCGCGGAATGAGCGCGTATGCCAACGGCGGCAAGCTCGTCGACCCGCGGGTGGTGCGCGGCACGATCGACGAAAGCGGCTTGACCCGTCCCGCGGCGTCTCGTTCCGACCCCGCCGGCTTCAAGCAGGCGATCGACGCTGACACCGCCCAGCAGGTGCGGCGCATTCTTTGCGACGTGATGGTCCGCGGCACCGCCAGCCGGGCACGCTCGAGCGTCTACAACCTGTTCGGCAAGACCGGCACTGCGCACTCGGCGACCGACGGCAAGTACAACGAAGAAAACTACACCAGCAGCTTCGTCGGCGGCGGCCCGTTCGAAAGCCCTCGGCTGGTGATTGCGATGGTCATCCACGACCCCGACAAATCCCAGGCCCACTTCGGCGGCACGGTCGCGGCACCCGCGGCCAGCGCGACGCTCGAGCGGGCGCTGCAGTATCTGCAGGTCGCGCCTTCGGGCGACCTGCCGCTGCCGCCGCCGGAACTGCAGGGATCGTTGTACGCGTACGACGCGAAGCTGTACGCCAAGCCGAAGGCGGTACCGAAGGGCGTGGATGCGAATTAGAAGATGGATACGGGCGACTGCCATCGGGGCTGCGTGATGGGTGGAGACACCTCGGCCGGCAAAAACATTTCGTGTCCGCTGTCGTGAACACGGGTTGGAAACCCGTGCCACGCGGTAGCTCTTATTACCTCGAATGGCCGACCCTGACGTTGCGGGCATCATCGGGATCCCGCACCACCTTTTTCGGTTCCTTTCTCTCAGGGTCAGGTCAGGTGGGGTCGGCCCCTGACCTGCAACAGCGGCTCGATGACGCCAGAGAAGCAAATCCCTCGCCCGGTACTCCGGGAGAGGGTAGGTAGAGGGCCGGAGCGTGATTGCGCTCTGTTGCGATGAGGCACCCGCCCGCCCCCACCTGACCTCCCCCTGAGGGCAGGAATCGGAATACGCGCGATCGTGTGGTCTGAGATCTCCGCGCACGGCCGCGCTGCCGCGTCCCAGCCGTTCTTGACCTCCTCCGGCCTCTCCATTATCCCTGCGCCATCGCTCTTGGCCGGGTGATGGCGGGTGGGGTACACGCGGAGGTGCTCGTGCGCGATCAATTGTTTTCAGCGGCGTTGTTGATTCTCGGCGTAGCGGTGACCTCATCGCCGGCGCAGATTGACGAGGCCGCGCCTGCGCCCGCAACCGCGCCCGCCACCGCCCCTGCCACGCGGCAGGGCGAGCGGCGCGGGTATGACCGGCCCAGCGACCGGCCGCGCGGTGAGACCGAGCGCAAGATCGCCACGGCCGCTGCGGCGTTGCCGCCGGCGATCGCGGCGGGGCCGGTCGAGCCGAACTGGGATTCGATCGCCAGGCACTACCGCGATCCCGACTGGTTCCGCGACGCGAAGTTCGGGATCATGATGCACTGGGGTTTGTACGCCGTCCCCGC
>DASVSS010000092.1:0-4949 GCA_036387945.1 Tepidisphaeraceae bacterium | reverse complement strand
TTCCGGCTGCGCCGGAACGTGGGCGAGACGCCCACGCCACGGAAGACGACGAATCCGCCGTTGACGCGCACCGCTTGCGTAGTTTGCCGGCGTCATTACGCCGACGTCACCGTGATCTCGCCTGACGCTTCGCCGACGCCTGCGGCACCCTTGGCGCGCACGCGGTAGACGTACGTCACGCCGCGATCGACGCTCCAGTCGTTGTACGTCCGCGAGCGGCGCTCGACGACGTCGTTGATGACTGACCACTCTCCGTCGAGCGTCCGGCGTTCGATGATGAAGTCCAACACGTTCGTCGCGTCACTGAGCCAGTCGAGGCGCACGAGGTACGGCCCCACGCCGACGCCGGCAAGATCCGACGGCGTCGGCAATGGCGGCGCGGCGGGCACGGAAAGCCCGATGTCGCCGACGAAACGAAACTGGTCCCGCGCGTCGATGACCGCGACCCGCGCGCCATCGCCGGTGGGTGAGGTCTGGATTAGTTCGCCCCGGTCCGCCCGGACGCGGTATGTCCCCGTCGGCACGTCGCCGAATTCGTAATACCCGCCGGAATCCGCGACGGCCGTCGCTTCGCCCGGGTCGAGAACGCCGTCGTCGTCGGTGTCGAGGAACAGCGTGGCACCGGCACGTCCCGGTTCGTTCTCGTCGCGCCAACCGCTGCGGTCGCGGTCGTCGAAGATGATGCCGGCGATTTCTGAGTTCGTCGGCGTGGGTAGGATGCGGAGTCCGATGTAGGGCACCTGGACGTACGTCTGCCCGGCCACGACCGACGCAACGGTGGCGCCGGCGGGGAAAGTCTGCTCGTAGCCGTCAAGCAGGACCAGGCGCACGGAGTAGGTGCCGGGCGTCAGTCCGTCGAAGTCGTACTCGCCCTTGCCGTAGGTGGTCATCGTCCGCTCGCCCGCGTCGAGCAGGCCGTTGCCGTCGGTGTCGAGCCACACCCGCATGCCGACGGCGTACGACTCGCCGGCCCCGAACCTGCCGTCGGCGTTCGTGTCGTAGAAGACCCGGCCGTGAAGCGTCGAAGTCCCGCCCGTCGGCGGGGGTTGGTAATCGAACTCAACCTTCGATCCCGCCGCCAATGGGATGCCGATGGCGTCGGTGAGGCCGGCGGGGTAGATGTTCAGCGTGTATTGCCCGGCGGGCATGTCGGCGGTGGCGAGCTCGAGCGTGACGCGGTTGTTCGCGGCATCGAACAGGATCGGCCGGGTCGGCAGCGGGATGTAGCCTCGTTCGGGGCCGGACATGCCAAAGTCGTACAGATCGACGGAACCGAGGATGTTTTCGCTGAAGCTGACCACCGCCCGCCACGGGAGCGTTGACGTGTCGATCTCGACCGATTCCACCACCAGCGGCGTGGTGTCGGCATACGTGGCGGTGAAGGTCGAATCGGTGCGCGGGATGGTGATCGTCTGGAAGCGGCCCGGGCCGGTGTTCCAGCGGTCGAACGCGAACGTCTGGTCGCGCAGCGTGAACGTCAGCGGCGCTTCGATCTCGCGCTCCACGCCTGCTACGCTCTGGAAACTGAACGGCGAAGTCACGGCCGAGCCGTTGACGAACAGCGGCCCGCCGGCGGGGCTCGTGCGCAGCGTGGTGGTGACCACCAGCGGCTGCACGTCGCGCGACACGCTCGACGAGCGCCCCTGCGAATCAGTGGCCGTGAGCGTGACGCGGTAGAAGACGTCGGTGTCGAGATACGGTGTGACTGTGTGCGGCGTGAAGCTGCCGGTATCGCCGCTGAAGGCCGCCACGAACGGCCGCTGCAGGCCGCCGGTGTAGTAATCCACTTTCCACGTCAGCGACGCACCGGCGAGGTCGCCGTCTTCGGCGTCGGTGGCGATGCCACTGAGATCGATCCGCACGCCGCCGGCGGCCTTCACCGCCGCGGCAGGGGCGATGATCGTCGGGACAGGCGCGGCGTTGGTCGACACGTCGAGCGTGACCGTATCGCTCTGCGCCGCGCCGAGGTCGTTGCTGACGATCACATGAAACAGCGCCCCGCCGTCGGCCGATACCGGCGACGCCAGCGTGTACGTTTTGCCGGTCGCTCCTTCGATCGCGACGTTGTCGCGATACCACTGATAGCGCAGCGGCGCCTGGCCCGTCGCGCCCACGCGGAACGTCACCGGCTCGCCGACCGTTGCGGCGGTGTGCTGCGGCTGCTGCACGATGCGCGGCGGCGTGGCATTGTTGGGGTTGATGCGCGTGACGCCGGGACTCTGGTTCCAGCGCTGCGTGACGTACAGCGCGCCGTCGGGCCCGACTTCCATGTCCACCATGCCCGCAAACCCGGTGGCGAAGAGGCTCGCGTTGTTGTCTGCCGGCGGGCTGGCTGGATCGATGTAGTTGATCCAGCCGTCGCCGTCGAACTCACCGAAGAACAGCTTTCCGTCGAACTCCGCGCCAAGGCCATTGGGCCCGTCGCTGCCGCTGTAGTACGTCGCGCCGACGACGGCGTTGCCGAGGGTGTTGCCCGTGCCGTGCGCGAAGCTGTAGATCGGCGCCGTCATCTCGGGGAACGTCGCGGGATCGAAGCCGCCGTCGCGCGTCGCCGGCCAGCCGTAGTTCGCGCCGCGGCGAACGACGTTGAGCTCTTCCCAGTCCTCCTGCCCCACGTCGCCGGCGATCAGCTCGCCGGTGGCGGAATTGAAATCCAGCGAGAAGGGATTGCGCATGCCCATCGCGTAGATCGCCCGGTACACGCCGGAGGGCGTCACGGTAATCGCCCCGCTGCCGCCGGTGGGGCGGACGATGAAGTCGGTGGGATTGTCGTCGGGGATCGAGCCGTCCTTGTTGATGCGAAGGATTTTTCCCTGCAGCACGGTCACGCTCTGGGCGTTGGACGACACCGCCCCGTCGCCGACGCCGACGTAGAGCTTGCCGTCGGGCCCGAACGCCATCGCGCCGCCGTTGTGGATGGCGTTGACGACCGGGTCAAGGGTCAACAGGACCTGCTTGCTCGATGCGTCGATCGCGTCACCCGCCACGCGGAAGCGGGCGATCTCGTTGGCGAAGGTCGTCTCGCTCAGCGGCCGGGTGTAATAGAGGTAGACCCAGGGATCGGTCTCGAAGTCAGGATCAAAGGCAATCCCGGACAGCCCCTGCTCGGCCTCCGACGCCACGTCGAGTTGCAGCGCCGGCCCCGGCGCCTGCGTGCCGTCGGCGCCGATGACGTACACCCCGCCCGGCTGGCTCAGCGCGAACAGTCGGCCATCAGGGGCGAAGCCGATCGCGGAAATATCCTCCACCCGCCCGCCCCACGGCTCGGCGACGAATCCGGGCGGGACGCTTGCAAACAATTGACGTGGTTCGAGTCGATCGATCGTCGCAGCGCGTGCCGCGCCGGATTGCTTCTTGCCCATCCTGCATGCCTTCCCATAACGGCGATCCACCGGAACAAGCCGGGAACGCTAACCGCGGTAAAGAAACGCGACGAAGGCTGATTGTCGCAGTGATCCGGATTCGGGCGAAGCGAGGCGAGCAGTTGGGAAGTCTGTGCCGAATATACGGTATATGCGGTCGCGCAGCTGACCGCGAGGTCGATGCCCGTCAGCAATCGTCGGCGACCTCGGGTTCCCCCCTGCGGGGAGGTTCGGTGGGGGCGTGCGGGTGCCTCATCGCAATGTCAGCACTTCCACGCTCAAGCCCTCTCCCTACCCTCTCCCGGCGTACCGGGGAGGGATTTGGTTCTCCGGCGGAATCGAGTCGCTATTGCAGGTCAGCGGTGCCATCTTCGGCGGCTTCCGTCACTCGCTTGCCACCGATCCCGTGATCCTGCCCGCATCGATCATCACCGCCGCCGGGGAGTGCGATGTCGATGTCCTCGAGCGTCCGGTCCTGCAGGGATGGCCCGGCGCGTCGCTGATGAGAATGCCGATTCGGTGCCAAACTTGATGCCCGCGCAGCGGCTTTTGAGCAGCTTCGACGGGATGAAACACGGGCGGGCACAGATGCGCGACTCGTAGGTGAGCGACAGGCTCGCCGGCTTACGAATCAATGGTCTGGCGGGTGAGACGCCCGCCCCACGGACTGGACGCGCCCCTGCGGCCAGTGCTGCCGGACTTGGAAATACACGAACGCGGATTACGGATCGTTGGGCGCTGCTTCGAGCGCTTCGGCGCGGGCGTGGAGCGTTTCGGGTGCGGCGTCGAAGTACTTGAACAACGCCGGGCACAGCCATCCCTCGGAACCCGTCGCGGTATCGCGGTACCACGTACCGCCGTGCTCGGTGCGGAGGCGGGTAAAGCGGCCGTGGTGTCCGGGGAACGGCGCGGCGCTGAACAGCAACCGAAAGCCCGCCCGCGCGTCGGCGATGCCGGCGTCGGCGACTAGGCGGTCGATCATCCCCGGGATGCCGCTGACGAACGGTTCGCGCACGAGTCCGGCCGCCGGGTCGTCGAAGACCCACGTGCCTGATGACCAGTAAGGGCAAATGACAAGAATCGCGTTGGCCATCCCGCGATTCTACGACTGCCGGGGCGTGAACTTCCATCGATGACGAACCCGCGTCACCCTACCCCTGCGCGCGGCGCGTGAAGCCCAGGCAACGGTCCGCCGTTCACTTCGCCGGCGGCGTGGGATACGCGGCTTTCAGCCGTGCGTATTCTTCGGCCGTCACCGGCAGGACCGAGCCGTGGCGGAAGCGGTACGGCGTGCTGAACTCCTTGTCGGGCGCGAACTGCGCGCCCGCAAGGTCGTTGCTCACGTACGGCTGATACCCTTGGCCGCGCGAGTAGTAGTCCAGCAGCAGCAGCCAACTCCCCGGCTTGCCGTCGGCGGCTTCCTGGCGAAAGAGCGTCGGCCCCTCGTAGCCGCGCAGCTTGGCCAGCGAGAACTGCGGCGCTTCCGCCCACGGGCCCATGAGGTTGCGGCTGGTGTCCAGCAGGATGGCGTTGTTCTTCTCGTTCTTCGTGAACCGGTAGTAAACGCCGTTCTCGCGCACGATCGTG
>DASVSS010000091.1:0-1692 GCA_036387945.1 Tepidisphaeraceae bacterium | reverse complement strand
CGAACCCCGAACCCCGAACCCTCCTTCGGCGTCCACGACGGCGGCTGCTACGTCGTGATGGAAGGCCCCGCCTTCAGCTCCCGGGCCGAATCCCTCATGCACCGCCTGTGGGGCGGAGACGTGATCGGCATGACCGCCATGCCCGAGGCCAAGCTCGCCCGCGAGGCGGAGATGGCGTACGCGCTGATCGCCCTCGTCACCGATTACGACAGTTGGAAAATGCCCGCGCCCGTTCAGGCCGGCGAAACGGCGGCCGACAAGCCCGACCCATTTGTCCTGCTGAGCGAGATCATCGCCAACCTGACGGCCGCCACGCACAACGCCATCGCGGTGATGAAAAAGACCGTCGAGCAGATCGCCGCCCACCCCGCCCGCGTGAGCGATTACCCGGCCCGGGAGGCGCTGAAACTGGCGATCTGGTCGAACAAATCCGCGATTCCGGCGTCGGAAGTGCAGCGGCTTGCGCCGCTTTGGGTAAAATACTTCGGCGACTGATCGTGCGCCGCGGTCAACCCGATGCGACAACCGCGCACGAAGGCTGCTGTCGCACACGACGTTCAAACCGGCCTTGCCGCTTCAGCGGCAAGGATTGTCCGACCCGACGACGTGATCGCGCGGTGACCGATGTTCACGAGACCGCCCCCTCGCCGAGAATCGCGCCCCGATCGCGCCAAAGATGTTCCGGAGCCGCTTTATGACAACCTGGTCAACCCCGTGCCGCCCTCGTCGCCGCCCTCTCCGCGATTCGCTCTGGCCCGTCCTCGTCGCCGCCGCACTGGCGGCCCCCGCTGCCGGGCAGGTGCGGGTTCAGCGGCTGCCCGCCGGCGGGGACGTGAAAGACCTTAACGCCGTCTACGTCCGCGACAGCGGCGTGGCCAACGAACGGCTGGCCTTGGCCGAGCGGATGGAGCGGCTGAAGGAGTGGGACAAGTCCGCTGCCGTCTACCAGGAGATCACCGACAAGTACGCCGACCGCCTGATCCCCACGCGCACCGACGCCGCCGGCGCCGTGCAGCAGTACGTCAGCGTGTCGGCAATCGTGCAGGAGCGTCTGGCGAAATGGCCTGAGGACGGCTTGGCCGTCTACCGCGGGCTGTACGAAGAGACCGCGCGCGACGCCCTGGCGAAGCTGCCGGCCGGTGACCGCGCGGGGCTGGGAAAAATCTTCGGCCAGTACTTCGCCACCGAGAGCGGCAAAGAAGCGGGCCTGCGGCTCGTGCGCGACAGCGTCGAGCGCGGCGAGTTCGCCGCCGGCGCCTGGGCGGGCCGGCGGCTGCTCGATCTGCACCCGACGCTCGCCGCCGAGCGGCCGGGCGTGCTGTTCCTCACCGCCATCGCCGAGCACCTCGCCGGCAACACCGTCGCCGCGGAGGCGCACCGCCAGGCGCTGGCGAAGGATCACGCCGGCGCGACTGCCGCCGTCCGCGGCAAGGATGCGCCATTGGCCGAGGCGCTGGCGGCCGAGCTGCGCCAGCAGCCGGCGCTGGCGCGCGGCGCACGGCTCGACGCCTGGCCGCTGCCGTACGGAACGCCCGACAACGCAGCCCTCCCGACGGGGGTGAGCTTCGGCGGGGCGCGTATGTTCACGATCAACCTGCCCGCCCCCCGCCCGCGCGCGACCGTCGGGGGGCTCGGGCGCGATTTTGCCGCCCGGATGCGCCAGGACGCCGCCAACGGGTCGCTCACCGGCAT
>DASVSS010000090.1:0-3777 GCA_036387945.1 Tepidisphaeraceae bacterium | reverse complement strand
ACGAAGACGCATGCCGCTTGGCCTGCTCGAGCACGAGCACCGTGCCGCGTTTGAGGTCCGTGCGCCGGGCGATGTAATCGCCGAAGAGCGACGCGACGGTAACGACGGTCACCGGCGCCGCGGCGGCATCGACGCGCGCGGCGCACAAGCCGATCGCGGCGATGCGTGCGTGCAGCTTCTCGCCGACGCCGCGTAGCCAAACGAGCGTGTTCTCGGGCGGCGGCGTGCTGTTGCCGGCGGCGGCGGCGAGGCGCTCGACATGCATCCGGATCTCCTGCGCGTCCTTCGCCGACGCCTTGCCGAGCCGGATCGTCTTGCGTTTGCCGTCGTGCGTCTCCACGAGGATCCGCCGGCGGCCGTTGGGTTCTGTCGCGATGCTGGCCATATCAGGCTCCAGTTGTACCACACCGATCAAAACCGCCGCCGAGGCTTTCGCGCCGGCGACGGCACAAGAATGCCGGGCATGTTCAGAGCCCAGCGGCCGCGGTTTCACGCCACTCACGGCTTGGCGATCCCCGACTCCCTCAGGAGGGCGTCGTTACCGGGAAGAGGTGCGGGTGCCGCTGCGCCAAATCGCGGAGCTTAGCCTCGGCGGCGCTGTGTCGCTGGTTCGACGCTGCCAGGGCGCGACTTGCTTCGGAGGCGACGGCACGAAGCTGCTCGAGCTTGTCGCGGGCCTCGCGTTCGTAGGTTTCTGCCGCGGCGTGCGTTTCAGTGACCTTTGCGCCGAGATTGGCGGCAACGGCGGCCGGGACGAGCGCGGCGGTCGCGCTGGCATGCTGCCGGCCAGCGTCGACGTCGGCGGTGAATTGCTCGACAGCGCAGCCGAGCGTGGCAATCAGCTCGACGACGCGATCGGCGTCGCCGGCATCAGGCTTGTCCGCCCGGGCAATGATCTGCCGGTATTCGGCGGCGGCCTGATCGCGTTGCCGAGCCTGTTTTTGCTGCGCCGCGGCGACGAGGGTTTCGAGAGTGTCGTGCATCGTTGTAACTCCGTGCGGCATCGGCCGCGGCTAGGTGTCAGGGTTTCGGAAACATCTTGGCGAGGTCGCCCATCAACGGGTTGTTGCTCGCGGGCGCGTGGCCGGCGGTGGTGGACAGCTCGATCGGGCTCGCGCCGCCGGCCTTGAGCTTTTTCGCGTGGTCGATGGCCTCGCGCAGCAGCGTCGCAGCGTCCGGAAGCATGCCGTCGCCCGTCCGATACCCGAGCTTCTCCAGCGCGCCGCGGATGCTCTTCGGCCGCAGGACTACGTCGACCGCGTCGGGCGGCGGCGAGCGATCGGCGATGTAGCCGAACAGGCCCGCGAGCAGGCGCTGATCGCCGATAGGTTTGCCGTCGGAGGCGGCGGGCATTCCGAGCAGCTTTGCGATCGCCTCGCGTGTCGGGCGGTCGAGGGCGAAGTTGATCGTGTCGGCGCGCGGGCTGTCGACCGCCGCGAAGCTCAGCTCGATGACGCGGTTGTGCCCGCCGTCGCTGTCCGAGCCGTCGCCGGTGTAAGCGCTGGACATCTCGATGATGGCCTCGGTCGCCTTTTCGCCGAACGCCAGCACGCCGCTGAGCAATTGATGATCGTCAAATCCGGCGGCGGGCGGGCCAAGGATCTCGCGTGCACGGGCACGTTCTCGGTCGGTGAGGTTCATGGGCATTGTCCTGCCGGCTTGGCCGGCGGTTGAGGTTGCTGGGCGGGGCTCGAAATGGAACGTGGCGCGGGCCGGGGCGGGGCCGCCAGGGCGTTGCTCGCCCTCGACGGCACATCGGCGTCGCCGGCAGCGGCCGATCCGTCAGCGGGCCGCGGCGCTGCCTCGCCGATCGAGACGCAGCGAAGGCCGTAGCCCCGCAGTGCCACCTTGAGCAGCCGGCGCACGCGGATCATCACCGGCACGTCGCCGGGCTCCGGGCGAAGTTGAATCACGAAGTCGGGCATCAGACCGGCTTGTCCTCCCGTGCGGCTTCGGCAGCCAAGCGCGCGGCGAGGGCGTCGCGGCGGGCGGCCTTCATGCGGTCGTCACGCTCGCGGAGCATCGCCTCGGCGAGCGTGTAGGCGTCGGAAGCAATCGACACGGTGCCGTGGGCGCGCTCGGACGTGCCGTCCGCCGCTCGCGTCTGACCCCCTTCAATCACGCCGCCGTAGTAGGCGGGGAAGTCAGCCTTCTCGGCCTCCCCCGCTCCGCCGATCTGAACCAGCGCCTGCATCGCCAAGCCGGCGAAATGATCGAGCAGGCTCATGCCGGGCTGCTCGGTCGATGTCGGCTCGTCCATTCCGCCGGCGGCGGGTCTGGCGAACGCTGCAGGGTTTGGCGGCGGTGCGACGTAAGGTTTCATGCGTTCTCCTGAAAAGGCGCTGGCCTGCTGGATTTGGGTGCCAGCGCTGGCGACGGACGGCGGCAAAGAAGCGTCGGCGGCGGCCGCACAATGCCCTCAGCGGCATATCGCGCGCGCCACCGGCCAAGGGCGAATGCCGCGAAGAGCTCCAGCCGTGGAAGAGGATGCCGGCGGGCGTCGTCGATCGCCCTGCGATAACCCTGCTGCAAGCCCCGGCGGAACGCCTGTTCGATCAGTCGCTCGGCGAGCGTCTCGGGCGTCGACGCCGGCGGGCCATCAGCGGCGGCCAGGCGGGCGATGCGGAGATCGCGGTCGGTGATCCGCGCTGTGCGGCGGATGTACTTCGACGTCATCGGGCACCCCCGGGCGCCGTTAAAGGTGCCGAACGTGTGCGGAGTGTGTGGCGGAAAACCGCTATGACGGCGGTGAAAACGCGGTTGTTGCCCTTTTCTGCATGTGGATGCGGCCAGGCGGCGGTGGCAGGAGTGGCAGAAGTGGCACCATTTTTGGGTTGAGCCCTCATGTGTGCGTGCGTGTAGAGTGAACCTAAGTAAGAAATAAGTGCCACTCCTGCCACCAATGGCTTAAGTGCGGCGATTGGAAGAAGTTGATCGGTGGCACTTACGAAAACGCATGTGCCACTAGCTGCCACCATGTGCCACCCGTTCATAACGCGGCCTCTAGTTCAGGATCAGGCAAAGGGGCTGGTCGCGACGCCGACGGGTGCAGCAGGCCGATCCCGCGAAACCCGCGGATCTTTTGGCCGTGATCTTTCCATTCGTCCTCGCTGACACCGGGAAGGGCCCGGAGGCGTTCGAATAGAGCGCGGTCAGATAACGGCCACTTCACGGCCATCGAGGACGCGTCGGCCAGGTAGGCGGCATAGGAATCACGGCGGGATACCTTCACCTTGCCCACATCGCCGATTACAAAGCACCGCTCAACCACGTCGCTGAAGGTGTCGGAGTTGTCGCGGTACGTCGACGTCGCGACGAGTACCTTGGACGGCGGCGACATTCCGCGCTCGAGCCATGCCTGGCAGCCCTTTACGGCCCACGCCAAGATGTTCGCGTACTCTTTCTTCAGACGCTCCGGCAGAGTCGCGTCCTTCGCTGCGTCCGCCAGCTTCATCGTGAAGGGGATCAGCCGGACGCGCCGCCAGATCGCTTCGGAGTTTTCGTTGATCACCGGCTTGTTGTTGGTGACAAGCCACGGTTTGAACGTCCGCCGAAATTCAAACGGATCACCGCGCATCACGCGGGCCTTCACCGTGCTGTCGCCCGTGAGCCGTTTCACCGTCTGGATTTTGAGACGCGCGTTTTCGTCGGTTTCGTTGACGACGACGAGGCGTTTTCCCCTGAGCCCGGCGAGTTCGGCGGGATGATCCGACGAGGGCTTCTGGATCAGCAGGTTGTCCGTGCCGACGGCAGCATACGTACCCATCGCCCCCATGA
>DASVSS010000089.1:0-4193 GCA_036387945.1 Tepidisphaeraceae bacterium | reverse complement strand
GATCAAGAACGAAAGCCTTGAAATCGCCGTGCCCAACGAGTTCATCAGTGACTGGATCGGCACGCACTTTCAGCGGTTCATTCAGGACGCCGCCTGCGAAGTGATGGGCTGCCAAGTGCCAGTGCGATTCAATGTGATGCCGCAGTTGTTCGACCCGGCCCGCGTGGCGTCGGCCGCGGCCAAGGGCGCTTCGCCAGCGGCCATCGCGGCCGTGCCGCAGCGGGATCGCTACGTCCCCGCCGGCGGGATGCTCACCCCAGCTGTGCAATTCGACCTCGCCGACGGCGCGACCGGAAAGACCCACAAGCTCACCCGCACGCAGGCGGCCGCCGCCCCGGTGCCGCCCCGCGGCCCACTGCCGCCGGTCAAGCTGCGCCACGATCTGGCTACCTATATCGTCGGCGTGAGCAACCAGCTCGCCTACAACGCCGCCAATTACGTCAGCGAATTCCCCGGCGCGCAGTACAACCCGCTGTTCATCCACGGCTCGTGCGGCCTGGGCAAAAGCCACCTGCTGCAGGGGCTGTGCAGGAAGTTCGTCCAGCACCACCCCACGAAGAAGTGGGCGTACATGACTGGCGAGGAATTCACGAATGAGTTTCTCGTCGCCCTTCGGAACAACCGCGTAGACGCCTTCCGTCGAAAGATGCGCGAGCTCGATCTGCTCGTCATCGACGACGTGCATTTCCTCAGCGGCAAGAAGGCGACGCAGGAAGAATTCCTGCACACCTTCAACGCCATTGAAGCGATGGGCCGGCAAGTCGTGCTGGCCAGCGACGAGCACCCGAAGCTCATCTGCGAGTTCGGCGAATCCCTCATCAACCGTTTCGTTAGCGGAATGGTCGTGCGGGTGGACGCGCCCAACTACAACATGCGCTGCGAAATCCTGCGGGCCATCAGCAAACGCAACAAGATCAACCTCGGCGAAGAGATCATCGCCTGGGTCGCCCGCCGGGTGACGCAGAACGTCCGCGAGCTCGAAGGGGCGATCACGCGCATCACCGCCCACATGCGGCTGACCGGCCGACCGGCAGACGTCGTCCTTGCCCAGGAGGCGCTGGGCGACCTGGACCGGGCGCTGGTCGCCCCGGTGAAGCCCGACGCCGTTCTTGCCAGTGTGTGCGCTTACTTCGGGTTGGAGATGCGCGAGCTCATGTCCGGCCGGCGGCAGCGGACGATCTCGCTGGCGCGCAGCGTGGCGATGTTCATCATCCGCAAGACCACCAAGCTCAGCTTCCCCGAGATCGCCGCCAAGATGGGCAAGCGTAATCACAGCACCGTCATCAGCGCCTGCCGCCGGATCGAGAAGGCCGCCAACCGCACGGAACGGCTTGCTTGGACGAGCAGTGTCGGCGACCGCGACGAAGAAGCCGGCGAAATGCTCCAGCGGCTTGAAGAACAAAGCCGCGCGGCAAGCCTCTAAAACCGGGAATGCCCGTCAGCGCGCTGGCCGATGCTCACATTGGACGGGTGCGCTGTTGCCCGCACATCCATGCGTCTGATTTTTTCGGGTGCCACCGATGCCAACCGTGCCGTGCGCTGGGGATCACTCCAAGGTGACGTGCAGCGCCGTGGCGTCGTCGGCGAGGTGCTGGCCCTTGGCGTGCCGTACGACGGCGTCGAAAATCGCGGCGACTGTGTCGCCGCCGGCGTTGGCGATGGCGGCGCGGAGTCCTTCGAGATCGAACTGCACACGGTCTTCGCCGCCGGGCGCGGGCTGCTCGACGATGCCATCGCTGACGATGACGAGCGTGTCGCCGGCGGCGATCGGCACGGTGATCGCTTCGTAGGCGCCGTCTTCCATCACCCCGATCGGCAGGCCGCCGCCTTCGTTGAGGTCGACAATCTCGCCGGTGGTGCGCCGGAGCATCGCATAACTGTGTGCCGCGTCGACGTAATTCAGCGTGCCCGCCGCGGGATCGATCACGGCAGCCCAGAGCGTGACGAACTTATTCGCCGGCCGCCGGGGCGCGATGAAGGCGTTGAGCCGCGTGACGGCGACGCCCGGGTCGCCGGATTCGAGCAGCGCCGCGTGCAGGAAGCCCTGCGTCAGCGTCATCAGCACGCTCGCGGAAACGCCCTTGCCGCTGACGTCGCCGAGGGCGACGGCCACGCGGTCACCGGGCAGCGGGATGACGTCGAAAAAATCGCCGCCGACGTAAGCGCCGGGGCGGGACTCTCCGACGGTGGCGACCCGCCCGATCGAAAGATGGCGCGGCGGCATGATCCATTTCTGCGCCGCCGCCGCGGCATGCAACTCGGCGTCCATGCGCAATTGCCTGCCTTCGATTTCCATTCGCTTGAGATTGGCCAGTGCCAGCGACGCGATGCGCGACAGCGCCAGGCAGAAGGCCGACGCATTCGGCCGCAATGGTTGATGAAGTGTGCCGCGTGCGTCGAGGTATAAAAACGCCGCCGGCGCCCCGCCGAGCATGAGCGGAGCGCAGATGGCGGCCGAGACGTTCATCTGCACGATCGAATGGCTCACCGGCCCGCCGGCCGCACCCGCCGCGATTTCGGCGACGTTGCCGCTGGCGGCCGCGGCGACGAGCGATCGTGAGAACGTCGCGGGGGCTTCCGTCCCGCCGGGCGGTCCGTCGGTGGCGATGATCTCGAAGACGCTCAAACCGTCGGTCGGCCGCAGCAGCACGGCATTGAAAAGCCCGGTCCCCCGCTTGGCGATCCGCAGCAGTGTTTCGGCAAGGCTTTGCTCGGTCGTGGCCGTGTGCACCTTGGCGGCGGATTCGAGAAGCAGCGTGAGCATCTCTTCGGCCAGCGGCTGGCTGCTGCCTTCAGTGAACGAGCGCACCATCGTCTGCGCCGCGTCTTCGGTCGGGCGCACGCCCGGGCGCGACTTCTCGCCCGAGAACAGGAACGTCCACGGCGCGATGCCGACAAGATCGCCCTCGGCCATCGGCATCGGTGAATGGGGCGCGAGGCGCACGCCATTGACGCTCGTTCCCCACCGGCTGGCGAGATCGGTGACGCGCCAGGCATCGTCGACGAACTCGATCCGCGCGTGCTGCCGCGAGACTTGCTCGGCGTCGAGCGGCAGCCGGACCGTGCACCCTTCGTGCCGGCCGAGGGTGTGGGCGGCATTGCCGCAGGTCAGTTCGACCGGCGTCAGCGGCGGACCGCGCATCGGGATGAGCCATGCCGAAGTCACCGGCGGATTGTGCCGGCCCGGGCGCTGCGGTGCAACGGAACCCTGATGCCGGCCCGCCGGCCCCGCCCGCGGCGGCCGGAAATTATTGCCGGTGGCGCCGGTGATGAGCTACACTGGCGCGCAATCCACGTCGTCTGAGGAACAACAAGTGATTGCCTGTCCCCACTGTGCCTACGCCATCGAGCTCAAAGGCGTGCGCGCCGGTCACTTCCAGCCCAAGTGCCCGCGGTGCCATGCGAAATTCGGGCTGAAGATCTCAGCCGAGCCCGGTGCGCACGCGGAAGTGACCAAACTCCACGCCGAGCACGCCGTCGGAGTTGCCGGCGTCGCCGCCACCGCGCCGCCGGCGACGGGCGCTCATCGCGCTGCCGCGCGTTCGCCAATCCCGCCCGCTTCGTCGGGCCTGGGAGTCACGTTCCCCCCCGCGCTTGATTCCGCCCCGCTGCCGAAGCAACCCGTTCCCGCCCCGGCCCGCGTCGCCGAATCCGCTGCGGCGCCCGCCCCCGCGCCTGCCCCCCGGTCGCCGCCGCCCGCGCAAAATGGCGCGTCGGCAGAGATCGCGCCGGGCTCGACGCTGGGCGGCTACACCGTTGTTCAAAAGCTCGGGGCCGGGGGCATGGGGGCGGTTTACCTCGCCCGGCAGAACTCACTCGACCGCAACGTCGCACTCAAAACTCTGCATCCCCACCTTGCCGATGATTCGCAACTCGTCGCGCGCTTCACGCGCGAGGCGTACGCTGCGGCGCAGCTCACGCACCACAACATCGTGCAGATTTATGACATTGGCGCGGAGCGGAACGTCAACTTCTTTTCGATGGAGTTCGTCCAGGGCCGCACGCTGGCGGACGTGCTGCGCGAGAATCATAAGCTCGACGTCGAGACCGGCGTGGGCTATGCGCTGCAGGCGGCGCGCGGGCTAAAGTTCGCCCACGAACACGGTTTGATCCACCGCGACGTGAAGCCCGAAAACCTGCTGCTCAACGACCAGGGCGTGGTGAAGGTCGCCGACCTCGGCCTCGTCAAGCGC
>DASVSS010000088.1:0-3376 GCA_036387945.1 Tepidisphaeraceae bacterium | reverse complement strand
CGCCAAGCCGGGGGCGACCGTCGACGTGCGCGTGCTGGAAGTCGACGGCGAGAAGCGACGGATTTCCCTGTCGATCAAGCAGGTCGCCGAGCCGGTCGCCCCGCCCGAGCCGGTGGTCGCGGCGCCGGCTAAGAAGCCCGGCAAGCCGAAGAACCTGCGCGGCGGGTTGGAATCGGGATGGTTCAAATAAAGTTCGCCCCCGGCTAAAGCCACTCATTTGTGGTCGGTCGGGGCCGAAGATCCCCGGCAACTGGCGGCGGGTGGCCGCTGACAAAGTCACTTCCGAATGAGGCGGGATCGGCCGAAATCGGGTGCATCGCCTTGACACCGCGCCGCCCACCGTTACATTACTCGGCTCGCTTCGCGGCAGGGGTTCTGCGGCGGGGTTAACGTATTTGATGTCGCGGCAGGCCCTCCCGGCCGCGGTTTCTCAGGAGTTCCGGCCATGTTGCCCGTCCAACGCATCAGCAAGTCGCGTAAGCGCAAACGCCGTTCGCACCACGCGCTCAAGCCCATTCACTACGTCCGCTGCCCGCAGTGCGCCGGGGCGAAGCTGCCCCACGTCTCGTGCGGAAGCTGCGGGTTCGTGAATCCCGAATTGTCGGTCGAAGTCGCCTCGGCCGACCAGGCCTGAGCAGGCTATGGCAGCGCATCAGCGCGTCAGATTCGTGCCCGCCCGCCGGGCCTAACGAGGGAGCGTCCCGGTGCGAGCAGCGGTCGATGTGATGGGCGGCGACAACGCCCCCGACGCCATTCTCGCCGGCTGCTACGACGCGGCGTCGTTGCTCGGCGGCGACGACGAAATCCTGCTCATCGGCCCGCCCGAGGTCGTCGACGCTGCCGTCGCCGCGGCGGCCATCCCCGCCGACAAACGGAAGCATTACAAGGCCGTCCACGCCAGCCAGGTCATCGCGATGGACGAGTCGCCGGTCGAGGCGGTTCGCGGCAAGCCCGACAGTTCGATCGCGGTGATGAGCAAGCTCGTCGCCAAGGGCGATGCCGACGTCGCCATCAGTGCCGGCAACACCGGCGCCTGCGTCGCGGCGGCGCAGCTCCGCATGCGGTTGCTGCCCGGCGTCAGCCGGCCCGGCATCGCCATCGTGCTGCCTACTTTTCATGGCCCGGTCGTCCTTTGTGACGTTGGCGCCAATCCCGAGCCCAAGCCCAAGCACATGCAGCAGTACGGCCTGATGGCCGCCGTCTATGCCAAGGCCCTGTGCGGCATTGAAAACCCGCGCGTCGGGCTGATGAGCATCGGCGAGGAAGACAGCAAGGGCAACGCGATGACGAAGGAGTCGCGCAAACTCATGCGCGACGAAACACAGCTCAACTTCATCGGCAACGTCGAAGGCAAAGACATTTTCAAAGGCATCGTCGACGTCGTCGTCACCGACGGATTCGTCGGCAACATCGTGCTCAAGTTCACCGAGGGCCTCAGCGAAGGCATTTTCCAGACGCTCGTCAGCGAAGTGCAGGAATTCGACCCGTCCCTGCTGCAAAGCCTCAAGCCCGTGATGAAGAACATCCGCGCCAAGCACGACTGGCAGGAGTACGGCGGCGCGCCGCTCCTGGGCGTCGGCGGCATCTGCCTGATCTGCCACGGCCGCAGCGAGGCCCGTGCCATCAAGAACGCCGTCCGTGTCGGCAAGCAACTCGCAGACAGCGGGCTCAACGCAAAGATCACAGACGTGATCTCCAAAAGCGTGCAGGTCGAGGACTAAGATTGAGCCCGCCTCGTGGCGTCGTCAATCGCCGGGCCTGAGTACGAACCGAACATGCCCACTTACTCCGCCATCATCGCCGGCACCGGCTCGTTCGTTCCCGAACGGAAGCTGACCAACGCCGATCTGTCGACGATGGTCGACACCAACGACGAGTGGATCACCCAGCGCACCGGCATCAAAGAGCGGCGCATCGTCCGCGCCGACGAAAGCACCGCCACGCTCGCCTCGCACGCGGCCACCAAGGCGATGCACGCCGCAAAAGTCGAAGCGCGCGACATCGATCTGGTGATCGTCTGCACGATCACGCCGGAGATGGTCACGCCGTCGACCGCGTGCTTCGTCGCCGCGTCGCTGGGCCTCGACCGCACGCCCGCGTTCGATCTGACGGCGGCTTGCAGCGGTTTCATCTACGGGATGGAGACCGCGTCGCACTTCATCCGCAGCGGGGCGTACCGCAACGTCCTTGTCATCGGCGCCGAAACCCTTAGCCGCATCACCGATTACAAGGACCGACAAAGCTGCATCCTGTTCGGCGACGGCGCAGGGGCCGTCGTGATGCAGCGCAGCGAGGACACGGGGCGCGGACTGTTCTACAGTTCGCTCCACGCCGACGGCCACGGCTGGGAGATGCTTTATTGCCCGCCGGGCTCACGGCACCCGATCGAAGAAACGATGGTCGCCGGCCGTAAGCAGTTCCTGCAGATCCGTGGCCGCGAGGTTTATAAGTTCGCCGTCGCGCGCTTCCAGGAGATGATCGAAGACGCGATCACTAAGTCCGGCATCACCAAAGAGCAGGTCAAGCTGATCGTGCCGCACCAGGTGAACATGCGAATCATCGACTCGGCAATGGAAAAGCTCGGCCTGCCGATGGACCGGGCGTACGTGAACATCGAAAAGTACGGCAACACCTCCGCCGCTTCGATCCCGATCGCACTCGACGAGGCCGTGCGGGCCGGGAAGCTGCAGCAGGGCGACATCGCCGTCCTGGTGGCCTTTGGCGCGGGCCTGACCTGGGCCAACGCGGTCGTCCGCATGTAACCTGCAAAGCTGGCGGCTTCTCCGCCGCAAGGCTTCGTCGAATCCCATTATGGCGACAAACACCTATATCCTCTGCCCCGGCCAGGGCGCGCAACACGTCGGCATGGGCCGCGACTTTCTCGAAAAATCGCCCGAGGCGAAGGCCGTGTTTGACCGGGCCGACGCCGCGCTGGGGTATGCGATCTCGCAGCTTTGCTTCGAAGGGCCCGAGGACCGGCTGAATCAGACCGACGCCAGCCAGCCGGCGATCTTCGCCACGAGCGTCGCCTGCCACGCCGCGGCTAAGGCCGCCGGCAAGCTCGGTGACGGGCCGTTCGTGTACGCGGGGCTTTCACTCGGCGAGTACACGGCGCTGCACCTGGCGGGGGTGTTCACCTTCGAAGAAGGGCTCAGGCTCGTCGCCGCACGGGGCCGGCTGATGCAGGCGGCGGCGGTCGGCACGCCCAGCAGCATGGTCGCCATCATGGGCGCCAGCGAGGCCGAGATCGACACGCTTTGCGCCGACAACGCCGCCGGCGAAGTGCTCGTGCCCGCCAATTACAACGCCGCCGGGCAGATCGTCGTCAGCGGCACGAAGGCCGCGTGCGAGCGCATCAACGCCGCCGCCGGCGCCG